>CANQXR010000010.1 GCA_947627855.1 uncultured Clostridia bacterium
CCCCCTCGCCCCCACGGGCCCGCGCGCCGCCCAACAAAGCCGCCCCCACAAACCGTCAAAGACGGTTTGTGGGGGCGGCTTTGTTGGGCGGCGCGCGGTGGCAACCCTTAAATTATACTAAAAAATTAATTGTTTATACCTGTCTGAGCCAAGGCTTTATAGAAATTGCCGAAAATATATGACAAATCCTCCTTCGGCATATCAAACAAGGCTTTCGGCGAACTTACATGGGAAACTATATCCTCGCTTAAAGGAGTTATATTCAAATCAAAGGAAAGCGTCCGCATATCCTCCGTTCCTTTTCTGAACCGTGTATTGTCAGAATGTGCCGAAAGTCCGTCAGCTCCCACCGTCAGAATACCGGCAGAAGAAAAACTTATCTTGTCATTTCTGTTATTATCATTTTCTACTTCTGCCCTAAGAGTATAAAGTGACTCTTCATCAAGTGTAAATTCCGCTTTGCTCGTATATGCAGCGTCAAACATAGTCTGCTTTTCCTCATAGCCCAAATCAAGCCCACTCTGAGAAATATTATAGTTTGCCCGTATTTCTCTGTCGCCGCATATAAATGTTATATCCCCTGCCCTTCCGAAGCCTTCCTCATCTGTGGCAATATTTACCGAACAATCCACAACCGAATCCACATCATTGAGTGTAAAATCCCAATCGGCGCATACGATTCTGTTTTTATATATATATGCATCGATTTTTACTGTCTGTGTGCTCAGGGCTTCGGAAAGCATCTCCAGAGCCGAATATCTGTTCTCATCAAGAAAATTCTCAGTTTCTTCAGCGGTATTGTCAAGCCCCGTTATAAAGCATATAATAGGAGTTATTGCCTCCGCAACAGCGTGTGAATTGCTTTGCCCTTGGGCATATTCAACAAAATCGTCAATTACCTCCGATACATATATGCCGTCCGCAGTCACCGTATAGCCCTTGGCGGTCTTATTGCTTTCTTTCATGGTGTAATCGTCATTTTTGTATACAACGACATTTTCTCTGAGATTCTCAACTGCTTCACGCTCTGTTGAAAAATATCCCTTTATCAGTTCCCTGAGTTCCGGTTCATCAAATATATCTGCTCTGAACAGGTCTATGGAGATATCCTGTGTATACTCTGTTTTTCCCAAAATCTCTGAAAGCTCAGAAGAATTATATGCCGAAAGCACATTGTTAAAAGGAATGCTCAGATAATCCTCCCCCAAAAAATCCGACTTGAATATAAGCTCCTTATCATCGGCATAGCAGTCAACTGCGTCAAGTCCCGTTTCATCGGTGCTTATATAAAGACTTCCTGCCGCCTTTTTTCCGACAGGATCATAATTCCACGAAAAATCTGCGCTCCGCTGTTCCTTTCCGGCATAATCAAACTTCCCATCGGTTTTTGTGGGGCTTGTAAATATGAGAGTTTTCAGTCCCTCTGCATCAATTCCGCCGGGCTTTGCCTCATATATATCCTCCATGGAATTTCTGACACTTTTTGCAAGCTTTTTATACGGATAAACCGACATATAAGTATATGCGGCAATTGTTATGAATGCGCACAGAATTACAAACATAAACGAATATAATATTATACTGCGCCTGTTTTTAGCGGTAATAATCTTATCTGATTCGGGATCCGTTATTTCCTCCTGCGCATCATTTGCTTCGTCAAAAAGCTCCTGTTCATCTCTGTTTTTTTCCTCGTCCATGCTGCCGCCTCCTGCTTTCATACTTTCTACAATTATATATTACTTCAAACAAAACCGCAAGTATATTATTTTAACCTGTTCATATAATATTACAAACAAATAAAGGCGGAAATATATGACATATATTATAAAATCCGAAAAAGACATAAGCTTTTATTATTACAGCAGCGGAAAAATACTCAGCAGAAAACGTAATTCGGAGGGGCTTTCGCCGGAAACAACAATTGCCCGGGACGTAAGAAGCGATTTCACTCTGAGCCTTTCCGACTCCGGAGAGGCTTATATATTCTGTCGTGACAACATGGGAAATGTATTGACGATAAAAAATGACGGAAACGGCTATACCGGAAGAACCATACTTGAAAACAAATCCGGCAGGGATAACAACGCCCTTTATTTTGATGCCCGTACAAACGGCTCCTCCATGGATCTTATATACAATGTACCCACAGGCGGAAAGGGAAACAATGATATATATTTTCAGTCACTGGGAAAGGAAAAAAGCGCCCCTGTCCTCATGGATTCCGTTTTTGCCCTGAGAAACGACATTTACAGGGTATGTACGGTAGGCGGCATAAGGGTCGTTTCATATTTCCGTAATAAACAGCGCCTGAGTCTTTGCTATCGTGAAGTAATGGAACAGTCCATAGGCCCCCTCAATACTGTATTTTCATCAGGGGGAGCCTTTACGGATTACTCGGTATTTGGCAGCAAAGACGGAATGTATTTTTCCGCTGTACTTACGAATGTATTTTCCTCCCGTTTGCTTTTCAGAAAAAGAACGGCTGCCGGATTTTCCGATGCTGTTCCTGCGGCGGAGATGAATATGATAAACTCCCCTCTTATATTTTCACACAACAACAGGATAAACATTTTCTTCAGATCCGGCTCACGTGCGTACATAACCTCCGAAAACGGACGTCCCACAGCATTTTCGGGAAAGATATGCGAAAAGCTTGCCAGAGCCTGCTATGCAGATATTTCGGACGGCTCTGAAATAAAAGCCTCCGAAGCCCTTGTGAATGCCGACAAGCCTTGGGATATTCAGATTTATCCCGAAATCAGCGAAAGCTATACAAGCTTTATATCCGACAGAAAACCCCGAAGGAAGGAATATTCCGACTACAACTTTATGGACTTTTTTACCGAACGGGGGTCGGACAATTGAAAACCGGCACATATGGACGAAAAATAAAAATACTGACATACATATATCTGACACTGCTTTTTGCAGGCGTGGGCTATTCTCTCAGAATGCCTTCCGGCGATGTATTTTCCCTTGAAAGAAAAATAATACTTATAGATGCAGGGCACGGAGGAGCAGATCCGGGGAAGGTTGTTTCTGAGGGGAGCAAGGAAAAAGAAATAAATCTTGCCATAGCCGGCTATCTCTGCGATTATCTCCAACAGGGCGGCGCATGTGTATATATGACAAGACGGGACGATAAAGCCCTTTCGGAAAGCAAACGGGAGGATCTGAGGCTCAGGAGAAAGCTCGCCGACTCCGATGAGGTTGATGCAATGATAAGCATTCATCAGAATTATTATCCCTCCGAAAATGTACGGGGAGCGCAGGTATTTTATCCCCGTTCTTCCGATGAGGGAAAGCTGCTTGCGGATTTTATACAGGCAAGGCTCAAGGAAATAGCCGACAACACAAACAAGAGGATAACAAAGGAAAACAACAGCTATTATATTCTTAAAAATCAGAAAAAGCCGTCTGTTATTGTCGAATGCGGATTTTTGTCCAATCCCGAAGAAAACAAGCTTCTTAATTCGGAGGATTATCAGAAGAAAATAGCATGGGCGATATATATAGGAATTGCCGATTATTTTTCGGACAAAAACAAGGTGTAAACAATACCTGCGGATACAGAGGGCTTTTGCAGAGCATATAAGAGAGCTGCAAACGCCCTTTTGTCATTCCGTCAGCCGTGTATATTTTCGTCAAAGCCGTTTAAAATATTATAAAAAGCTATGGGAGGTATTTTATGATAAAAAAAGTAATTTGTGTGTTTATTGCCACATTGTTTGCCATGACGGAGGTTTTCGCTGCCGATTTCAGCGTAGACGGCAAATCCGCAATATTGATAGAGCAGAATTCGGGAAAGGTTCTTTTCAGTCAGAATGAAAACGAAAAGCTCCCTCCTGCCAGTGTAACTAAAATAATGACGCTGCTTCTTATATATGATGCCGTAGCGGACGGCAGGCTTAAATGGGAGGACGAGGTTACCGTAAGCGAACACGCCGCAGGTATGGGCGGTTCCCAGATATTTCTTGAGCCGTTTGAAACCCAGACCGTGGAAACCCTTACGAAATCAATAGCCATAGCCTCCGCAAATGATGCAGCCGTGGCTATGGCGGAAAAAATAGGCGGCAGCGAAGAGGGCTTTGTTTCCATGATGAACGAAAAAGCAAAGGTGCTTGGTATGGAGAATACACATTTTGAAAATGCCTGCGGTCTTGACTCGGAAAATCACTACACGACTGCACAGGATATAGCCATTATGAGCAGAGAGCTTCTGAACAGATATCCTGAGGTAAAGGATTATACCACCACCTGGCAGGACGTCATAACTCACACCACAAGCAAGGGTACGTCTGAATTCGGTCTTACAAACACAAACAAGCTTATAAAATGGTATGAGGGTGCAACGGGGCTTAAAACAGGCTCCACAAGCAAGGCTCTTTATTGTCTTTCCGGCTCTGCATTCAAAAATGATATGGGGCTTATAGGAGTTATAATGGCAGCCCCCGACCCGAAGGTACGTTTCAGGGAGATGATGAAGCTGCTTGACTACGGCTTCGGAAATTACACCATTATAAATGGCGAAACTCCGGGAACACGTGTTGGCGAAATCCCCGTTTACAAGGGAAATGAAAAAACAGTAACGGGCGAAGTCAGCGAGCTTGTTTCGTGGCCCGTAAAAAAGGGTGCGGAAAACAGCTTTGAAAGCAAGCTTGAAATAGCCGAAAATATAAACGCTCCCTTTGATAAGGGCACAAAGCTCGGCGAAATAATATATTATTATGAGGGAGAGGAAATAGGAAGAAGTGACATTGTGGCTTCAGACGCCGTGGAAAAAGCAACCTTGGGCGATACAATAATAAATATTCTGAACAACATTTTTTAGGTGTACGCCCATATACACCCCTCTTCGGCAAAGGAAACCTATACGCAAAAAAACAGACCACTCAACGAATAAATAATGGATGGTGATGCTAATATCGCTGTATGCAAAAAACTTTTTGCATTGTGGTCTGCATTATTATTATAGCATATATAACACAATTTGTAAATAGCTTTTGCAATAAAAATACAAATTGTCTAATCGTCAGAAATCCCCAAAACAGAACTCCGCCGTTGCCTTTCCCTCAATGAATTCATTGGAGCTGAAAATATCCTCCCCTGTTTTCAGCGGTCGGGCTATGCCCTCTTCATAGTCCTCGACAGATATCAACTCCTCATCTACAACCCCATTTCTGATGGCATTCTTTACATTCTCTATGATTTTAGGTGTACGCACGAATTCTGCACAGCAGGCAATCTCCGACATAATTCCTGCGTCGTCCACGTATTTTTCTGCGAGATATTCAAAATATTCAAACAGCTCGTCCTTACCCAGAATTCCTCTGCCCTGCGCCGCAACAAGGGACTTGACAGCCACGCCTTTGTTAAAGAAGTCTATATTTTCATCTTCTATAATGACTTTGATTTTATCTATATCCTTTTCCGTCATTACATTTGCCAGAACAATAGGCATACTTTCCGTAACAAACTCGTCCATAATATATTCACAGAAATCATCGTCAAGCTTCAGAAGCTCCACTATATACTTAAAGGCCTCCTTTACCCTGAATTCGGAAAGAAAAAGCATTGCATTTACAAGCCTGAAGTCGTTAGGTATTTTCATCGGGTTTTCGACTGCCGCTTCTATAATATCAAGAAGCCCCGGTATAGACTTTTCCCTGTTCAGCCGTATTATATCTATGGCTCTGTCCAGATTCCTGTCTCCTGCCTTAATTGATTTAAAAGCCTTATATAAAGTCATTTGTTTCCCTCCTTAAAAATAAAATATCTGTTGTTATAATAGCCCCCATTCATAATAATGTCAACAAAAATTTTATACAGACAAAAGCCTGCCTTTTCCGTAAAGCCGGAAAAGACAGGCAATATTTTATCAATATTTACTGTACAGAGTAATCGTTAAGACTGATCCACTTTTCATAGTCATTATCCTTAAACTCATAGTCGTGGCTGTTTGCCGCCTCCTGTATCGCCAGATAATACCATGCTGTTTCATCTGCATTATCCGTGAACGTGGTCATTCCCTCAAGGAGGTCGTCCTTTGTTTCGGGAACTCGCTTAAGAACTCTGTTTATAAGGCTTACCGCCTCGGCTCTGGTTATGTTGTTTTCGGGTCTGAATGTACCGTCGCCATAGCCGCTTACCCAATTTCTTGCGGCAGCTCTGTTTATATCCTCTTCAGCCCAGTGACCTTCTATATCAGTGAATACGTCTCCGGCTTCGCCCTTATAGGAGTCAAACCTTGCGCATACAGCGGCAAACTCGGCTCTCGTAATAGGCGCATATGGGTCGAATAGGGTTTCACTTCTTCCGTAAACTATGTTAAGGGAGGTAAGTGTTGATATTGCCGTATTGAACCATGAGTCTGCACTCACATCTCTGAAGTCATTTGTATAAACAGTGCTTTCATTTCTTATGTCCTCGTTAAGCAGTCTGTAGAATATAACTGCAACCTCGGCACGGGTTATATCCCTTGTGGGTCTTACTGTGCCGTCGTCATAGCCTGCTATATATGCAAAGTGGTCGTCTGCATTGAGGTCGGCAGGTGTAGGAACATCTGCGGGCTGTACGGGTTTATCGGCTTCGGAAGGCTCCTGAACGATTCCGCCGTTTCCGGATTCGCTCCAGCCTGCATATACAGTCTTGTTTGAATTCATAATAATGCTTGTTATTCTTTCCGTAAGCTCCCTGTCGGCATACCAGCCTGTGAAATCACAGCCTGCCTTTTCGGGCACTTTGTCAAGACTAACCTCTTTGCCCCTTGCATATGTTTCATCGGCATACTGCGTTCCGCCGTTGGAGGCATATCTGAGGGTGAAGCGTGCAGCACTGCCGCCGCCTCCACCGCCTCCGCCACCGCCGCCGCTGTTCGATGACCAGCGTGCAGTAAGCGTGACGTCCTTATCGGGCGTAATTATATTTCCGGGCTGATAAACATTCGTTCCGTCTGACCAGCCTGTGAAGGTATATCCCGAACGGTAGGGAGCAGCTTTCACGGTTATGCTCTCTCCCGCCCTCACGGTTTCGGGTGAATAGTCCGTATTGTTTACAGCTGTTCCGCCTTCAAGCTCATAGCTTACGGTATACTTTATGATTTCATCAAATGTATAAGTATAAGCCGTGCCGTCCCTGCCGGATACTACTTCGGGCGGTACGCTGTCCCAACTTCCGTTTTCATATCCTTCGTCCGGCGTCATTCCTGTGGGCACATTCAGAATGCCGCTGCCCTCAACAGACCAGTTGCCGCTGCTGTCGGTAAGTGTAACATATCTGTCTATATCCCTCTTTGAGCCGTCAGCCCAACTTCCGTTTACAACTCTGAAGGTTACCTTCTTCTGATAAATATCGGGTATATTGTCGGGATAGTCGGAACCCCTCGGGTCATTTCCGTATTTATCGGCAAGCCACTGCGCAGTGAATATCCACGCTGTTTCCTCGTTGCCGCCCGGCTCGGCCGTCCAGCCCATAAATATGTATTCATCTCTTTCAGGGTCTTCAAGTATGCAGCTTTCCTCAACAATAAGCTCCACAGGTGACGGGCTGCCCCGCCATATACCGCCGTTGGGGTCAACTATTACCTTTGCTCCGTATGAAACGTCCATATCAGCGCCCTTTGGCGGCAGGTCGTTTTCATACCTGTTGTATGATATGTTTGGATTGTCTGTACGTCCGTAGCCGTAGGTATATTCAACCGTACCGTTTCCTGTTACGAGAGCGCTGCCTGAGCTTATGATATCGGGAGAAGCTCCTATCCAGCCGCCGCCCTCATAGCCATAGTCGGGAATTCCGCTCGGCACTGTTACATAGCCGCTGCCTTCTGACGACCACATACCAAGCTCGTCAAAAAGCTCTGCAAGCTGAATATATGTGTCCTCGCCGTTTTCCTGCCATGTTCCGTTAAGAACCTTGAATATTACAAGCTTCTGGAATATGTCGGGTATGTCGTCATAGTTTTCGTCAGCCTCCCAATAAGCCCTGAAGAGAGTATTCTCATTTATGATGAGAGTGTCGCCGGGCTGATAGATTTCAGCGCCTGCACTCCAGCCCATAAATATACTGTCCGTTCTGTCCGGCTCTCTTTCCGGCTCGTGGGCAACGGTTATTTCGGTTCCTGTCGGTACTACTCTGTCATATTCCACACCTACTGCCGGTGAACCGCCGTCAAAATCATAGCGGACTGTGCAGCCGTAAAGGTCGTAGTAAAGTCTGAGTGTAAGCATAAGGTCGCCGTCACCCTGAGGGAAGTTTCTGTGGACAACGCCCTCGGTTACCGAAATGCTTCTGTTAAGGTTATAGCCCTCGTATGTCTTTTCATAGGCTTTTACCTTTTCTCCCACAATTGCATTGCCGGTGACCTCCTCATACAATTCATATTGACCCGATGTGTTCTGGAGGTAATATTCCGTCTTATAATCGGCAGTTTCCGCATTGGGCGTAAAGCTGTATACATATTCGGTTCCACTTGGGAAGGTGTTGTCTATGACTTCGGGAGGAGCTTCGTTCCACTCTCCGCCGAAATATCCCTCATTGGGCGACATTCCTGTGGGTATATCTACCTTCGCCGTACCTTCGGGGCTCCATACACCCTCCTGCTCAAGGGTCAGCCATTGCTTTCTGGGTTCGCTGCTGCCGTCACTCCATACGCCGTGTTCTATTCTGAATATGACAAGCTTCTGATATACATCGGGTATACCGTCAGGCGTATCTCTGTCGGGACTTTCCGGGTCATAGCCGCCCTTTGCGTCGCTTTCCCATAATGCCGTAAATACCCATGCTATATCATCGCTTTCACCTGTCTTTGTTTCCCAGCCCATAAACATATAGCCGTCACGCACAGGCGCAGTTATATTTGTTTCGGGGTCGGTTATCTCCAGTGTAACGGGGTCGGTATGTACCTTTTCATCGGGAGCCGTCCACATACCGCCGTTGGGATTTATGATTATGCTCTTGCCGTATTCCGTTTCCACAACATCGGGGTCCGGCTCGTTGTCATCGTCAAAGGACGGCTTGTCATAATAAATAACAGGCTTGCCCTTTGAAGCGTAGGTATATGTATATACCTTGACATCGGGATAATCCTTTGTGACGGTTCCGTCAGGCTCTGCCCCCGTAGGCTCGTGACTGCTCGTCCATACTCCCTTCTCAAAACCAACCTCCGGCACGCCAACAGGTATGTCATATTCGCCTGTGCCGTCCTCGCTGTAAGTCGTTCCATCGGGTCCGTAAAGATTTACAGTCATATATTTTACGGTAGTTCCATCGTCAGCCCATACGCCGTTTTCAACAACAAATATGAGCTGTCTCTGATATTTGTCAGGTACTGTGTCAGGAATATCCCTCTCAGGCTCATCAGGGTCATATCCGCCCTTTTCATCGGTATCCCAAAGCGCCGTGAACACAATATCCTTTGTAACAATAACTCTGTCGCCGTTGTTATAGCGGTTGCCCTCTGCGTCTGTCCAACAGTCAAAGGCATATCCTGCATAGGACGGACCCGGCATAACAATTACTTCCGCCTTGTCGTCAACCGTTCTCGGTGTATAGTCAAGTCCCTCCTGTGCTGTGCCGCCGTTAAGGTTATAGCTTACTATCCACTGATTTTCATCGGGATTTCCGTCCTTGTTGGAATCTCTCTTCCATATTGCATAGAGTATATCCGTACGACTGCCCTTTTCAAAGGTATTGTTGTAATATCTTCCGTCATATATTACGCCTGTGCTGTTAAGGTTCCAACCGGAGAATACATAGCCATCTCTGGTGGGTATCCTGTCAGCAGGAACAGTCACCTTTTCTCCTACCTCATACTCATTGTCGTCATAAGGCATATTCTCAACAAGATCGCCGTCAGCGTTTTCCTCATATTTTACCTGCTTGTAGTCGGGCTTTCCGTCACTGCCGTCGCTGCCGCCGAATTCGTCCTTTGCCCATACGGCGTACAGCCTTATAGTGCCGCTTCCGTCGGAATCCTTCGGGTCGACCTTATAGCTGTCAGGCAATACATCGGTTATTGCATTGTCCGAAGGAAGCTCTCCCGTATGGGGGTTAAGGCTCCAGCCCACAAACACAGCCTTATCCACGGCAAGATCGCCGCACTCGGCAAGAGGCTCTACAATGCTGCCGTCAAGAAGATCGGTCACACTGTCGGGAGCTGTTCCCTCGCCGCCGTTGGGGTCGTATACAAGTGTATAAAGTGTTTCCTCAAAATCCGGCGTACCGTTGCCGTTTTTATCCTCTGCCCAAAGAGCATATACAACTATATCCTCATTGTCAAACAAAACATTCCGGGCGGACAGCTTCTCAAACAGGTCGGCATCAGTATATCTGAGAATATCCTCGTGGCGTTCGGTACTCCAGCCTGCCAGAACAGCGCCCTCCATATGCACACGTTTGCGGCTTTCGTTTATGTCCATAAGCTCGGCATTCTCCCCCGGCAGACAATAATTTGTATAATCTGCGAAGATTATGCCCTCCTCCGGCAATTCGGGATTTGGCTCTCCGCCGTTTGAATGATATTTCACAAGATGTCTGTCGTCCGCATAGTCGGGCTTTCCGTCTCTGTCATCGTCCTTCGCCCAAACCGAATAAACGCTGACATTTTCGTTTGGTATTGTGACATTTGTCAAAAGCTGTCTTGCTTCTTCAATGCTTTCGACTGTCTTGTCCGCCTCACTCGGATCATTCGTCCAGCCCACAAATACCAGATCGTCATTTATCATAGGTGAAACAGGCATCCAAAGTGCGGCAGTTTCGCCAAAACCATATCTTCTGTCACGGAAATCCGGAAAATCGGGATAAACCGATACATCTATAACACCGTTGTCTGTTTCGGCAGTTTCGCCATTTACATTATAGAGTATTCTGTATGTGTCCGTATACCATACGGCATACAGCACAACATTTTCCTCTCCTATAACGAGAGTGCTGTCGGGCAGATATTCGGCTTCTGTGTCGTGCCTGTCCGTGCTCCAGCCCATGAAATAATTTCTTACTCCCGTGTCGGGGTCATTCCAATACCAGAAGCCGTTTTCAGGCTCATAGCTCAGACCGTTATCCCCGTTAAGGGCTTTGACTGTGCATTTTTCGTCTTGGAAAAGTCCGAAATAACCTTCCGGCATACTTACGCTTTCCGGCGCTCCGTTTTTGTCATATGTTACCGAATGACCCTCAGCCACAGGTATATACAACGTACCGACAGCTCCCTCAGGCGCATAATATTTTACAGTAACGCTTCTGCCCTTGTCGCCGGAATAGGTCGTGACTATATCGTCAATAACCTTTCCGCTGTTTGCGTCATAATAAGGCTTGCCCTTATAGCCGCCCTCAGCCTCCGAGGGGCTTAGTATAATTATGTTTTCGTTTCTTTCTCCTGCCGAAGTATCGTTTATCGTCAGTGTGAATTCATAATAATCCGGCTCAAGAGATGAGATAGATATATGACCGGGGCTTTCCGTATCATCTACGGGATAACCGCCTATTTCCTCAGGCTCTCCGCTTACCTCATAAACGCTGTTTATCATAAAGCCCTCTATAAGCTTTTCTTCGGGGTCACGGGTTCCGTCCCTGTCTGCATCGTCGAAAAGTCTTACGGTTACATAAGCTTGGTCAACAGACCGCCATACCGCATAAAGCGTATCGTTTACGCCTGCCGACTTGACGAAGTAATATGGATTTCCCGTTTCACTTCCGGCTCCGTCATATCTTGTAGTGCTTGAATTTCCGGAGGGGTCGTTAAGGCTCCAGCCCATAAATACATAATTCTTTACACTGAGTGCGCTTGACCTTACATAAACCCTGTCGGTAAGCTCGCCATCTTCCGGCAGAGCCGTCATAGCCGCCAAATCTTCCTCGTGGTAGCTGTCCTTTGCAAAGGGAGCCATCCACCTTTCATCGCCGCCGCTTTCATATAAGTCATATTCGGCAGGCTCGGTTTCAAGACTTCCCGAAGCCTGTTCCGCTGCGGCTCCTGCGGGAAGGTTAAGGTCGTAGAATACCTGTTTGAAGTCGGGTATTCCATCGCTTGTATGTATTGTAAGACTGCCGTTTCTGTCCTCCGCAAGCTTTCCTCCGACGTCACGTGCCCATACGGCGTAAACCGTGCGTGATGAGTTCATTGTCATTTCGGAAATAAGCGCATCTTTAACGGTGTCGTAATCAACAGCCGGCTGATTTATCTTTGAAAGGCTCCAGCCGAGGAATACTGCGTTGCTGCGTCTTAACTCTCCTGCGTCCGGCAGATACATTTCATCACTGCCAAGATTTACAACGGTATCTCTCTCCAGCGCCTCGGTATGATCCGACATACCGTCTGTGTCGGGCCAGTCGCTGTCAAGCCACTCTCCGCCGTTTCCGTCAAAATGTATCATTACATCACTGAAGGGTATATCCCATACGGCGTAGAGAACAACATCTTCATGGGGCATCATATATTCATCTCCCGACATTCCCATAGAAACGTCAACATCGGGTTCTTCTGCGGCGGAATCCCTGCTCCAGCCGAGGAATTTATGGTCAACCCCTGCCTCGTCGGTGTATGTGTCATAGCTCATATCCCCATCGCTGTCCTTTGTAAGTCCCGTTATATCGCTTATATCGGCAAGGGAAACAAGTCCGTCAAAGCCATCGGGATAAGGTATTGACACATCGGGATTATATGCATAGTCCCTGTCGGGAACATAGCCGCCGTCAAGCATAACCGTAGTCGGTGCGCCGTTCATACTGTATGATAAATCATAGGGTCGTGTCACGCCGTAGCGTACAACACCGCTGTATGAAGCGTCAGGCACAACGAAGGTGTGTGTTATTCTGAGAACGCCGTCTGAGCCAAGCTCGGCTTCGGGAAGTCCTCTGCCGATCTCCTCGCCCTTCGGATAAGCCATTCCCGTATATCTGTCATATGCATCATACTCGCCCTCTACCGAAACGGTAAGGCTGTACTCTCCTGCGGCTATGTCGTCAAATTCAACTCCGCCGCCGGAATAAGCTCCGCGTCCTCTTATTTCGTTTCCTTCGCTGTCGGCAAGACTGACCTTATCGGGTTCCAGAGCGAGTATACCGCCTGTGCCGCCGTACAGACCGTCATTGTCGAAGTCGTCGAAAACCTGTACTGTCAGATCCCTGTAATTTTTGTCCCAAAGGGCAACATACCAACAGTCCTCCGTAATTTCGGCAGACGGTGTGCCCGGACTTACAGCTTCTGAATATTCGTCTATACGCCATCTGTCATAGCCGCCCTCCCCGTTAGCCGGAACATACGTCCAACCACGGAAGTGATATCCTGTGTTTTCAACAGGCTCTACGGGCAGAATAACATTTCCGCCGTGCTTAGCGCTCATATCGGGATAGCTGCGGTCGCTGCTTAGCCCCTCCGGCGCCTTTCCGCCGTTTGCATCAAATCTTACCGTGTATACATTAAGGTCGTAATAGAGCCTGAGAACAAGATTACTTCCTCCATCAACAACACCGGAAACAGAGGACATACCGGGATTTGGCTTATAGTTGTCAATAGCCTTGAAATCAGCCGTCACATATGCTCCCACGAAGTCCTCCGGATGTTCGTCACCCGAACTGTCGTGCTTATATTCACCTGATGAAAGGTCCTCAAGCCAATATTCTATTACATATCCATTCTTTGCGTCACTGCTTCCGCTTTCCTTCCACTGTGCCGTAAATTTTGCATTGCTTACTATTGACTTGCTGTCTCCGGGATAGTAGATATTTCCGTTGTCGGAGTCAACCTCTATGGCGTTGGGGTCAATTTCATACTTCCAACCCATAAATGAGCTTCCTGCCTTATAAGGAGCCGCCTTAAGGGTTACCCTGTCGCCGTGGCTCACATTTTCGGGGCTGTAAGTTTCTCCTTCCGCTCCGTCGCCGCCCATGAGGTCGTAGCTTACTTCATAGCTGTTAAACTCGAAGGTGTATGTAAATGTGACTTCTTCGGGCTTATTGGAGGAAACAGTCGCCGTATTTCCGCCGTCCTTCGGCAGGACGCCTGTGAGGTCGCTGCTTTCCCATCTTCCTAAAAGATAGCCGCTGTCAGCCTTCATACCTGCGGGCAGCTCCATATCCATACTGCCGTTTTCGTCATAGTTTCCGTCAGAATCCCTGAGTACGGCATATTTTATTATATCCGTCCTCGTATTGTCTACCCATGAGCCGTTTACAACGCTGAAGATAACCTTCTTCTGATATATATCGGGTATCATATCAGGCTCTTCTCCGTCGTCGCCGCCGCCCTTGTTGTCTGTTGCCCACTGAGCAACAAGCTTTATATCTCCCGTTTCTTCATCGGGCGTCATAGACTCAAGAGGCTGTATGGTTCTGCCGGTTTCTTCAAATTCTCCGTCCTTTTCGGGGTCGGTGCATATAAGCCAGCCTGTGAATATGTAGTTGTCCCCTTCCTCGGTTTTTACAGGAGCAGCCTTCGCCGTAAGGGACTGACCGTTCCATATAATAACCTCGTCATAATAATTCTCATCGGGATAAGCCGCCTCATCACGCTTTCCTCCGTTGAGGTCATACTGAACCGTATAGCCTTGGAAATCGTAGGTGAAGGTATATTCTATCTTCTCATTATAAGGATATTCCTCTGAGGGGCTTATTCTTCTCGGAGGACTTGCTATATCTTCTCCCGTTTCATTCTTTGTCCATTTGCCTGTATTCAGGTATCTGTCGTCCGGCAGCTTTTCGCCGTCCACATATGTATAGCCCTCGGCAGATGGGTCAAGGCTCCAATATACGCCGTCCCTGAGGAATGTTATCCACTGGCTGTCCTTGTCGGGAGTTATATATCTGCTTCCGCCGAAGCTTGAAGCGTCCGTATTTACCCAATAGCCGTTTTCTATATTCAGCACGAAAAGTCTCTGATATTTATCGGGAACACCGTCGCCTGTGTAGTTGTCGTGGTCAATGAAATGTCCCACAATATCTCTCTGCCACATAGCCTTGTAGACATATCTGACAGTTACGCCGTCCCTCGGCTCATATTTAACGGAAATAACATCACAGTTTGTATTGTCCTCCTCCGAATTGGTGTAGGATTCGTTATATCTGTCATAATTTCCGCTTGCCGTATAAAATCTTCTCCAGCCAAGGAATACATAGCCTTCCCTTACGGGGTCCATAACGGACAGGTCGCCGCTTATTTCAACAACCTCGGCGCTTATAACATCGCTGCCCATAGGATTGCGCCATGTTCCGCCGTTGGGTACCACAGCTATATTGTCGCCTATATGAACACTGTCCATAACCGTATTCGGCTTTGTATTTCCCGTGGTATATCCTGAGTAGGAAACCGTATTCGTACCTGCCTGATGGAATATGAAGGTAAAGGCTTCTGTGCCCGTCCCTTCAACAACAGGGCTGAATCTGTCCCAATTGCCCCATGCATAGCTTTCGTCAAGAGCGGTCATTGTGGTAGGCACATAGGGCAGATAACCCTTTCCGTTTGCGCTCCACTTGCCCTCATCGTCAAACAGCTCAACAAACTCCGTTATCATTCCGCTATATTTGCTCCAGTCGGCTGTTTCGCTTTCAACATTTATACAATTGCTGTCCTTGGCAATATCTCCTAAGTTCGCATCTCCCCAATAACCATTTTCTATGCGGAGCATAACGGTTTTCTGGAATCTGTCGGGAATACTGTCATTGTTGTTGTCTGTCATCCATACGGCTCTGTAATAGTAGGCTACACCCTCGGCTCCGCCTGTTATCTTCTTCCAGCCCATAAATACATAGCCCGAGCCTTCTCCATCGTTCCACACAGGGTCGGGAAGTGTAATGTCGTCTTTCACCGTAAGCTGTGCGGGAGAAAGTGTGGTATAGAGATTGTCATTATATGTCCATTCTCCGCCCTGTGGGTCTACAACTATTACAGCCCCGTCATCGGTATACTGAACGGAATCCCTCGGTCGTCCGCCGTTGGGTATATATTCTCTGAAGAATACGTTGTGTCCATCTCCTTCACGAAGAAAGGCATATGTAAATACGGTATCTCCCGGCGAAGCCTGTGTAATTACCACATCTTCAGGCTGATAGCTGCCAAGCCAGCCTGCGCCGTCCTTTTTATAGCCCTCATCGGGGTCTGCAAGGCTCACGTCAGGTATGTCATAGCTGCTGAGTTTTGCAGAGCCTGTTTCGGAAAGTCTTGACGTGTCGTCACCGTAGGCAAATGGCTCACCGTCTGTGGTAAGAGTTACCCATAAAAGCCTGTCCGCTCTGTCGCCGACACCGTCCCATGTTCCGTTGAGAATGGTAAACTTGACTCTCTTCTGATATTTGTCGAGTATATTGTCGCCGTTTACGTCAGCCTCCCACTCCGCATGGAATGTAACGTCTGACGTAACCTTATAGGTATCTCCCGGCTGATAGCGCTTTGCATTGTCAACGCTTGCTCTCCAGCCTATAAACATATAGTTTTCTCTCTGAGGAAGTACACGTTCGCCGTCCTCTATTCCCGGAATGGTAAATTCCGAATCGGGAGTAAGCTGAACCGGGTCATAGAGATTGGGATAGCTGTCGTTTGAGTAAAATCCCTCGCTGAAATTGAAGTCTACGGTATATTTCTTTTCATCAAATATGAAGGTGTGGTATGCCGGCTGACTTCCGCTCACCGTTGCCGATGCCTGTCCCAGTGAATTTTCAACAATCTCAAGAGGAGTGCTGTCAAAACCGGAATCGGCAGAGGTCACCCAGTGTCCGGGACCGGGATAGAGGGCGGAATTTTCATGGCTCATACCCGTAGGCACAGCCACAGTTCCGCTGCCCTTTTCGTCCCATGTGCCGTCACTGTTTCTCAGTACAACAAAGAAAATCTGGTCTTCCGTAGAGCCGCCTGTCCATGAGCCGCCCTCCTGTATGTGGAACGTAACCTTCTTTTCATATTTGTCGGGTATATTATCCGGCTGGTCACCCTTATCGCCGCCGCCTGTTGTGTCGGCCTCCCATACTGCCGTATATTTAAATACCGCGCCGCCGCTTACAGCGGGGTCTTGGGCTTCGCTCCTCCAGCCGAGGAATACAAAGCCCTCCCTTACGGGTCTTGGGATAGTCACATTCTCAGTAATATCCTTGGTCTTTGGCTCAGAATCCCCACTGTTCCAGTGTCCGTCTGCAAGTTCTATTTCTATGTCGTTATTAAGCTCTATTAAATCTCTGTCGGAGGGAGCATCGCCCCTTACACCTCGTCCGGGAGTATAGCGGTCGTAAAGCACAAACAGACTTCCATCGGGATAGAATGTATATGTATATTCCGCATCGTCCGTTCCGCTTACGGGGCTGAAGAAATCGGGGATCCAACAGCCAAAGTCATAATCCTTATCGGCTGTGGCTGTGGGCGGTGTTATCTCCGCACTGCCTGTTTCGCTCCAATTTCCTTCTGCGTCCTTAAGCTCGGCAACAACAACTATATCGTCCCTGCCGCTCGCAGGCTCGTTCCAGCTGCCGTGGTCTACCTTGAAGGTTATCTTCTTCTGATATATATCGGGTATGCCGTCAGGCGTATCGCCGTCGTCGCCGCCTTTATTGTCGTCCTCCCATAAAGCCTTATACCTATATACTATACCGTTGTCCGTGTAGTCGCTTTCTTCAGCGCCTACCTTTTCAGCCTCCCAACCCATAAATACAGCATTACTCTTTGTGGGGTCGTCAAGGGTAATGTCTGACCTTAGAGTGATCGTCTGTCCCAAACCGTAGGACATCCACATTCCGCCGTTGGGGTCAACATATATTTTGTCATTGTACAGTGCCAAATCAGGCTCTTCCTTCATTACGGGAAGTCCGCCCACACCGGGAATCTTATAGGAAACCCCTACCTCCTGTGGAGCATAGCTGAACCTGTATGTTACGGGGCTGTTGTCAAAGACTGTTCCCGTAGGTATGGAGGTAAGCCATGCACCTTCGGAATATCCCTCATCGGGAATGCTCTCCGGCACGGTAAACGAACCCTCTCCTGTTTCGGAATAATTTCCGCCTTCGTCTCTCAGGTCAACATAGACAGTGTAAGTTCTGCCGTCCGGGGACAAAAAGCCCTCATCACCTTTTTGCCATGTGCCGTTTTCAACCTCCAGCACAACCTGCTTCTGATATCTGTCGGGTATTCCGTCAGGCTCCGTCCCGTCAGCTCCGCCGCCTGCTTCATCGTTTTCCCACTGAGCCGTAAGGACATCTCTCTGCTCTGTCTTGGAAAAGCTTGTGTAGGGTGAATTATACATATAAAGTGTAGAATCGCCCTTTGCATAAAGATTTGTCCTCAGCCAGCCCGTAAACACGTGCTTGTCCCATTCGGGAACGCTCTCCTGTATAAGCACGGCATCTCCCGTCTTATACTCATGGTCGTCAGCCGGCATATTGCCTGCGTCCAAACCTGCTGCGCCGGAATTATATTCCACCTCATAATAGTCGGGTCTGCCGCTTGCGTCATAAAGTGTATTCTCCGCCCATACCGCATAGAAGGTAATATCTCCCGTCACTGCGTCAGGATAAAGTGCGCCGGGCTGATAGAATACCGTTTCCCCGGGAGGCACCTCCCTGTAATAGCATTCGCTCTTGTCGGGCTTTGACGGGGCTGTTATCCAACCTACAAATACAGCGCCCTCATGAGCCGGAGTTTTTGTCGCAACAGTCAGAGCCGGCGAAGTCACAACATCGCTCTTGCCCGGCATATCGCTTACGCCATCTCCGTCATAATATACGTCAACATAGCTTATCTTTGCCCACTGAGCATAAAGCATATCCTCGCTGTCGCTCTTTACAAATACATCGCCGGGCTGATAAAGCTCGCCGTCCTCATTAGTGCCCTTTCCGTCCTTATCGTTAAGTGACCAGCCAAGGAACACATAGCCATCACGCTGAGGTGCTTTCAGTACGTTTACGCTCTCATATTCATAGCCGCCCTCTGTATGCGTCCTGTTATATGATTTGGTATCCGATGGGATAGTACCCTCCGCGATTTTGTCGGGGTCGCTCTCCGGCACATTTCCGTCATAGAACACCTGCGTATAGTCCGCAAGATTGTTTTCGTCCAGATCGGGCGCCCATACAGGCACGCAGTTCCAGTTTCCGCCGATTATGATATTGTCAGCGGATTCGTCCATATTAAGCTCACTTATAAGCCAGTTTTCGGCGTCCGTATAGCTCTGCGCAGGACCGTGGCTGTAAACCGACCAGCCTATCTGCATATATTTGCCCGCTTCGTAAGTCCTCTTTCCGTCAAGACTGTTTTTGTCTGACTGGGCTGAGTCTATTTCCCTTGGGTCTATGGTTACTTCACTTTCAAGCTCAAGGGTAAGGTTTGTACCTCTCAGCTCAGAAGCAGTCACGACCTTGCCTTTTATGAAGTCAGATGAATTCGGCTCAACATAGCTATATCTCGCCTTTGTAAGGGCAGATTTTGCAGAAGGAACCGACTCATCGGGGTATGTTCCGCCGTCTGCAAGGAAGCTAAGAGAGTTAGCTTTTTCCAGATTCTGTGGTTCCAGTGCTCCGTTAAAGGCTTCGGCTGCGTTCCATACAAGCTCATCATTTCCCTCGGCTATTCTTCTTTCATAGCTGTAAGGATATGTATTATCTCTGTATGTTATCGAATATCTCTGGTCATAGTCGGGCACGCCGTCATTGTTCATATCCTCCGCCCATACGGCGTAGACAATTTTGTTTTTGGGGCTGCCTGCGTCCCATGAATCCATATTTATTTGGGTTTTAAGCTCTACGCCCTCTGTTTCGGGTGAATTTTTGAGCACTTCCTTATGCTGAGTTTCGCTCCAGCCTATAAGCACAGCGTTGTCACGCCTTACATGCTCTCTGCCGTAGGGATTTACGTCCTCAACAGGCTTCGGATAAGCCTTTGCCTCAAGAGCCATAAGGTCTGCGCTTTCGCCCTTTCCGTAATATTCATTGCTCCTGTAAAATATATCTCCCTCTACATAGGCATTTACACCCTGACCACCGTTTGCATGGTAGTCAACTCTCGCTGCGTCAAACTTGTTTGTAAAGGTAAACAAATCGCCGGAAACATCATTTCCGTCCTTATCACAGGGAGATGCCACAACATAGTCATCGTCGTCCGACTGCATCTGCACATATACCTTGAAATATATGTACTGCTCTGTATTGTCATAAACAACCTTATCCGACAGCTTATCACCGGAAAACTCATTCTCGGTTATCTTATATCTGTAAATCATAGGTGTGGACTGACTTCCTTCTGACGTATCGTCCATATCGAAGGTTATCTTTCCGAAATCCACAGCGGAGCCGTCCTTTACATCGTCATTTACAACGCTGTTTTTCACCGTCTTTGAAACCGGCTTTGCATCAACCATATCGGAGCCGTCCGGCAGGGGCTGACTTTCGTCCTCAACAAAATCTCTGTCCTCAAGTGTGTCTTTCGTTTTCATAACAGAGCCTGCCGCAGTAAGCGTAAAGCTGAACTTGTCGAAGAAGTCGCCGTCAAGGGACACGCTTGTGCCGTTGCTGCCTGTAAGCACGCTTGGCTCACCGCTTAATACCTTTCTTCCCATAACAGTCACGTCCGCTGTACCGGGGGTATATACATTGGTAAACTGAATACCGTATTTATTGTCACCTTCAAGGGGAGTGCCATTATATACGGTCTGCTCCACAACATCGCCGCTTGATGCGCTCATTTTGGTAATTTTGGTTATTTTGGCGTCAAGCTTGCCCTTGTAGTCGGTTTCGCCCTCTCTTTCGGCTTCGTTTTTGTTTGTAACCAAAACGGTTATGGTATATACGGTATCATCATATCTGATACCTGCTATATTCTTCACCTTGTCCGTAGTGTCCTTAAGAGGATTAAGCTCTCTCAGTGTATATTCATAGGTACCCGTCTGGTCGAAGGTTATCTTCTGGGAATTGTCGAATACAACCTCATTCGCCTTGTCGAATTCGCTCTTGACTTCCTTCATAACCACCGTATTTTCATCGGGAAGAGGAGCGCCGCCTGCGGATTCGAGAATAAAGCCGTAGGAATCGCTTTCCTTTATACCTCTTTCGCCCTCACCTGTCACAGTCTTTTCAAGCTCCAGTCCCAGTCCGTCGGAACCAAGACTTATTTCGCTTTTTGCCTGATAGCTGTTTGTGAATGTGAAATTGTCTGTTCCCGATACTGCCGCACCTGTCTGAGAGCAGTTTTCAACGGAAACCGTCTGCGTCTGACTTGTGGCACCGTCCTCGACAACCATTCTCTTGTATACTCTTACATATACCTCTCTCGTATTGTCGCTGTCATAGGTTATGCCGTTTTCGCCGTCTTTGTCTTTATTCTCCTTGATAATATACTTATATATTCTTGCGTGGTCAATATTTTCCCCTGCCTGCTCAGCCGTAAACTCCAATCCGTCAAACACGATACTTCCGTTTGGTGCGTTGGTAACAGTTGCGCTTCTGTCATGGCCCGTCTTTGATGGGTCGTCAAGAGTTTTGGGCATAGGTTGGTTTTCGTCCTCCGTATAGTCATCGGTTTCGGAAAGACGGTCCCTGTAACCTGCCGGACTTATTGTAAAGCTGAAGGGCATAACATCGCCCACGCTTACAAGCTCATTGTTGTCAGTGGTATATCCATCGGCGTGTACGCTTGTATTAAGAACCTTTGTACCCATAAAAGCAACCGTAAGCTCATAGGGGCTGTATGTGTTGGTAAACACAATATCTTCAGGTCCTACCTCGTCCCAGCTCTCGCCGTTTTGCTTATACCATGTCACTTTGTCAATGGCGAGCTGCTGATATTTGTCGATGACCTCCACGTCCATTCTGTATTGCTCCATAGAATAGGATATTCCCGGTATGGCGTTTATATCATCGTCATAGAAGGGTCTTGCTTCTCTGAGAATATAAGAGTATGTGCCTGTTGATGTAAACTCCGCATAGGTGTTGTCGTCGAAGTCAACAGTCATAGTGTCTTTGCCTATCTCATCACCCTCAGCCTTGTCCGTTGCACCGTTCTGCACAAAGCTCGGGGACTTGTTGTTGTCAACAGGTTCAAGAAGAAGTCGGAACTCATCGCCCTCCTTCAGAAGATAAGCTGACCCTGATGCGCCCTCTTTTGTCTTTATGACTACCTTGCCCTTAAGATTTAAGCCGTAGTCTATATTTTCACCTGTGCTTTCTGTTCTGTCAAACTTTCCGCTTTGGTTTGTATAACCGTCATGCTCCACAGGAACACTTGTACCGTCTCCGCCGAAGCCCTCCACCGATACGGGAGTATAGTTGTTTGTATAGTTTACAAGAACCGTTCTTGAAGTAGGCGGAACATTGCTTGTACGATATTTATTGCTGCCGTAGGTACTTGCCAGATGATATCCCTTGGGCATAAAGCTGAGAGCGTTGTCATCGCTGTAACTTGTGCTGCTTCCGTTTCTTTGTGCGCTGTCGGGGGCTGCGTCCTTTTCGTTGGTGTTGTCATACTCCCACAGCCAATATTTTGTGCCTGCATCCACATTGGGAATGGTTATTCTTTCGCCGGAGTCAAGGTCGAACACAGCGCCCCACCTGTTTTCGGTATAACCCTCCCTCTTTCTGAAAACGAGAGTTTTGTCCTCTGCCGCAGAACTTTCCGTACCCGTGTCTATGTCAAGTACGAAGGTTTCCACCTTGACGGTACAGTCGCCCACATTAATGTCCTCCGTTCCCGCCTTTAGCTTTTCCTGCTCTAAATTTTCTGCGGTTATAAGGGTTCCGTTGGGCTGATCCTCAAACTGAATCTCGAAACGGAAATCCTCCTTTTCAATTTTGTCTATAAGCCCGAAGGGATCTCCCTCCGCAACCTCCGAAATGGAAATAAGCTTTCTTATACTAAGACCGCCCATAAAGCCATAGCCTGCGCCGACAAGCTGATCCTTACTGGGACCTACGTCAATATACTGTATAAGCACAGGATTATCGTTTTCTTCAAATCCAAGACCCATTCCGCTTAAATCTCTCGCCCTTTTCACCTGAGTTTCAACATTGCCGTGGGCGTCCGTATAGCTTGCTCCCGTGCATGAAACCGTGTTGTAAATAACATCATTTGGCAGAACAACAACCACCCTGTAATGACCTGCCGTAAGGTTCCACTTTATATCCGTAGGTATAGAATCGTCAGGTCCGGCAGTTATTTCAAATACCTGTGATTTTTTCACCTGCTCGAAAAGCTGCTCCGATGTAACATCGTCGGTTATTTTTTCGGGGTTGGTTACATATTCTTCCTTTATAATGCCGAAGCTGTCATAATATCTGCTGTCGTCCTCCGCATCTCCGTTTGAGGGCAGCGGCGTTGTTTCGTTTCTCTTTGCTATATAGACCTTCGCATGGAGTATACCCGTTTCGTCCTCCTCAAAAAGTCCGTTCTGATATTTGTCATACCATATGCTCTCGGTGAGTGACGACGGGGAAAGGCTGTTCACAAATGACCAGTTGTCATAATCTGTGGTTTCACTTCCCGTTGTAACTATACTGAGCAGACTTCTTGTTATTTTCGTCTGATAATCGCCGCCCTTGATCTGTATTACTCTGTATACGATTTTATCGCCCTTTTCAACCTCGCCTGAGCCGCTCAGACTGAAACCGAAGGGAGGAAGATAGTTTATTATGGTGTTTCCGCCCATAGCCTCATCTACTTCGATTTCCTCCGATTCATAAACCTTTCTGTTTCTTGTTTCAAGAATGCCTGTCTTAGCCTTTGCAAAAAGCCTGCTCAGCTCACCGTAGTCAAGCTCTTCTCCGGGGTGGCTGTCTTTATATGCTTCGCCGTACTTGTCAATATATTCCCTTGCATAGTCTGTGCCCTCGTCATACTCGTCATTATAGAGTATGTTTATCATTTCCGTAATTGCCTCGTCCGTTTCCTTACGACCGTCCGCTGAAGGAACATTATAGTCACCGGCATTAACTTCGGGGAAATATTTGGCAACACTTTCATAAATTTCCTCTGCATCGCTTTCAAGAACACCTACTACCTTGAACTTCGCCGTCATAGTAACGTCCTTAAGCGCCTTTGGCTGCCAATGATTTTCTATTCTGACAGGCTGAGGCGTATCATATACATAGCCTACATTCTCAGCATATATTTCCTTAAGCTCCGTAAAGCCGGGATTGTTGGGATCCGGTGTGCCGCCGTCGGAAGAAAGATCGACTGTCTGCACGCTGACATTCGGCTCAGCTCCATAGTGCTGATTGTTTGTACTTGTATACTTTGTGCTGCCCTCGATGGTTCTGCCGTCAACAGTCGTTACCATATGCGTAACGATAAGCGGATTGCCCTTGGAGTCAGTGCCGACTCTCGGATCATTATATGTAATTGTCAGAGTAACCTCCTTGGAAACTTCTCCGCCTGTTCCGAAGGCTCTCATATCCACAGGTATGCTGTAATAGCCGTTTGTGTTTGTCTTTGTCGTGTAGGTCACGGGAGAGCCGCTCATGCCACGACCTTCAAGAAGTCCCATGTCGCCATATGAAGCCACAACATTAGCTTGGGGAAGCTCTCTGTCGTTTGTGTTTTTGTCGTAGTCGCCATCGCCGCCCTTGACTTCGGGAGTATCGAGGAATACGAAGCCCGTTACTTCCTTCCGGCTCACAAGATTGTAAATTTCTATGGGCTGGTCAAGCTGATAGCTTTCGCCCTTGCCTGCATAAGACCATATATCGGCTATACCGTGGTCGGCACCGTTGTTTGCAAAAACAGATGCCTTGAGAGTGGGCTTTTTATTTCCCTGATCTGCCTTTGAAGCATCATATTCATAGGACGCAATACCATCTATTGAAAAGTCCTCAAAAACAGGATTTCCCGTTATCCATTTTCCGTCTGTTTTATCGGCGTTTGCTTCGCTCTCTCCCGCAGCGCTGTTTGTCACATCTCTGGGAAGATTCCAGAACCACGACACATTTCCGTTTGCCCATGTAAACGACGAGCCTGTTATACTGTTGTCATTTCCGTCTGAGCCCGGCATAACCTTCTGAGCCGCTGTAACCTTATAATCTCTCAGTCTGCTCTTATCGGCATTGTTGTAATAAAGCTTTGACCTCATCTGCGTCTGCTCAGCTTCGCTTTTTCCGCTAAGTCCCATCCAGTCCTGAGGATTTTCAAGCCATATTGCAACACCATTCACCATAGCTTCAGCGTCACCCATAGGGAAGTGTATTTCACCTGCCTTGGCTGTCGCCGTAACGGTTCCTCTTCCTGTATTTCCGAAATAATAGCCCATAGGAAGAACCCGTCCGTACTGGTCACAGCCATTCCACTTTATTCTGTCAATAGTCGCCGTACTTTCAACAGCCGCATTTCCGAGAAGGACTTTTCCCAGTGACTTATATTCGCCGAAATCTATACCAAGCTTTGAATAGTTCGCCACTCCTCCGCAGGCAGCAGTGAAAGCACTTACTATATCCGCCTGATCCTCCGCCGGAATTGGTGCATAGGCAATATGATTGTTTATGGTAGCTACATTCATTTCCTCGTCAGCTTCTATCTGTGCATTGGAGCTCGGATCCTTTGAATATATGTAATACCATGTTGTTCTCAGCTTGTCATAATATATGAAATTATAGTTGCTTTTTTTGCCTGCCTCCGGCTTGGAGCTAAGACATATAACCCCCTTCATAGACTTATCGGCAGTGCAGTCATTTCCCGGCTGTCCGTGATAATATTTGGCGTACATATTCGACATATCAAGAACAACCTCGTAAGAGCTGGCATTTGTTCTTATTTCAAAAAAGCCGCCTACGCCCACATAGGCAGGACTGTTGTCCTTTTCGTCACTTCCGCTGAAATTATCGTCCGAGTCAGTGTTTCCGCCTGTACGTCCGTCATAGCGCAGACCCGTTATCTGTCCGGGAGCCTTTGCATTTGAAGAAACAATGCTTTCGGGAATAGACATATCGGGATAATTGAAAAACATATGATAGGGCGAGTCTATATCGGTAACATCGTTGTCGGGACCCATTATCTGAATACCGTCAGGGCTGCCGTTCACGTCCTTGAGCATTTTATATACATTAAAGCCGTAATAATTACTTATAGGGGAATGAACAGAATGATAAGCCGATGCATTCGTACCCGTACCTATGCCGCCTCGTGAATTGCAGTACATGGCAAATGTATTGGGATTCATACCGTTCAAAGAAAAATTCCATATATATCCGTCTCTTGTGACGGCGTATACGTGTCCGTAAAGATAGTTTCCGCCAAGACACTGAAGCACAAGAGCGTCCGCCCACACACGACCGTTTATTGCGTGATAATTGGGACCCCCCTTTTTCGCAACAGTAACGTCCCAAGCCTGAACATGATTATTTGTGTCGGCAAATGTACTTGTCGCGCCGACAGATACGGAGCTGCCGCCGCTGCCGCCGGTAGATGCCGCGAGAAATTCAACCACATAAACGCCGGACTGCTCTACCTCATATTCAATAGGCATATAGCCGCTCGTGCTGACGGGAGAGCCTGTGTAATTTCCATCGGAATCGGGGAATATAACTCCTCTGGGACCGGCTATCTCTTCTGTTCGCTTGGATATGTTGCCGGCGCCGTTGACACCTCCGCTTGTGGCTATTACATCAAGATTAGTTATGCTGCCGTCGGGAGCGGTAATTTTTATATCGTCCGTTCTTTTGGTACCGCTTGAGCCGAGAAGCACGACCTCGCCCTCATAAGCGTAAAACTTAACCTTCTGCTGACGCTTTACGCCCATAAAATTCACGTTTGTCTGAGGTCCGTCAGTTATAAGAGTCCATCTTGAAATTTCAGTTTCCACAGGTTCTTTATTTTTGACAGCCCTGTAATTTTCAAATGCACCGTTCATAATATCTCTCGAACCCTCGGCAAAAACAACCGTTGACACGATGAGGGAAAAAACAAGAGTAAAAACAAACAGCGCAGCAGTCCTTACTCCCGATGGTATTTTATTATTACTTTCTGATGGAGGGTTTATTAAAGGTCGCGGATAATACCCCCCCCCTTGGAAATATTGCTTATATATTTTGAAAAACCTGTTTTATTCACGAAATTTATCTCCTTTCCCCATAAAATTATGTCATTTATATTCAAAATATCTATATAATAATTAATTATTCATTTACGGAGTAAGAACTCCGCCAAGGACTTACAGAAGCCCCTTATCTCTTGCCAAATTTTCTATGCTTCTGTCATAGGTTGCTTCTGCTTCAGCCGAAAAAAAACATCCCGGCACACCTTCATTATTGTCCCTGTGGTGGGCTACGCAGGCGCAGCATTTACCGTGCCTTGGGCAGTCATAAGTACAAGGGCAGGGTCTGTTGTTGCTGCAATCAGTCATTTCGATTTCCCCCTTTTTGTACAATTTGTAATAAGCTTTTATTTCATAAATTGACATTTTTCTTAATTCACATTATAATAATAACATGTTCACCCGTGAACAAGTCAATAGTCGGGAGTGATTTTTAATGAAAAAGTTATTATCATATTCCGTAAAATTATGTAATTTGTCTACAAAATCTCCATTATATTTTAATAATATCAAAATGCGGTGGGGTTGTCAAATTAAAAAGATATTTTGACTGACAATTCCACCGCATTTTTAAAGCTTTGCCTTGTTGTCCTTCCAAAGCCCCATTCTGTAAAGGAGCCACATTATAAACGCCGCAATACCGTTGCTTATTACAACGGAAAACCACACACTTCTTTCTTCCATATTAAATATTTCTCTCATTATGAAAAGAGAAGCAAATCTGAACACCCAAAGCCTTGCCGACTCCACTATCATAGTATACAGAGTATTTCCCGTCCCTTGGAAAAGCCCCGTGGTGGTATTATGTATGCCGTTTGTCCAACACCAGAACGCCATAATCGACAAGAAGTCGGACGCCATAGATATAACCTTCGGATCCGAGGAAAACACAGTCACCATAAATGTGGAGCATATTTTTCTCGAAAGAATCATACCGCTTATAAACAGAAAGCAGACTATCATAATTCTCGCCTTTTTATAGGCTTCTTCGGCTCTCTCCCTGTTTTTTGCCCCCATGTTCTGCCCCACAATGGTTGCAACAGCCGAACCGACAGCAGTGCTCGGCAGCGTGATTATGCCGTTTATTCTGTTGCTTATGCCGTAAGCCGCCATAGCATCGTCCCCGAAAACAAGAACATTTTTAGACATAAGCAGCATTCCGAACTGCATAGCGGCACTTCCCATAGCGGTAGGCAGACCTATTTTAATTATATTGGAAAGCTTGCTTTTTTCAAATCTGAACCCTCTGAACGTGAGATATGCCTCATTTTTTCTGTCGAAGAGAAAGAAAAGCCCTATCGCCGCACAGGGAACCTTCGCAAGAATGGTAGCATACGCCGCTCCGGAAATACCCATATCCAGCCCAAGCATAAGAAACGGGTCAAAAACCATATTCAGCACTATGCCCAAAAAATTAACTATCATAGGTCGTACGGTGTTGCCCTGTGCCTGACTTGCGGCAGTGAAAATATTTATTATAAATAAGAAGGGAAGATCCCATATTACAGTACCGAGATAAATGCTGCCCTTTGTAAGAACTTCTCCCTCAGCGCCAAGCCATCTGACTATTCCGCTACTCAAAAGGAAAACAGCAAGGGTAAGGGCAAATGAAAACAGCATGGCACACACAAAAATCTGACTGACCATAGATCTGGCATTTTTCAGATCTCTTGCCCCAATATACTGAGAAATAAGTATAGAGCCTGCCAGAGTTATGCCTTGTCCGAAATTGACTATCATATTCTGCACAGGGGTAACAAGGGAAATCCCCGCCATATCCGATGTACCGAGCCTGCCAAGCCAATATGCATCAGTCAGATTATACATAGACTGCATAAAGCTGTTGGCAATAATAGGCAGTGACAGCGAAATTATAGCCGTTATAAGGCTGCCCCTCAATATAAGCTCCGTATTTTTTGCCGCTATGCTTTTTGCCATAATTATTCCTCCCTTTGTGTTATGTCAGTATATAACAAATTATTTGTAATTACCACCTATATTTTATTTTTTTAATATGAAAATATTGATTTTTTGCTGTACGACTGATATAATTATTATAAATTTCAAGGAGGGTGAAAAAAATGACGGAAGATTTTAAAATAACAAAAGTAAGACGAAGCCCCTACTTCGATATGAAGTCGCCCCACCTTCACCCAAGATATGAGATATATTATTTAATTGACGGAACAAGCAAAATGTTCCTTGAGGATTCTATATATGTGCTGAATAAAGGCGATATGGTTTTCATACCCATAAACGCCATACATAAGACATCGTATGTAAACGACAGACCCCACGAAAGAATCGCCATAACCTTTGGCGGCGGCGCTCTGCCCGATTTCAGAGATGAAAAGCTTGCAGACTCACTGAGCGAAATTTTTTCCGCCCCTCCCGTAATAAGCATATCCAAATCAAGCAGGGAATACATAGATGCCCTGCTCGAAAGAATGCTTTTTGAATATAATAACCCCGATTCCCTCTCAGAGCTTAACATAAAGAACATATTTCAGGAGCTTGTAATATTTCTTATACGCTATAAGAATTACAGAAAAAACGATTATGCCCGTAATACAGACTCCTCCGACGTACTTATGCAGTATGCCGCAAAATTCATAAGAGCAAACTATATGAACGAGCTGACCCTTGAAGAAGCAGCAGCATATGTAAACCTAAGCCCCACCTATTTTTCAAAAAAATTCAAGCAGTCAACAGGCTTCGGCTATAAGGAATATCTCTGCAGCATAAGAATACAGGCGGCGTCCCATATGCTTCTCGAAACAGACAAATCCATAACCCAGATAGCCATGGACTGCGGCTGGAGCGACAGCAACTATTTCGGCGACGTATTCAAAAAAGCAAAAGGCATATCCCCCCTTAAATACAGAAAAAACAACTTCAAACCCTGACCCGCCGAATAATGAAATGCCCAATGTCCCCTATGCACTGACCTCAACCTACATATACACCATAAATATCGATGGAACTGATAACAAACTCATATTCAGCCCTTCGTAAAACTACTCGTCACACCGAACCGTTCACCCTACTCAAAAGAACTCAAAACCACAATAAAAAAGGGCTTTCCAACCACAAAGCCCTTTTTCATTTCCCAGCTTTCCTATGCCTTTTGGAATAACAAATGTTTATATTGATGTTATGACCTTTTCCGTTATACTTACAACATTATTTCCATCAAATTTAAAGAAAAACGGTACTTTTGAACCCTTGTCGATATAAGGCTTGATATATTTAAAAAAATCCTCCTTATCTGCATTAGAAGCATATAAATCTTCAGCATTTTCATCTGCAAAATCTCTCCCCCAGTCAATGAAATTGTATGCGGTTTCTTCTGTTAATGTGTATTTTTCAACATTTATATCGGGATTATATATAAAATAACCATTTGGCATATAAGTATTGATTCCCAACCTTGATAATTCAGCTATTCTTTCTTTATCCTCCGATGTAATGTATTCCGCCAAATCAAGAGTTATTGTATTTCCGTCTATATCTTTTATAAATGCACAAATTTCATACTGATTGTTTTGTTTATAGCTGTTTTCATCGGCAATATCGGCGGATACAATTCTTGACATTGCAACGATAGCCTGCTCTCTCGTACAATTGGAAAGAGGTGAAAATTTCCCATCTCCTGTTCCCGTCATAATACTTACGCCATTATTGTCTTTATATCGGCTTATCCCGTATATGCTGTCCTTAGCCCAATACGCAAAATCGGCTTCATCTGTATATTGTATATTGACGCTGCCTTTTTCAAGTCTGCATAATTCTGCAAGCTTTGAAAGCATAACTGCCGCCTCCTGTCTTGTTGTCGGTCTTTCGGGCGCAAACATACCATCTCCCACACCTTTAACGATTCCAACCGCATAGGCTGCATCTATATAATTCTGACCTGTGTCCTTGAAATTATTTCTGTCCGCGTCCGAAGCATATGTATAGCCTGTTTTAAATGCATATGCTTCAAAAACAAGGCGGCAAAAATCGTCTCTTGTTATATCATTGGTATAATCAGACTGCAATTTTTCGGGAACAAATCCTAAATTTATAGCTTCTTTAATATTTTCTTCAGCCCAAGTGCTGCATTGTAATTCATCGGAACTATCTGCATTTATTACGGTGTTCACATCGGATTGTGCAAAAGCGATTGACTGTGATGCAACAGCGGCAAGCAGTGACAAAACGACTATGCTTTTCTTCATAAGAATCCCTCCAAGCTTCAAATATATATTATCTGTCTATATTTGTTCTTCTGCGGTATAAGCTAAATAACCACAATGTGCAAAGATTCAGCTTTTCTGCACCTTACTTTATATAGGTAAGACTTTTCTGCTTAATCTGTATAGTAGTTAAGACCATAGAAATACCCATAATAAAAATAGACTTATTAACAGATTCTATTTGAAGTAGACTCTAACTTTAAGATGGCTTTCCTTTTATTCATCATGAAAATGCTTTATCAGATTTTGCCAGTGAAAACAAACCGTTTAAATCTTTTGTCGAGCAATGAAGATCAACATTATAAGTACTTTTAAAGGCAGATTTTTTCCAAGTTATACCACCGCTTTTATATGGCTTAATTGTAATACTTCCGTGGTCATCTACAGAAAGTGTAACATCTTCAGAGCTGTTATTGGAGTAATATGCCTTCCCATACGGTTGGTTACTTGACAAATCAATATCCGTGCTAAAACTGTTTGTTCCGGAAATTTGATAACTGTCAAAATCATAACTTGTATTATATGGTTTGGCAGTGCTGGATGCTGTTGATGTCCCGTTTGTATTGACTGCTGCACTTACATCAGATTGCGCAAAAGTAAGTGACTGTGCCATAATAGTTGTAAGTAATGATAAAATAATTGCTATTTTTTTCATAAAAACCTCCTAAAATTTTATTTTATTTAACAATTGCAGTTTAGCATAGTATTTCATCCCTTATGTATTTAATACTCCACTGTATCACTGTACATATTTATTGATGAAATAGTTTTGCCGGTCTTATCAAGGCAATAATGTGTTGTTTTCAGCCTATATAAATATCCCTTGGATACAGAATAACTTTTTGATAAAATTGCAATCTTATCATTTGTATTTGTCCAAGTTTTTATAGTACTCCATGAGCCGTTTTTTTGTTGAAGTTCTATTTTTACCTTTGCATCATAGCCTGAATCTGTTTGTGTTTTTGCACTGCACTCTGCAGAACCTGAAGCTGTTATGTTTAAGTTATTGTTTGCCGAAACAATACCCGTATAATATGGTACAATAGTGCTGCAATAAGAGCTTTCCATATGTTTACCGGTTTCTGTTTCTGCAGTTTCTGCAAATACATTAACACTAAAGAGCATAATGCCTGATAAAAGAATAACTATTATTTTCCTCATATATATCCCCCCTTTCTTAATGGTTTGAAGCAATTTATAGAAGATTTTGATTGATTTGGTCTTTTACTCCATCATAACCTAATCAAAACCTCAACAGCATGCTTCTATATATTAAAACTCTTATTAAAACGTTTTTACGACACTTTTTTCAAAATATTTTTTTGATAATAATTTCGGTAACCGCAATATTCTATTATAATATTTTATGAAAATATAAGCTTTGCCGCAAATAAAATTAAAACTGTCACAAATGCCAATTTATCAGCATTTGCAACAGTTTATATTTTACAAATATTAAGAGATATTCTGAGCTACTTCAGTCAAAATATCGCTGTCTGTATTCCCTGATACAGAATAAACAAATCCATTTTGGGTCCAGACAATTATACTTACATCTTCATTTATGCTTAACATTGCTTTATTACCATTAATATCAATGTATTTTTCTTCGGCGTTTTCAGTATTAAAAGCATATCTGTCCGGTGCATTCATTTTATCCACAGCTATGTATTTCTCATTATTCTCATACATTACAAAACATTCACTTTTATCAGAATATTTTTGTGTTTCCTCAAAGTCCTGTGGGATATATTTAACAATAAGCTCGAATCCTATTAAATTATCCTCTTCACTCGACTCGCAATGTAATATAGTCCCCAAATGCGTTTTATTTATAAAAAAATTCACTATCCTTTCTTTGAAAGCGCATACTGTCATAACAGACAACAATAATGTTATTATTATAACAACTGCAATTAACAGCCATTTAAATTTAACCTTAAGTCGCTTTTTCTTTTTTCTTTCATTCCGAAAAATTTGGTTCACAGCATTTATGTGCTGAGGCGAAAATATAATTTCATCATCTGACATACTTTCATCTATATCGTCAAAAATTTTATCTGATGCACTTGAACAGGCAGCTTTAAGTAAAATATCTATTGCGTCCTCGTATATACTATTGGTTTTGTTATTCATTTTTATTCATCTCCTCAAGCAAAAACTTTTTCAGCTTATTCCTGCCTCTTTCAAGTCTTTTCTGTGCATTGTCATAGCTTAAGTCCAGTATATCTGCAATTTCACCGATACTGTATTCATACTGTAACCTCAGAAACAACACATCCTGATATTTTTTATCTAAACTGCATATAAACCTTTCTATTTTTTCAACATTATCTTGGCTGACAACAATCAATGATAAATCATTATCATCAACACTAATGCCCTCGTAATCGCTGATATCACAAACATCAATTTGTTTTTTTCGCTTGTTATATATATCAATAGCAATATTCCGACAAATAATCCCGATAAAATTTCTTGTCTTTTTGTCCTCTGCCTCACCGATTTTTTCAATACAGGAAATAATTCTGACAATTGTCTGCTGTATGGCATCTTCTGTGTCATACTTATTATGTAATATATTATACGCCACCTTATACATAAATTTGGAATATCTTCTATATATTATTTCTATAAGTAAGGCATCCTCTGAATTCAGAATCAATAAAATCATATCTTCCCCACCATATACATACAACTACTGTTACATCAAATATCATAACATATTTTCGTAAATTGTCAATGTAAGCTGAAATTTTTATTCCCAAGCCTGCCAACAAATCCTATAATCTGTTTATTACGCAAAAAAACGACCCTAAGATCGTAATCTTAGGGTCGGAAAATTTATTTTTTAAAAATTAAGCTTCAACTGCTTCGTCGGTTGATTCTTCTGATGCATCTTCTGTTTCAGCATCGGATTCTTCTTCTGATGCTTCTTCTTCTGATGTAGCTTCGGAGTCTTCCTCAACTGACTCTTCTTCAGATGCTGCTTCGTCTGCTTCAGTTTCCTCTGCTGCTTCTTCATCAACTGCTGTGTCGATTACTGCATCAAGGATAGACTGAACTGCGTCAAGTGCTGCATCATAAACAGGTTCAAGAAGAACTGCTGTTTCTGCTCTTGTAATGGCAACTGTCGGGTTGATTGTATTTGCGTCAGAGCCATTTACAATACCGTACTGTGCAAGGAATGCTGCATAAGGAGCTGCCCAAGCTGCAACATCTGCGCCGTCTGCGAACTTATTGAGTACGCTTGTGCTTGCGTTGATGTTATAGCCCATGTAGTCATAAACCTTAGCAATGAGTACGAACATTTCCTGTCTTGTGATAAGCTTCTCAGGCTGGAATGTATCGTCATCATATCCCTGTGCAATGCCTGCTGCTGTTACATTGGCAACAGCATCTGCATAATACTTGGAGCTGTCAACATCATCAAACGGTGAGTCAGCTGCCTTGTCAAGACCTAACAGTCTGTCGATAAGTACGCAGAAGTCGCCTCTTGTCATCTGTCCGTCAGGCTTGAACTCGTTAGCGCTTACGCCGTTTATAATACCTGCTGAGGCAAGTCTGTTTATAGAACCTGAAGCCCAAGGTGTTGTTCCGATATCATCGAAACCTGTGCTTGCGTTTGTTGCTGCAGGAGGATTAACTGTTCCTGCTGCGCCGCTTGCCTTCTTCGGTACTTCTACCGGAGCTGAAGGAGCTGAAGGTGTTGAAGGTGTTACGGTTTCTTCACCTGTTGATGGTGTATCGCCGGGTGCTGCAGCTTCGCCAACCTTAGATGTGGTGGTTACCTTTCCGCCGCCACCGCCGCTGCTGCTGCCGCCGCCTGAACCGCCGCTGCTGCCGCCTGAAGGTGTTGAAGGTGCAGGAGCGCTTGTTGTAGGTTCTTCGGGAACAGTAGGCTGATCGGGTTCGGGATCAAGTCCGAAATATCTTCTGTAAAGAGCATTGTACTGAGGAATATCGCATTCCTTATACTGATACTGATGTTCGGGTGTAAGCTGTAAGAAGCCGTTTGTCTTGAAGTCGTCTGCATTGAGAACGTTGTCGTTGTTGGAGTCAATAATGAAACCATACTGGTCAATTGCATCGCTCTCGCTTGTAGATACGAACCAATCGGGAGTTACTTCTTCGCCTTCAGAGTTATATCCTGCATAGCCTACTACGTTGTCACCGGGTTTTACATAATGTGAACCGGGATCGAGACCTGCAACTGTATCAGGAGTTCTCTCGCCCTGAAGTCTTGATGTACCCCATGTGTACTGTGTTGAGTCAGCTGACTTAACAAGCCAGTTTGTAGGACTTTCGATCATTACGGGTGTTGTGTCGTAATGAAGTGTAAGAACATAAGTAAGAAGCTTGTTTGTTTCAAGAGCTTCCTGTGCTCTTCTGGCAAGTGCTTCGGAGGAATAAGCCTCGTTTGTCCACTCATCGTTCTTTGAGTTATATGTAAGGATAGAATCGCCATAGCTGAATCCTGACCATACATAATTGCTGCCTGATTGAGTTGCCTTAGGTGTACCGAAAGGAGCTATTGAAATAGCGCCGTCGATGTTGTAGTTTACTGTCTTGCTTGATGCTGCTGAGCTAAGACCGAAGTTACAAGCGTTGTTGTAAGAAATAACATTTCTTACCTTCATAGCCGGGTTGGAGTTAGAGTCGATACCCTTACCGGATCTGATAGTACCCTTAGCGGGAACAATACCCCAGGAGTTGTTGCCGAATGAATAAGAATCCTTAATATAGTGCTGTACATAGATGGACTCGCCGCCGAGCTTGAAGCCGTTTCTTGAAGAGGACTTCTCGCCGTTAGGTGACATTCTTATCTTTTCACCGGGTGTATATTTTGTAGGATCAGCGCCGTTATAAACAACTGTGGTCTGACCGTTTGTAAGCCATGTCTTTGTTACGCCGTTGATGTCTGTAAATGTAGGATTACCTGCGTTCTCTTTTGTTACGAGATAGAGTGAGTCATCATATGATACACAGTCTTCAAGTATAACAGAACCTATGGGTCCGCTTGATCCCTTTGTATAGAGATCCCAGCCGTCGTCCTGATTGTTGTGAGATACACAGCCCTTGAATACGTTTCCGTTACCAACAGTAAGCTTGCAGCCGAAGCCGTCAGCGTCCTGTCCGCTGGAGTCGATAGAGTTGTATGACTCGCAGTTAAGGATAAGGTTGTTTGAAGGCCATTCAGCGAATCTGTCTGCTGAATTACCTGATACCTGGAAGCCTGTTGTACCTGACTCTGCAAATACACAGTTTTCAATTACACAGTCAGAAGCTGAAAGCTGTCCGCCTGTCATCTTATCTGCTGAATGAAGGAATCTGATACCCTTGATCCACCAGCAGTCGCCTCTTACGTCAAGACCTGCAGAGTTGCCCTGGAAGTCAATAGTAACCTTTCTGTCGTTTTCGGCTTCGAGATATTTCATCTTGTCTGTGAAACCGAAGTTTGTTTCTGCGATCTGAACAACGCTGTCACGCAGATAAGTACCGTCAAGCATTATGATCTTTTCGCCGGCCTTGATAAGTGCAAGTGCTGCATCAAGCTCCAACGGAGAATCAATGGTACCGCTGTTTCTGAAGTCGCCGTATACGCCGCCGTCAGGTTCACCATAGCCCTTTGCGGGAGCTACATAGTACGTACCGCTTTCGGTTACATTAGCGCCGTTTACGCAGTAGAGCTTGTAGTGCTCTGTCATAGGTTCTTCAGATGAGAGTATATCTCTCAGGTTGGGAACATATGTTACAGTCAGATCGTAAACAGTATTGGGCTGAAGCTTCAGACCAATAGAAGTAGCCTTCTTTGCAACGGTCATTCTGTTTGCAACAACCTCATCGCCAAGCTTGATGGTAGCATAACCGCCGGACTTGTTGTTTGCCTTGATTATAAGGCTGTAGTCTGTATTTTCTGTGTAAAGAGGTGATACGATTGAGAAACCGGCGTTCTGTACGTCCTCAAGTACACCTGTTGTGTTAAGGTCTGTTTCAACGTTTGTTTCGTTGAGTTCGATGTTGGAAACCTCTATATCGCCGTTTCTTGCTGCGAAGAAACCAACATAGATAGTGTCTGAATTCTGTACCAGAAGAGGATCTTCCTGTACGCCTGCAGCAAGCATATTATAAGCAGATGAGAATGTTCTGCCTACAACTCTGTCTGCATATCTTGCGTTTTCTTCACCAACAGCAAGTATAGTGCTTTCCATGTAATATCCGTCGTTAAGTCTTGTAAGGGTGATGTGATAAACGTCACCGGCCTTCGGACAGAAGTATTCCCAATTGTTTGCGTAATCGCCTGTGATATAGTCGCCGAATTCGGAACCGTTGTAAAGAAGATATACGTCCTCCTGAATTGCTCCGCCGCCGTCAGCGTCTGTGATGCCGCTTCTTGCATATATCTTGAGACGGTTGCTGTTGAATGAAGGAATACCTGATGCTGTTGTGGGAGCCTTCGGGTTGCTCTCAGCATATGCACCTGCAAGAACTATGTTTCCGTAATAGTCGGAGCCATCGTTCTGAGGTATAGGCTCGCCGTTTTCATCTACCGCTGCATTCACTGTCTGAACTACGGAGTTGGGCTTCATATTTTCATATGTGTCTAAGTCCGGACCGTAGTCTGATCTCGGCTTAAGAGGTATGTTATCTCTTGCCATGATACCGAAAGCGTCCTGAGATGTACGGGTTTCGTTCTTTCCGCCGGACATATAGTTTACAACCTTAATGTCGGCTGAAATTTCAAAGTTGTTTTCTGCGTTTACTCTTGTGTAGTAATATTCCATACCGTCATGACCGGAGTTTGTAATCTTACCTGCGCCATTGTTTGAATATACTTCTACATCCTGAGATAAACCGTGGTCATCCTGAGGCGCATTGAATGTAACGCCGCAGTCCTTATCGCCGGCAGATGCGCCGAAGCGAACTACCTTCCAATAATGTTCGGGAGCGTCCCAGATAGTAATATCCATTGCAAGCTCCGGAACAGTAGGATCGTTGAAGCCGATAGTTACTGTATATGTACCTTCTGCATCTGCGCTTCCGCTGATGCCGCTTTCGCCGGTAAGCTTAGCCATTGTAACAGCACTGTCGCCGCCAAGCTCAGACATATTGATAATGTACTCATCAGCTGTGAAATCCTTTGTTGTGTCGTCTGAATACGACTGTGTAATTACTGTATTGGCAAAAATCTGACTTGCGATTTCCTGAAGTGATGTGCCAACATCATATGTTGTTCTGGGATATCTTGTAATATCCGTTGAAAGTGTAACAACCGTATTTACCTTGTAAGGAAGTGTGATTGATATTGACGGATCAGAGTTAAGAGCGATCGTCCAGTTGAACTGACCGATAACATCTGAGTGGAAACCTGAAACTGTGTATACAGAGGGGCTTAAGTAATCATAATAGAAATTACCGTTAGCGTCACGGTATACGCCTCTTATGATAAGACCCTTCAGGTTTCCTTCATCATCACGGTCTTCCGCCATATTAACGAAATATTCTGTGGTAACAGGAAGTACACCTACGGAAAGATCTGTCAGAACATAAGGAAGTATTGTTAAATTGAATGAAGCCTGAACGCCGTTGGGGTCAAGGGTATCTGTTTCTGCATATGAAACATAAACTGTCTTGACACCGGCTTCGCTTGCTCTCCAATATTTTGTTTCATCAATGGGCTGTCCGTCCACTGTAAGGATCATATTGTCATCGCTTAAAGCTTCACTGGAGCCGTCCTCGAATATAACAGTACCCTCATATCCTGCCTTTTCAAATGGCTGATATTCATAATATCTGTTGAGGGTAGGAGCATACTTAAGATCGATGGCTGTAACTCTCTTCTTACGTACAGTATATTCAAGTGTAGCCATCTGTGAGCCTTTAACGATCTGCATTGTATGGCTGCCCAATGTGGTTGTGTCAAAGCCGTTCATTGTATAGTCAGCTTCCGTAAGTTCGCTTTCGGAAGTTTCACCCGTAACGGGATCAAGGAATTCAGCCTTAACAACCATGCCTTCGGGATTGAAAGCTTCACCTATGTAATATTCAGTCTGTGTGGGCTGCTTTTCGATCCATACTCTCTGAACCTGTCTGTTGTCGACCTCAAGCTTTGTATCGCTGAAGGTTACGCTTACGTTTCTTCCTGCGAAGAAACCGGGATATATGTCAGAGCCGAATGCATTTGTAGAACTGAGATAAGCAATATTCTGATTGCCTGCTTCATCAGCAACTACGAATGTATAGGAATCGCCTGACTTTGAAATGCTTACGTCATAAACCTGACCTGTTGCTATCGTATAGTTTGCAATAGGTGTGAATGTGGGCTTTGATTCAACAGCGCCGTCCTTATCATAGCCACGTGCTCTTATGCTTGCGCCCTGAACATCGGTTTCAGCTACTGTGTCGCCGTCTAAGTCAACCTTCTTCTCAGCAGGTATGAAAGCAAGCATTGCGCCGGGTGAATGAAGATTTCCGTCAGCTGTTGTGCCGTCAACCGTACCTGTGTATGATGAGTCGGTCTGATCAACTGTTGATCTTAAAACAAGACCAAAGGCTGTCTGGTTGTTGTTGCTGCCTGATGAAATGAAGTTGTCAATTGTCATCTTGGCAGAAAGTGTGAAGTTAGCCTTTGAGTTTAACTTACCAACATAGTATGCATACTGTTCGGAATCATCACTTACCTTACCTGAGTTGTCCTTTGTCTGCTCGAACTTAACAGATGTGGGATTACCGCTTGCATCTGAGGTAGGTGTAACTGTAAACGTATTGTTCTTGCCTGATGATGTTCCGTCGATCCATTCCTCAACCTCATAAACAGGTGTACCTATTGTAAGGTCAAGATTTGAGAACTGTACGTCAGCTTCTCTTGATACGAAAGGACCTACATAAATGGGACCGTTCATATCGAAGGGATATGCGAAATCATCTATGTTAAGTGTTGTGGAGTCTTTTCCAACAGTAAGAGTAACTGTATTGAAAGTATGATTATAAGCAAGCTCTAAGTGGATCTTATTACCTGTGGAAATCTTTCCGTCTACTGCAAGCTTTGCAGCCGTAGCTGCATCTCCGGTCTCTTTTTCGGGATCAGCATTGGGAACAAGGTTTACATTATCGCCGTTGCCGTTTCCTCTGTAATAGCCTAAAGCTTTGTAAGCACCTGATGTTGCAAGTCTGAAGGGACCTGCTGCAATAGATGTGCCGTAATTTCCGTTTCCGGGGTCAGTACCGCTCTCGAAAACATCATCTCTCATCTGAAGACCGAATGCAACCTGATTGTCGTTTTTGTAGCTTACAACAGTAGCATCTGCGCTGAGTGTGAAGTCATCGTCAAGGGTAGCTTCCTGATAATAGAAAACTATACCTTCCTGGTTTTTTGCAACCTTACCCTTCTTAGCCATCAGTTCTACGTCTTTTTCTGATGAAGCCTTGATGGATTCGTTTTCGGGTGAACAGTTATCACCGGAAACGCTGTTTCCGAATATTGCGCCCTGCCAAGCACCCATAGCCTCGATCATATCGGGACTGAATGCAATAGGAGCAATGCCGTACTCGTCTGCTTCTGCTGTTGTTTCGCCTTCTGATTCTACCGCATTGTCAACAACCTCGCCAAGTACGCTGTCGTCAACTATTTCTGAGGAATCTGAAGGAACCGCAGCATCAGCATCGTCCGCAGCTGCATCGTCAGCATCTTCTATGGCTGCATCGTCAGCTGCATCTGCAGAATCGTCTGCTTCTGCTTCGTCAACAACAGCGTCGTCCTCTGCTTCCTGCACTGCATCATCTGCTGCATCGTCTGCTGCTTCATCAACAACAGCATCCGCTGCATCATCGGCAGTTTCATCGGGAGCGACTTCTTCTGTTGCGGCAGCTTCGGGAGCTGCTTCTTCAGCAAAAGCATTAAAGGAAATTGACGTTACAGTCATAGCAAACGCCAATAACCCCGCTAAAAGTCTGCGTTTTTTCATTTTTTTCACTCCTTTTTTGAATGTTGTCAGTTATATGGGAGTGCATACGAAAAAATCGTAAATCCATATAACCCGGTTTTCTACAATAAAACCAATGTTATGACTGACAGTACCGCTCCTCTGAAAGTTATCGTCCCCGTTCTGCCACATATACGGGAAGTTAAACCAAGACTCCCCGACCGATAGTGCCCATGTCATTACACCTTTATTATAGCTGTAATTAATTATAAACCAACATAAACAAAAAATCAATAGTGAAAACAAATTTTTAATATAAAAAATTAAAATTATAGAAGAATAAGTGTCAGAATGAAGTCCGCTTTTTATGCAAAATGTACAATATATATCAGTTTTCCAATATTTTTATTATGCCATAACAGTCCTTCATTCCCCGGATATAGATTTCCGTTTCCCTTTTTTGCTGTTCATATGCCATCTCCTCCGACAGACTGACATATACCTCCTTAAGCTTTTCGGGCAGCATTTTTTCAAATTCTGCCTCTTTGTTTACAGTTTCTTCATTATAATATATTTCCCCACATCTTTCGGCTGCATAGCGCATAAGTATATCTGACTGTTTTTTCATTATAACCACCGATCCTTTCAGAAAAGTCAATTACCCTCCAATAATTACCAAATATTTCCATATTTATTATTGCATACTATTCCGCTTTTATCTACACTATTTTTTTACTTGTTTTTTGCAATACAAAAAGCTGCTGTCAATAAATACCGACAGCAGCCTTGTTTTATCTGAATTCAATTACCTGCCAGCCTACCTCACATTCCGTTCCGCCGGATCTCGTTCCGTTTGGCGATATGGTAAGCATTGTTTCTTCAAGAGAAATCACATATGCACCTCTGACAGAGGAAACACCGCCTGAAATTATCATTGAATTGTCAAGAAGAACCATACATTTATTCGGGTCAACAGCTGAAATGGGTATCTGTATGTTCTCGTCCTCGCTCTTACCCTTCGCTGTGCCCCTCTGAATGCTTTTTATTACAGATATGTTGCCAAGGGAATCATATATGCCCTTTATTGCCTCATATACTCCTCCCGATGTAATAAGCTTGGCGCTGCTCTGTTCCACCGTTTCGGTGTAGTCCTTTTCCGCCGCCGTACCAAGTCCAAGCTCCTCCGGCGTGTGGGTATGAACTTTGTCAGCCTTTTCCTCAAGCCCCTCTCTTGCCTTTGCATCGGTGCAGGGGTGATAGACACCCGTATGATCCATTATATACTCCGCATTGTCGCCTATGCTCATTTCCGACATATGTGCCCCCTCCTTTACATAATAAAAAGCCTGACGTGATTGTCGTCAAGCCTTGACATAACCCTGTATTTTGTCTTTTCCTCAGATTTTGCCGCAATGCCGTTTTCCGACGGACGGCAATAGCCGTTTACCTCACAGCTTCCGTCGTCCACAGCCACAAGCATACCCAGCATTCCCACAGGCGACCATTCCACGCGGTCCTCACGTCTTATGTAGGTCTGAGTGTTGTCGTACTCCGGATTCGTAATGAATCTCGTTTCCGTAATTTTTTTCTCACTTCCGTCCTTTTCCGAGGATTCAAGCTCCACTGTTTCCGTAAGCTTTGCCCCGAAAATGTCCGTCATATATCTGTTTTTCCATACCTCGCTCTGCGTGTTTCCCACTATGGACGGAACCGCCGAAACAACCCCGAGAATATAGTCGTCAGAGGGAGCAGCAATACGTATTTTCTCACCCTCAAGGGTAACAAACAAACCCCGCCTGTCCTCGTTTTCGGAATTTCCGTCAAGCCACTCAAAATACTCCGCATAGTCCGCTCCGTTTGAATTGTAGTTTCCCATTATGCTGAGCGAGCCTGTCCTTCCAAGACGCAGGGCGTTTGAACGTGCATCATCTCCCGTGCCGTTTCCCACAATAAACATATCATCTCTTGTGGTACTGTCAGACAAGTTATACCTGCCGAAAAGATTGTTGTATGCTGAATTCTGAATATAGAGATACCACCCTATTGCCGTATTGCAGCTCTCTGAAACATTATTGCCTTTTCCCATAGTTACGCTGTAGCTGCTGCCGCTGTAATTATCTTCTCCTACGACAATGCAATGGTCGTAGTCAACAGTATTTTTCGTACCGAAAATGGCTATGCTCGAATCTGCCGTTTCATTATCCGAGCCGACTACAATATTGTTATCGCCACTTACATCATTGTTTTTTCCGAATACAAGGCTTACGCCATATGCTTCATTGCTTGGATCGTTTACAACACTGCCGGCTTTATATCCCTCATCTGTGACAGGTATTCCCAGAGCCTTCCTCACCTCACCGGTCGTTGCAGCTCCCGTGCCGCCCTTGCTTATGGGGAGTATTCCCGTTATGTCGCCGCTTTCAAGCCCATGGGTATGCTCCTTCCATGACAGCGCTTTCCACCCCGAATCCCAGCCTCTCGAAACATTGCCATGTCTCACATACATCGATGAGCTGTTGTCAGGACCCACAGGAATCCAGAGCTGAGCAACATCGTAAGCACCCTCAGCAAGATTTAAAAGCATACCCCATTGGCTCGGAGGGTTGGGTATAGTGCCAATAGTATAGTTGCAGTACACTGCCCCCGACCCAATGCTTCGCCATTCCTCAGCCGAATCGGTTTTCGCTATGGAAATGCGCCTTAAAAAAGCATCTCTTCCGAAAACTCCCCATTCTCCGCCTATGGCACGGGAATAAACAGGCTGCCCCGGATAAGTTCCGCTTGAAATATACAGCTGAAGACTCGGACTTGTATATGCCAGAACCACCAGAGTTCCCCATGCTATAACAGGCGGATAATGTGTATCCTTGGTCTTGTCGTTGTAACTGCAGTGCCATATGCCTGTTGTATTGTAGTTGTCCCAGTCGCTGCCCTGCGTGACCGCTCCCATGTAGGGAATGTAGGCTTTGCCTGCTTTCGGTGTTCCGCCCTGCAAATACATTCCCTGTGTTTCGCCGCCTACATTGACTTTTCCCAGCTTGCTGACAGTGCCGTCCGAAAGAGCATTGCTTATAACCTTGTTCTGAACGGGATTTTCCGAAACGGAGCTGAGAGAGCCGTCCACAGCGACCTTCGTGTCCTGTTCCGGCGGAGTATATCCAAGGGCCTTTACTACCTCCGACTTCGTAAGCTCTCCTCTTATGTCGGAGCCGGACTTGTTTTCCACATTCCCAAGTCCTATGTTTGCCGCCGTTATGTTTACACTGCCCGTTCTGTATCCGTTCTCGGCACTTCCCTTTACTCCCGAAACGGCATTCTTCTGTGCGCCTGCCTCTATTCCATCAAGCTTTTTCTTGTCGTTGGCAGACATAAGACCCTCAGTCAATGAGGTTGCCGCCGTATATGTCGTATCAGTGTCCTGCTCCGGCGGAGTATATCCAAGAGCCTTTACTACCTCCGCTTTCGTAAGCTCTCCCCTTATGTCGGAGCCGGACTTGTTTTCCACATTCCCAAGCCCTATGTCTGCCGCCGTTATATTCACACTGCCCGTTCTGTATTCCTTCTCGGCACTTCCCTTCACTCCCGAAACAATATTGTCGTGGGTATGCTCCTTCAGCGCATAGACCTCTCCCATGGAATCCGTAAGCTCCTTGACGGCAAAATATATATGCCCCTCTTCACCGTTGTGAAAAACGCATATATCCACATATTCATCTCCCACACAAAGCCCCTCTTTGGGAATGTTTTCCTCGGTGCATTTCTTTACAGAGGCTCCGCCGGTAATAAGTCCGTCCGGAATATCTATAATTTCTCCCTTTCTCTCACCGTCTGCATAAAGACTGTATGATGCCCCATATCCCTTTGTGGGAACGCTCTCTCTGACAACTGAATATTTGGGAAAGCCTCCCTTTTCTTCATATGATATGTCCGACATATTCTTCAGCTCAGACACTGAATCCATAGAAATGCTTCTTCTCATAATATCAGTCCCCCATAAAAATTGTTCTTATTTCTTCGGGCGTAATGTCAACAACATTCTTCTCTATTATGTCGACTATCGCCTCCTGATTCAGGCTTATGGTTCCGTCAGTGTCAACGTCAATTCCGCTGCCTATCCTTACTCCCCCAAGCCTGTCCTTTCCTGCTGCCCCCAGAACATATGAACCTTCGCCGCCGTGTCCCTCTGATCCGCCCACGGCAATTCCTCCTGTAAATTCAATTGCTTTTCTTTCGCTGTTGTATACCGCCCTCGGTATGTTCCCCATTGCTTCGTCTATTATGTCCGCATTTGAATTGAAATCATCAACGTCATAATAATCCGTCTGGGCAGGCTTTTTCAGTCTGTAATTACGGGTATATTCCACTTGTTTCACTCCTTTGTCAAAAATGCAAGGTCAAGATCGTTTCTAATTTCATAGTGAGTGCAGGCTTTCATTTCGCCGTGTATGGCTTTTCTGAAGCTGCAATGCCTGTTTCTCAGAATTTCGGCTCTTATTCCTATGTTGGCAGGCAGAATCCTTTCAAGCATAGCTTTCATAATTTCAAACTGACCTGTGCTCTTTACACCTATTCTTATATTGAGTGTATATTCCTCATCGCCGTATTCAAGCTCAAAATGCGAACCAAACAGAACAGACAGCCTGTCATACAGCGTAGACATGGTGTAGGGCAGATCTCCCATAAGCCTGAAAATTATATTCTGCCGCCTCTGTGCTGTGTCAAGCCCGAAGCCGTTAAGACCGAGAATGCTCTCAAGCCTTTCAAGCCCTATGCTTTCGGCGCTTTGCACGAAGCTTTCGCCAAGTATAAATTCATTTATGCGCCAACAGTCGGTTATCCATAGCTGCAAAATCCTGCAAAGCTCCTTCATTTCCTCTGTATCGGCGTCATAAAAGGGCAGATAGTCTATAAGCCTGTTTGCTGCGCTCAATTCAGGCTCACCTCCACATCAAGACTGCCTGCCATGGCTATGCAGTCGTCGGCTATTGATAAATTTTCATTCTGGGAATTTATATAAACCTCTTTTACGTCCTTTACACCCTTTACCTTTAAAAAGCAGCTTATAATGTGGGATATATAAACCGTTATGTTTTCATAGTCCTCCCATTTTTCGTTAAGCGTCTTTATATGGTTTTCAAAGGCAAGCCGCAGATCGTCATTTATGTCGGAATTGCTGCCGTCCGATGTAACTCTGCACCTTACGTCCACATTTACGGAGCTTGCCCCCTCCACAGTGACAATATGCCCTATGGGAGCAAGCCCCACGCCATCGCCCTCATAATCAACAGGATCAATAGCCTCCTTCAGAGAATGTATAAGCTCCTCCGATGGAACAGTATTCTGTGACGAGGTTATGACAAGCTTCACAGTGCCGGCGCCCTTCCATTTGTCCGCACGGTATACCTTTACGCCGCCCACACCGTCAAAGGCCTTCACCTTGTTTTTGTAGTCAGCCACATTCCCTCCGAAAGCAATATTGTTTATGCTGTCAAAATACCTTTTGCGGAACGCCTCCGTTTCCTCCTCGTCCTCGCCGTAGATAAGTATTTCAACAGCAGCCGCATGACCAAGCCCCGAAATATTGTCTATGGGTATGAGAGAGCCTGTTATGTTTCCTGCACTGCCCCTTGTTTCGCACTTCATGGAATAAAAGTAATATCCCTTTTCTTCACCCAGATATTCCAATGTTTCAAAATTAAGTGTACCAAGGCTGAACCTTTCACCTGCTCCGACCATAACGTCAAATTCGCCCTTTACAACGGCAAAGCCTGCCTTATAAGGCTCCAGCCCTCTTTCGGCGGCACGCCTTATAAGATATTCTCTTGCCTGCGTGTCGGCAAAAACCTGATTCAGAATTTCATCAAGATCGGCATAAAGCTGACTTAACTCTATTGCCGCCGGAGCAAGAGCATCATATATAATGCTGCCCTCTCTCTTGTCAAATTTTCCGTTTACGTTGGAAAGCATATCGTTTAATATATTCTCAAATGTTTTTTCTTCAAACACTCACATACACCCCCTCTCTTATATCCCCCTCGGCAGTAGAAGCAGTAAACCTCACATACAGGCTTACCTTGTCTATGTCGCTGAATTCAAAGTCATAAACGGAATATATCCTGCTGTCGGCAGTGAGAGCCTCCCCTATTATAGACGGTATGAGCGCCTTTGCCTCCGACTTGCTTTTTCCTATAAGCCTGTTAAGCTCAACGCCGTAGTTAAAGCTGTAAATCAGATATTCATATCTTTCCGTCATAAGTATTTTATATATTGCCTGTCTGACTGCCTCCCTGCCGTCAGTGTTTCCCCTTATGTTTTCCTTTTCAAGCCTCCATGTAAAGGAGGGCATTGACATAACCCTGTCGGCACTGATGTTTCCCAAAGGTATCATGGTCAAAGCTCCTTTCTCAACTAAGTTTCAACATCTGCCCCGGATAAATCGTGTAAGGGTAAGAAATGCCGTTAAGCTCCGCAATTCCGGTGTAAAGCCCGCCGCTGCCAAGCTGGGCTTTGGCAATGTTCCAAAGACAGTCGCCGCTTTTTACGGTATAAGACGCAGCAGTTTCTTTGGACTCTCTCACGACCTCCTCCACAACGCCCTTTTCGGTGATTTCGGCTTTCTTTATTTCCGCCGTCCTGTACTCCCGAAGATTCAGATCCACATAAAAATCCCCTTCCTCGCCACCGTTTTCCCTTACGGTATATCCCTCTATGCTCAACATCATATCTCCGCCGAATATGCTGCGTCCGTCAGGCAGATTTCTCAGAATAATAAGGCGAAAGGGCTTTTTGTCAGCCATTATATTTCTGAACAGATTGAGGAAAAAAAGAGGTTCTTTGAAATCAGATGAATTTACGCCTATGTTGTCGTCCTTCGGCAGCAATACACTGAAGCTTATGTTTCTCAGCCCTATATCCTTAAGAATGCTTATTTCTCCCGAATTTATAAGGTCAACAACAGTATTCCTGCCGTTATATCTGGTTGTGAAAACCTCCGGCGGCACAGGCAGCTCCGCCGTTATATTCCTGTATTCGTAATTTATTATAAATCTGTACATACTGCTCCTCCTCACCCATAAAAGCCGTTTGCCTCTCTCGATACGGCCTCGGCAATAAGATCGGCTATTTTATCGGCTATCTCCTCTGCGTCGATCTCTGCCGCCTCGCCGCTTGAATACAGATTTACGGTAGGGTTTATATTGTTTGTAAAGCTGCGGTGATCTTCTCCCCCGGAATTGAAAAAGCCGCTCAGAAGATTTTCGGTGTTTTCGGAAGCCCCTGTACTCCCCGATGTATCACGGGCAGCAAAGATATCAGAAAATGCCCCATAACCAACGCCGGAGCCTTCGCCCCCATGCGCTCCCGGAAAATTTCCCGAAAAATTTCCCGTAAAATTTCCGTCAGAATCTCCGTAAAAGAAAGCCTTTTCATTATAGTGATTGAAGATTTTGCCGTCCATCTCCGACAGACTGTTCTCCAGAAACACACCGTGAGCGTCCCCATGGGGCTTTTCGTCATATTCACCGCCCCTTTCGGGAGCATAAATCCCATATCTTTTTTCTCCCCCGCTTTTGCCGTAAAGCCTGTCCTCATCAGCCTCAAAAGGAAGTCTTATACCCTCTCCCCTGAGAACCTCCGCAGGCGATGCAAAAGCGTTATTGTAAATTTTTTCATCACCGGCTCTGAAATACTCCCTCAGCCCTCCCGAAAAATCATGAGGATCGATTTTTTCCCATAATGCTCCGTCCGCTCCCCCATCGGCAATGTATTTGTATATTTCCCTTTGTATGCCGCCCTGTCCGCCGTTTTTTTCGCCGCCGTACAGGCTTTCATAGAATCGGTTTGTTATAAAGCTTTCCTCATTGAAATAGGAATTATAAATGTTCTGAAAAAAGCTTTCATAAACATCGTGGGAACCGTCCTCATCATATGAAAAATATTCCTTTAAAAGTCCGCTCAGATCCTCCATTATTCAACCTCCGCAATTCTGTCGATGACAAGATATCTCTGTCCGCCGCCGGCGCAAAGCAAAGCCACCTCGTCGTCTATATTCAGTCCGCAGCCGTTTCCGAATGCCGTTTCGGTAAAAACAAGAAACTTTTCCGTAATGGTAAGCTTTTCGTTTATCCTGATTTCGTAAGGCTCTATGGACGTGACTCTGCCTATGGCAAAATCAGCAGGAAACCCTGCCTCCGTCTGATTTTTGCAGATTTCCCTTATTGCGTCTGTCATTTTCATATTCTCACCTCCGATTACGCAAATATATCCGTGTCGGCTATAATTCCAGACTAAGGCTCATTTTATGAAGCCCGTTTTCAAATGTGTGAACCGCCCTGTCAACAACAACGGTTTTTGCTATATTCTCATCGCCGCTGATGTTCAGCCAGATGCGGCTGCCACCCCTTACAGTGACATCTCCCATATCCTCTATGGTAATGCTTCTGCTTATTCTGTTCTTGGCTCTCAGTATGCCCTCCGCCGCCTCCTGTGAGGCCGCTCCGCTCAGAATATCCTGCTTCGTCAGAATGTCCGTATACTGCAAAACTCCCCATTTGCCTATGCTTTCCTCGTCCTGCGCCGTATAACACACATTCTCCTCTCTGCCTATAAAAAGCTTTACACGGTTGTAGGTGTCGGAGTCAATGCTTGTTGTCATACGAAAATCCATAAGCCCCTCCATTTCCTCCTTCGCAAGGAGCGGCAAAACCATATTGTTTGTGTCCTTAAAGCAAAGGCTGCCGAAATCGTCATATAATATGAATTCCCTTCCCGTAGCCTTTTTCGTAAGCTCTATGCCTGTGAGAATTATGTCAAACAGGCTTGTATTTGACTCTATTCTGTCGGGCAGAATATATCCGCTTTCCTCTATCGCCCCTGTTCTGAGCCGGAAGTCATCGGCTATAAGCCTTACAAGAGAGCTGCAGCTTATTCCCGAATATATGTATGTATCCTTATTTTTAAGATATCTCAGCTGATCGTATGCCCTGACGGTTATGATCTGCTCTTTGGAGCGTGATTTTGTAAATACATAGCCGTAAAACATATTTACGCCGTCAACGGAAAATGCTGCGGTGCTGCCCTCATAAAAAGGAAACACATCTTCTGCGGCGTCCCTTGCGACGGAAAATTCAAGCACGCTCGGCGAACCGCTTCTGTAATATGTAAGCTTTATTTTTCCACAGCATATCGCCGCCATATCAAACTGCTCGCTGCCGTTGTTTATAATCAGACTTATGCCCATATGCCCCTCACCTTCTTCCGCTGTTTTTAATTCTTATTTTTTCATCAATAAATGCGCCTATGCAAGCCCTCTCCCTTACGCTCATACTGAGGAACTCCAAAGGAGCAATACCCATTTCAAAGGCAGCAAGACAGGCATAAACCGCCTCTCCCTCTCCCCTCATAAGCATTGAAGAAACCTCACCCTTAAGCTGAGAAAAGCTCATATCAAGTCCGCTCGCCTTTATTATCTGCCTGTATAAAAAAAGAGCCTCCCCCGGGAGCAGCCCCCTTAAAATATCCTCATAGGAAAGTGTCGGCTCTATACAGCCCACAGCAATAACACGCCTTATGAACTCCCCCTCCGACCGCGCCTCTATGCCCTTAAGCTCCTCCTCGGAAAGTCCCCTGATTATGAATTCAAGAATCCCTCCGAAACCATCTCTGAGCCTTTCGGAAACAACCACCCTCTCCCGCCGACCCTCTCCGAAGTCAAAAAAGCCCCTTAAACTCATACGTCCTCACCGAAGCCCGACAATCTGAGTATCTCCGCCGCAAGATGGGATATCTCCCCGGCAAGCAGAACCCGCCTTACATAGTCCTCGGGTGTCCTCGCCCCGACCTCCTCAAGACTGCCTGCGTCCTTGAAGGAGGGAGAAACACAGCCCCTTATTATAACGGCATATTTGAAAACATTCATATCGCCTTTGCCGGAAATATTGGCTCTGTTTTTTGCCCCCTCAAACTCCTCTGTCGTAAGCGCCTTTATTCTGAATAAAAGGGGCTTTCCCTCCGTATCGCTTATACGATTGGAAAGGGCTATTTCCTTATATATATTGTCAACCCTGTTGAGATTAAGAAATTCCTGCGCATTCATTTGCTGCCGCCCTCCGATTTATATAAAAATAAAGCTCCCCCGGCGGATAAAAGCCGGGGAAACAAATCACTCTCCTACAACCTTGTCAAAGCCTTCGAGAATTTCAACCCCGTCAAATGTAAACTTGACGTCCTCGCTCAGCTCAGTCTGTTCCGTATTGAGCTTTGCAATGTCGAGGGAGTCAATATTAACTCTCTTGAGCCATATTCTCTGAATGCCTATCTCAGATGAAGGATCTTCATTTTCAATATACAGGTCGAAATATGTGTCAACACCCGTATTTGCATATTTGACCATCATTCTGCGGAAGTAGGTAGTGCAGTAATACATCTTCATGCTGCCTGTGCCCTTCCAGCCTGTGGACTTTGTTTTCGCCCCCGTATAACCCAGAACCCTGATTTCCGACTTGCTCTTGGTCATGGTGGCTTTTATGTCCTTTACATAAAACATCTCCTCTACGGAGCCGTCAACCTTTGCATAAACGCAGCCCATAGCCCCGTTTATAGCGTCCCATGCCTTTAATGTCTGTGTATATGTCAAACCGGTTTCCCCCTTTTTATTCTACTATACAGGTCATATAAAGCTTTTCCATAGCCGCCGAAGGCATTACATAAAAGCTTACAATAACATCGCCCTTTTCCTGTCCTTTTTCCACCGTAAGGTCCTCCGATGAAAAATCCTCTATTGCTCTCATACTCATAAGCTTTCTGCAATATTCTATAATTTCGCTTCTGAAAATGTCACGTCCCAAAGCGTCATTCTGAACCTTGCCAAGATAATAGCTGTTGAAAATTCCCGCAATATCGTTTCCTATGGCGTCAAGAACCCTTATAACCTGATTGTTTGAAAAATCGCTGTTTTTCTCTGACGAAAAGCTTACAAGGGAGTTTATGTCCTTCAGAACCCTGAGCACGCCCATATCGTTGTAATATATGAATTCTCCCTTTGAAACAGCCGCCTTGAGCTGAGCCTTGCTGTAGCTTACGGAGGGTGTATATTCTCCGCCGTATGCCATATTCGTAAGGCTTTCGTTTATCTGCGCTCCCGCCTGAGCGCCTGCCGTGAAGTAAATAAGCTCCTTGGCCGTTGTAAGGTTTATAACTCCCTCACTGTCGGCAGCCTTGTTGTAAAGCACGCAGGTTATCTTTACGCCCTCATCATCTCTGAGCCTTTTTGTAAAGGCTGTAAAAAGGGACTTTGTAGATTCATCATCGCCGTCATATAAAAGAGTGGTAAAGCTTTCCCCCTCTATAAGTCCCAGAAAATTCTGATAGGTCGTTCCCGTAAACGCCGTATCATCTCCTCCGGTAAGGACAATGCCGGCAGCTTCGGAAAGCTCGCCGGAAATACTTATAAAGCCGTTGTCACTGAATTCCTCTGCACTTCCTATTGTCTGAGCGTCCGCAAGAACATCGTCAATATAGGTTGAAACAACATACTTTTCTTCTTCGTCCACGTCCTTCGCTATAACAACCCTTATGTCGTTTCCCCTGCTGCCGCCCTTTGCCGCTTTTACACTGAGCCCGCCGCTTTCCGCCTTGGCTGCACTTCCCTGTTCTCCCGTGTAGAGAATAAGACTTTTGGCATTTATAAAAAGCTCTCTCAGGGGCTTCATTTTTTCATGGCTGTAATCATAGCCCAGAATTTTCATACAGTCCGTCTGAAATTCCTCGGCGCTTATATGTATAAGCCCTCCGTCACTCCAGCCTGTATCATAGGCAAAGGCCGCCGTGCCCCTTTCGCCCACATTCCCCAAGGCTCTCGCCTTGGATATAAAATTGATATATGCTCCGGGCAATACCTTGTTTGCAATTACAAAAGTTCCGCCTGCTGCCATATTATTTCATCTCCTTATTTAAATAGTCGCTTATCATTTTAACTGCCTCGTCCTTTGTATATTCCTTTCCATCGTCAAGAACCGCCGAAAGAATATCCCGGCTTTCCCTGAAAGCTCTGCTTCTGACAAGGCTTTCCTTTGTAAATTTGTTTTCCATGAAACCTCCCTCGTCATACCTCATAAAGCCTGCTCATAACTGCATCTGCCCCCATATCCTTGATAAATCTCACATATTCCGCAGTAAAGGCAAGTATGCCGCCTACACCCTCTACATTGGAGGATATATTTCCCGTTGTTATCTGTGATTTTTTTTGGGAGCCAAGACTGACAGCCCTGTATGCCTTTCCCGAAGCCCTCACAACCCTGAGAGCGTCATATACCAAAGGCTCCAGCTCCTCTGCGCCATGATTCTTGCCATGAACAGCCCCGTCATGCTCCTCGTTGGTGCCGTAATACTCCACAATAAATATACACCTTTGCTTTATATATCCCCCAAGAGCCTGACTGCTTGAAATTTTATCGGCTCTTACAGTAAAACAGGGTCTTATGAAGCCCATAGGCATTTCCTCCGTATATATGGGATATCCCATACCCTTGAGGGCGGAGGCTATGCCCTTTATAAAATCGTCTACCAACGGACATCACCTCACATTCTTTATTCTGAGGAGTATCTCCTGATGAGATGAATAAACGGCGGGGGCTCCGCTTGAAATATATTCCTCCGTCCTGCCGTTCTGACAAACCGTAATTTCGGAGCCGTCCCGCACTATAACATCGGGAGAGGTAAACAGCCTGACAGTCTGACTTTTGTAGTCGGAAAAGCGGCTCTGTTTGTTTTCGTTTATAAGCTGATAGCTTATTCTGCAAGGTATATCCTTCAGATATTCCCGTCTGACGCTGCCGGTTATGCCTGTTTCGTCGTCCTTTACGGATACGAATTCGTACGCCGTAAAAACACCCTCATAAAGCCGTGCCGCATCAGCCTTTGCATTTCTCATAAAACCCCTCCTACCACCTGAAACGCCTGTTTGCCGTAAGCTCGTTTTCCCTGTCCGTCAGACTTCTTATAAGCTTTTCGGCCTTTTCATACTCCGAAAGCTCCTTACCGCTTTCATATCTCACGGTCACGTCACCCTCGGTAATGCTTTCCACAATTCCCGAAAGCTCCTCCTGTCCAAGTCCGCCGTCAAGCAGTCTTTTCTCAAGAAATCTGCCGCACACTATGTCAATATATATGCCCTCCAGAACCTTGGGAATAAAGCCAAGATTGCAGGCTGAAAGAATGTACGCCTCGCCCAGCCCCATTTCCTCTTCTATAAGAGCCTTGTCCTTTTCCTCGCTGTAACAATATCCAAGCGCCCCAAGCCTTTCCAAAACCTTGTCAAACATATACATCAGCCCTTTGAAATGATTCTGCAAATAGGTATAGCCTTGCGGTCAATGTATGTTTTTTCTTCCATACCGTCATTTACAAGCTCCCAGTTCTGACCATCGGCAAGCTCCTTATCGGTGGGAGAAAGGCTCGCCTGAGATTTTTTAAGATAGCTTATGCCAAAGGGAGCAAAGCATTTTCTCTGTCTTGCAATGAAGGTTTCCTGACCGCCCTTTGTAAGAGGATCCCTGTAAATCTCATAAGGAGTTGCCGCGCCAAGATCCGCATATTCAAAAGCGCCCTTTCCCAGAACATAAGTGGTATACTTGTATGTTTCGGGTCCGTCCCCCTCGAAAGGCATAGAATCGTCCACAAGAACAGTCCTGCCGTTCCACGTTCCTATATTCATACTTCTCTGAATTCCTCTTGAATCGGTATACTTGAGATATTCAAGCAGATTGAGGTTTTCAAGATTGGTTGCAACAGCGGAATGCATTATACATATGGTATAGTTGCTCTTGTTGTCGCCGCTTGCCTGCTGAACAGCCATATTGAGGGTAGTTGCTCCGCAAAGCCCGTCGCCCGACTCTGTTATGTCGAGGGTGTGCTCCTTTACAAACTTAGCCCCCTCCGTGTCTTTCATATCAAATATACCCTTTAAAACAGCAAGAATAGTATTCTGATCCACTCTGTCAAAATATTCCGAAACCTGACTTGCAACATTGTCCATAAAGCCTGCGCCGCCGGTGATGTCCTCCGCAAAATCCTGTTCAAGCCATGCCTTTGCTCTGCCCACCACAACAACTCCTCTTTCGTATGAGGACGTTTCTGAAGCGGTGATATCAGTCATTCCGTCATAGTTGAGCGCATCGCCACCAAGAAGCCCGTACATAGGAAGTACAGCATATGCCGTACCCGTCTGAGATGAAAATACACGCTTTATTTCACCGTTGGGCATCAAAGCTCTGCTTTTAATAAGCTCGTTTTTGTTTGTCTGAGGAATAGTGTTTATATATGCGCCGAAAGCCTGAGGATTAAAACTGGTAACATTGAATTTGCTCATAATTTCAATCTCCTTTATTATTTATTTTTTCTCTTGTAATACTCGTTCCAGTCGTCATATCTGAAGGAACTGAAATCCTTTACACTGGGCTTGCCCGAAGAACTTTCGGGCTTTACGCCCTTGAGCCTGCGTTCGTTTTTCTTTTCAAATAAAAAGGCGGTTTCCTCGTCCGAAGCAAGCTTCTTAATCTGCTCGTCAAGTCCCACCACATTTTTGCCGTCAAACTCAAGGCTGTCAATGTCTATAAGAGCCTTGCACGCCTTTATGCTTTTGGCTCCCGCCTTTCTCAGCGCCTCCTCTATAATTCTGTCAGCGCTGACCTCTCTGAATCTGACCTTGTAGTCCTCTACCTCCTTTCTGAGTCTTTCGACCTCACCGTCAAGCCCCTTGTCGGGAACATTGACCTCAAGAGCCTCCAGAACAGCAGCAATCTGCTCTTCCGTAAGCCCTATCTGTCTGAGCCTTTCTTCCATAATGAAAACTCCTTTCTTGAAATATTTATAAACAAAACGCATAGCTGCGTATGTTTCCTGTTAAATATCCGCCATATACTGTGCCGAAAAATCCTCCGCCTCCACCTTTTTCTTTTCCTTTTCGGCATCAGTCACCCAGGGATGCTGACTTATAACAGTCTCTCTCGACAATATGCCTAAGCTGCTGCGGCAATTCTGAATAGCCTCGGTTTCGTTTACAAGAACGTCCCTGTTAAATATAATTTCAGCCTCTTCATCGGAAAAATCGCCCTTCCCCAGATTATACAGATAGTCCTTTATAAATGTAAAAATCTCACCGAAGCTTCTTCTGAACTCCATTTCAGTGTTGTTCGTATCAATATCTATCTCCGAAAGCATAGTTTTAATATTGAGCTGATTGGGATTGCTGCTCATTCTTTCGTCCCTCGGATCATATCCTCTGCCGTTTTCAATAATTGCCTTTTTAAGCATATCGCACACAGCAATATAATTGGCGGAATTCACATCGACCCTCAGAGTATCCACACCACCCTCACAGCCGTCTATGCTTCTCACCTTTACAGCCCCATACTGACTAAGATTGCGCCTGAACTGCCCTAAATCCTCACCGTCATAATTCTTTATAACAAGTATGGTGTTCCGGCAGTCCTCCTGCATATTGTTCATAAAGTCAGACCTCGCCGTGTTGAGAGCGTCCTGTAATGTCTTTACCCTTGTAATAAGAGGTATCTCCTTGCTGTTGGCCTTAAAGAATACAAGAGGAATGCGGGAAAAGCCATAGACCTCCCTGTCACAGAAGGCATAGGGCAGAAAACTCTTTTTCTTGTCGGCCTTCAGCTTTCCGCCGTCAGTTTCATAAAATCTGACACCCTCCTTGTCGTATACCTCAACCTTGTCCTTAAAGGTTTCCATTTCTCCGTCATATTCATATAATCTGTATACTCTCACCGCCAGATCAAGCTCGGTATGCTCCTCGTCCTTCCAGAAAGGCAGAATTTCATAGGGCTTGAAACGCCTGAACGAAAGAACGCCCTCCTCGTTGTAGTACATATAAAGCCACCCGACCCCGCCGAGATAACAGTCCTCAAGCACATTTCTGAGAGTGGAGAAAAAATTGCTGTCAAACAGCCTCTTGAGCTCCTTTTCATAAGCGGAATTTTCACACCTTACAGTAAAGGGCTTGCCAAGGAAATAACCCTTTTTCTGATCCACAAGCTTGGCAAACTGATTGTCCACAAGCCTGTTGTTGGGCAGATTTTCAATTTCCGTAAGCTCGCCGCCCTCACCTATTGCCTGCCTTTTTCTGTCAAGAATATCATGCTCCCCCAGATAATATCTTTCTCCCGTAAGCATATTCCTGCGTCTTTCCGAAGTAATGAACTTCTGAAGCTCTCCTTCAATAAAATTCATATCACGGGAAACACGGACCGGATTCTTTTCTATCTTCGCCGCAGAATCCCTGCCAAAAAAATTCAGAAAATCAAACAATTCAATCCCCTCCTAATTAAAACTGAAACCGCCGCCTACAATCAGCTCCTCCATAGCATACCTCATAGCGTCCATAAGATGGTTGAAATCATCTGAAGGAACATTCAATCTGCGGCCGTCCCTGTCAACACTCCATGAATAATTTGAAATTTCGGTTATAAAATTTACGCATCTTTTGTGAACGATTATTTTGTATTCCCGTATAAACTGAATACCGTTGTTGATGCTGTCTTTGCCCTTTCGTGCCGCTCTTATGCCCTTAATGCCAAGCTCCCTCAATTCGTCAATACTTTTTGGCTCAGCACAGTCGGCTCTTATCCGCTCCTTCCCATATCCCATTTTTTTAATTTCCTCCGCAAGCCTGAAATTGGTAAGCCCCCTCAGATAAAGCTCGTCAAAGACATAAAGTGTTTTGCTTGCCCTGTCAACAACACCGCAGAACAGCGCAGTAGGATCATTGGTATAGCCGAAATCAAGCCCGAAAACAGTTTCAAAACCCTTTCCTCTGACAATCTCGTCTATATCAAAGCCCTGCTCCTCCCAGTTTTCATAAACCACACCCTCGCTGATGCCCCAGTTTCCCAAACCGGCAACCTGATATCTTTTAGGATTGTTTATCCTCATATCCTCGAATAATCTGATATCCGCATCGTCAAGGAATTCATTTATCATATAATTTGTAGTCAAAGCAAGAATGTCGTCACTCTTTACATCAAAAAACCTCCTTTTAAGCCAGTGCCTTTCGTTCCATGGATTAAAGGTAAGAGTAATCTGCTTGAAAAGACCGTCCTCCACCGTTCCACGTATGCTCTCATCGAGAATATTGAAATCCTTTTCATCGGTAATTTCATAAGCCTCCTCTATCCAGAGCCAACAAAGTCTGCCGACCTCCGTGCTTATGGAAGTTATCTTCAAAGGATCGTCCAACCCCCTGAAAAAAATCTTTTGCCCCGTAGGTATATACTCCATTTCAAGAGGACTGAGCTTAACACTCCATACAGCCTCGCAGTTCAGTCTTTTTATAGCCCACTTGAGCTCAGTAAAGCAACTGTCCTTGAGGGTTCGGTAGGTTTTTCTGACAACAAGAGTATTTGCCCCGCCGTAAAGCATCATATTCACAATAAACCAAAGAGCGGCTGTTTTGCTTTTCTTGCTCCCTCTGCTGCCCTTTACAACCCTGTATCTTCCCCTGAAAAACCAAAAATCCCTGTACCCTCTGCCTACAAGCTCGCTGAATTTTATTTCATTCATCAACATCAACCTTTATTTCTATAGGCTCTGTCCTGTTATTGTTAGGTTTTTCCCTGTAAAGCCCATAATGCCGCCCAAGAAGCTCTGCAGCCTTGTTTCTGTCACGCAGCGATGGACCCTTGCTTATTACCTTTTCGTTTACAATTATGTCCTCTGTTATACCACCCCTTAAAATTCCGGTGAGATATTCCATAATTTCACTTTCGTCCGCTATTCTATCAAATGAAATTTTAGAAACATGCTTCTGGATATATGCCTTCACCGCTTCTCTTTCAAAAAAACTCTCGGCAAAATCCTTTCTTTCTATTGTTTTAGGATTATACCCCGCCTCCGAAAGAGCCTTTTTCTTATTGCCAAGCTTAATAAAACTCTCGGCTGCCTTTCTTTGTTTAGCCCCAAGCCTATCCATTGAATCATTCCCTTCTCTTTATTGTAAATACCCGGAGGATTATTCCGGGGGTAGAGGGGCGAAGGGTGAGGGGTACCGCCGTTTGTGACCACAAATGTGGTCACAAACGGCGGTACCCCTCACCCTTCGCCCCTCGTGTTGTGGGCAAGTGCCCACAACACGCCGCCTACGGCGGCATCGCCCCGACAGCGTGTTTGCCATACAGCTGAATAATGACCTCCAAAAAAATCCATAAAAAAAGATATCTGCGCCTTACCCGACACAAATATCTTTCTACGGTTTTGATTCTATTATAAAAAAAGTGACAAACACTGCCATGGTAAAAAAATTTATTGCTCCCTCTGCAATAACTTCAGCTTGAACCAACAATCCGGAGGGGCTGCTCGGCGGAAGGGACGAACCGGTGGGGGACAAGGTGCGGACGCGTCCGCACCTTGTCCCCCACCGGTTCGTCCCTTCCGCCGACCGCGGGGCCGCCCGTCAAACCGTCTGCGACGGTTTGACGGGCGGCGCAACCCCTAGATTTTACAGCTACCCCGTGGAATTATTCAAACCTTTCGACCCATTCCTTTTCCCTGAACCCCACAAGCACAAAATCATCTCCCACAACAACAGGTCTTTTCACAAGCATACCGTCACTTCCCAACAAGCTCGTTTTTTCGTCATAGCCCATATTTTCAAGCTTGTCCTTAAGTCCAAGCTCCCTGTATTTCATACCGCTTGTATTGAAAAACCTTTTTATGTCAAGTCCGCTCATTTTCTGCCAAGCGGAAATTTCCTCTGCTGTGGGATTTTCACTTACAATATTTCTGTCGTTAAATTCCACACCGTTTTCAATAAGCCACTTCTTGGCCTTTTTACAAGTTGAACACTTCGGATATTCCAAAAATAAAATCATATTAAAACCTCCCTGCCGCCTTTTCGGCACATTTCAAACCATCGACAGCCGCCGATACAATACCTCCTGCATAGCCTGCCCCTTCTCCGCAGGGATAAAGTCCCCGAAGAGAAATACATTCAAGCCTTTCCCTGTCCCTTATAAGCCTTACAGGCGATGAAGAACGGCTTTCAACCGCCGTTGCAACAGCCTCCTCCGACACAAAGCCCTTTATGCTTTTGTCAAAATTAATAAACCCCTGCCGCAGGGAATCATATATAAATCCCGGAAAAAGCTCTCTGAAATCCGACGCCGCAACTCCCGGCCTGTAAGTAGGAGAAACCCCCGAAAGCTTTCCGCTGCTTCTGCCCTCGGCAAGCTCCCTCACGTTCTGGGCAGGCGCAATATATCCGCCGCCTCCGAGATTATACGCTTTTCTTTCAAGCTCTCTCTGAAACCTTATCCCCTCCAGCACGTCATCACCAATCAGGTCATTTACTCCAATCCCCACCAGCACAGCAGAATTGCCGTTTGCGCCGTCACGTCTTGAATTGCTCATACCGTTCGTAACGACCCCGCCCTCCTCGGAGCCTGCCGCAACAACATATCCCCCCGGGCACATACAAAAGCTGAAAACACCTCTCCCGTCCTCAAGATGCGTAGACAGTTTGTAATCCGCTGCCGATAAATATGCCGCAAATTCGCCATACCTGCTTTTGTTTATAAATTCCTGAGAATGCTCAACCCTTATTCCCACAGCAAAGGGCTTGCGCTCCATAGGCAGCCCCATATCATAAAGCATACGGAATGTATCTCTTGCCGAATGCCCCACCGCAAGAATCACCGTATCAGTGTCTATCTGCATATCGCCGCAGCAAACACCTCTTACTTCCCCGTCCTTTTCCATAATATCCGTCAGCTTGGTTTCAAAAAAAATCTCTCCTCCAAGCTCCTCGATCCTTTTTCTTATTCCGACGACCATATTGATAAGCCTGTCCGTACCAATATGCGGCTTCGACATATAGAGTATCTCCCTCGGCGCACCGAACTCCACAAATCTTTTAAATATATAGCCTATTCTTATATCGTTTATGCCCGTACTTAGCTTTCCGTCGGAAAATGTTCCTGCTCCGCCTTCGCCAAACTGCACATTTGACGATGTATCCAGTAAACCCGTTTCCCAGAATCTCCTCACGTCTGCCAGTCGTCTCTTGGCACATCTGCCCCGCTCCACAATAATAGGTCTTAATCCCGCTTCCGCAAAATACAGACCCGCCATCATGCCCGCAGGGCCAAACCCAATAACTACCGGTCGTCTGTCAGACTTCTTTTTGCCTATAATATACTGCACATTCCTGATTTCCGAAATATTTCTGTTTCTTAAAAGCCTTTTTTCATTTTCAGCAGTAAAATCAATGCTCATGTCATAAACAACATCATTCTTATCCCTTGCATCTACACTGAGTCTTGCAATTCTTGCAGATTTTATTCCGACCCTGAGCTTTTTCCGAACCAGCTCCCTTAAAAGAGCTTCGTCTATTTTATTCTTTACTGATGTTTTAACCCTGCTTATTCTGAGCATAGCTTCCGGCTCCTATTCCGTATATTTTACCAAAACCTCCGAGGGGCTGCTCGGGACGAGGCAAGGCGTCAAGGGGCGGACGCAAATGCGTCCGCCCCTTGACGCCTTGCCTCGTCCCGACCCGCGGGGCAGAGCCTTTCAACCATCTTCGATGGTTGAAAGGCTCTGCGCAATACTCTGCGCCGCATATTTCCCGGCAGTATATCCGCTTGACCAGGCCCATTGCAGATTATACCCTCCGCATTCTCCGTGAATGTCAAATATTTCGCCACAGCAATAAAGCCCTCTCAGCCTTTCCGATTCCATTGTGTTTTCATTAAACTGCCTTGTCAATACTCCGCCGGCAGTCACCTGAGCATTGTTCCAACCGTTAAGCCCATCTGTCTTAACCTTAAAGCTCTTTATATTTTGGGCAATAATTCCAATAAAATCATCGTTAAGCTCCGACACAGGCAAAGACAGCTTGCCTATACCCGAACATTTCGCAATAACATTCCCCACTCTTTTATTGAGAAGACCGTTGAAAAAATTTTCCATACTGAGGTGCTTCAGTTTGGCTGCACGCTGCTTAAGAAGCTTACATACATCATTTATTTCATAGTCCGGCATAAAATCTATATCAATATAAGCATTTTTGTGCCCCGGAACAAAAGCCGAAAGCTGAAACACCGGTGGTCCCGATATGCCATAATCAGTAAACAATATCTCCCCCTCTTCTTCGTGAGATATTCTTCCGTTTACTGAAATACCGACTTTTCCCTTTACCTTTATCCCCGAAAGAGCCTTCAGAAAATCCGCCTTGAGCCTTATCTGCACAAGGGCAGGAGATAAATCAGATATACGGTGTCCCAATTTTTCCATAAGCTTAAAGCCCGATCCGTTGGAGCCCAAGTTGGGAGAAGCGCAGCCGCCGCAGGCAACAACGACCCTGTCGGCACATACAGCTTCATTCTTATATGAAACAATCCTAAATCCTCTTTTTCTGACCTCGATATCCTTTACGTCAAACCCCGTTCTGACATTGATATTGAGCCTTTCTATTTCAAATCTGAGTGCGTCAAGAACAGCCGAAGCCTGATCCGAATATGGATATACCTTGCCATCTCCCTCCTCTTTGGGAATCACTCCCAGCCCTCTGAAAAATTCCAGTGTGGAGCCAACGTCAAATTCCCCAAGAGCAGCCTTTATAAAATACGGATCCGCCCCGAAGTAATGGTCAGGCGAAGCATTAACATTTGTAAAATTACAACGCCCGTTTCCGGTCGCAAGAATTTTTCTGCCAAGCCTTGCCATTCTTTCGCAAATTGTAATGTTTATTCTTCCCTCAGATGCATAAGCGGCAGCCACAGCGGCAATCATTCCCGAAGCGCCGCCGCCCAGAACAACAATCGTACTAATTTTAATCACCTGCGCCTAAATTCATCAAGCCGATTCACCTACACCGAGAACAATTACAATATCTCCCCCTGCGGGCATTTCTTCACCTGCAATTATAAGGGAATCGGAAAAATACTCCTGCAAATCCTGTCCTTCTCCGTTCCGGCTTACGTATATTTTGGTTACATCAGACTTCAGCCCGTCAAAATCGGCGATATCTCCTACGGTAAAGCCCGCCTCGGTAAGCCGGCTTCTGAATATTCCGGCAAGTCCGCTCGTATATCCTCCGTTGAGTATTGTTATATTCTTTCCTGCACTGGAAATACTCTCATAGGTTTTTCCGAAGCTTCCGTTGTGTACATTTTTCATAAGATATCCCAAAGTATCTTCGTCAACCTGATAGCACGCCGACCCATCTATAACGGCAGACGTTCCGGGAACGGTAAAGCTGTATATTTCGGAATTTCCAAAGGAATCAAGCACAGAAAAATACTTCACAACATCTGCAATTCCCGCATTCGTGTTCACATATTTTATGGCGGCATTAATATACGCTGTGGGATTATGCAATATATTTTCCTTGCTTGCAAGCTGCTTTATAAGAGCCTTTACAAAACCCTGTTGTGTGGCAACCCGTCCTAAATCCTGATTTGCATATCCCTTTCTGAAACGTACAAGCTGCTCCGCCTGCTCTCCGTTGAGCGTCTGAAGTCCTGCGTCAAGGTCTATGAGAAAATCAAACTCCGGGTCATAATAGTGCATATCAACAGGCACGTCATATTCAATGCCACCCACAGAATCAACAAGATACTTGAAAGCGTCAAAATCAAGCACTGCATAATAGTCTATATCTATACCCAGAAGCTCGCCCACATATTTTGCGGAAAATTCTTCCTTTCTGTCCTGAGGGGCATAGTGATAAACGGTATTTATCTTCATTCCGTTGTGCCCCGGTTCGGGATATTCCGAACGCATAGCCTCAAAATCCTCGTCCGAAACATATATATATGAATCTCTTGGGACAGAAACAAGTGTGAGCTTCTCATATTTTGAGTTATAGTTGAAAACCATTATGGTATCCGTTCTCGTTCCGTCCTCATCAGTCCCGAAAACAACAAAATTCGTTTCCTCCGGAAGGACAGGCTTTATAGCCTCAGTAAATGCTTTCGCCACATGATTGTCGCCCTCAAAGAAATTGTCGTCCTCGTTTTCGTTAAGATAGGTATATCCTATATAACAGCCGAGTATAGCCGAATATAAAACAAGAACAGAAAACAAAACCGATAATATATAGGCAAAACAGCCCTTATTCTTCTTTTTTCGTTTATTTCTGCGTCCTCCGCCCCGTTGGCGTGGTGCATCGTTTCTTCCGTTATGAGCCATAAAATTACCTCGCTTATGCCTTTGAAGGCTTAAAAGAACTCTTTAATGAAACAATTCTGTTAAATACAAGACTGTCCTTGCGGCAGTGCTTGGAGTCGGCTATGAAATAGCCAAGCCTCATAAACTGAAATCTGTCCATAGGCTTTACGTCCCTGAGATAAGGCTCAAGCTTCGCACTGCATACCTTGAGGGAATCGGGATTAAGACTATATCCGTTTGGCGACTCCTTGTCGGGAATAACAAGGTTTTCATATAAGTTGACCTTTGCATCAACAGCTTTCTCGGCATATACCCAATGAATAGTTCCCTTGACCTTCCTTGTAGTACAGTTTCCGCCCTTTGTTTCCGGGTCGTAGGTTGCAAGAATTTCCGTTATATTTCCATTTTCGTCCTTTTTTACTCCCGTGCATTTAATGAAATAAGCCCCCTTGAGCCTTACCTCCTTGTCGGGAGAAAGCCTGAAATACTTCTTGGGCGGTTCCTCTATAAAATCCTCACGCTCTATATATATTTCTCTGCCGAATTCAACCATTCTCTCCCCCAAAGCCTCGTTGTCAGGGTGATTGGCAACAGGCAGCATTTCGCTCTTTCCCTCAGGATAGTTTGTAATAACAACCTTCACAGGGTCAAGAACCGCCATAACAACAGGCGTGTCGTTCTTAAGATCCTCCCTTATGCAGTATTCAAGCTGCTGAACATCGACCACGGAATTCGCTTTCGCCACTCCTATCATCTCGCAGAATGTGCGTATGGAAGACGGCGTATATCCTCTTCTCCTTATGCCGCAGATGGTGCAGAGCCTTGGGTCGTCCCAGCCGTCAACCTGATTCGTTTCCACAAGGTTTCTTAAATATCTCTTTCCCATTATAGTGTCCGTAAGGTTGAGCTTGGCAAACTCAATCTGCCTCGGAATTACGTCAAAAACGCCTATTTCTCTTATTACCCAGTCGTAAAGAGGACGATGGTCCTCGAATTCAAGGGTACATATGGAATGAGTTATGCCCTCGATAGCGTCCTCCACAGGGTGGGCAAAGTCATACATAGGATAAATACACCACTCGTCCCCACTTGCATGATGGCTCATATGAGATATTCTGTAAATAACAGGATCCCTCATGTTTATGTTGGGAGAAGCCATATCTATTTTTGCCCTTAACGTCTTTTCGCCCGTTCCGAATTCCCCGTTCTTCATTCTTTCAAAAAGATCGAGATTTTCCTCCACAGATCTGTTTCTCCATGGACTTTCCTTTCCGGGTGTTCTGAGGTCGCCCCTTGAGTCCTTTACCTCCTCCGCCGTCATATCGCATACATAGGCTTTCCCTTTTTTGATAAGCAGAACGGCATATTCATACATCTGCCTGAAATAAGATGAAGCATAGTAGAGCCTGTCCTCCCAGTCAAAACCGAGCCATCTTATGTCCTCCTGTATGGAATTGACGAACTCCATGTCCTCCTTTGCCGGATTGGTGTCGTCAAACCTTAAATTGCACTTTCCGCCGTAAAGCTCCGCAAGCCCGAAATTAAGGCATATGGATTTGGCATGACCTATATGCAGATATCCGTTTGGCTCCGGAGGAAAACGTGTGTGTATCTTATTCAGTTCCCCCTTCAGATCCTCCTGTATATAGTTGTGAATGAAACCCGCCGTTTCGCTGAATTTGTTGTTGTTTTCATTAGCCATTTCTATATCCTCCCCTAAAAACTTCCGTCTTTGAAATCCCTGTGATAATAAATACGCCCGCATTCTCTGCAAATACCGAGCCTTATTATATTATCCGAAACATCGCTGCTCAGGGTATAATCAAGCATAATTTTTTTATTTTTTCCGTCCGCTTCGCATAAATGGTTCTGAAAGTAATAGTTGTTTGTTTCAACATAATCCTTTCCTCCGCCAAGCTCCTTTAAGCTTTCAATCAGATCCATATTACCAATCCCATCTTAAAATTAAAATATATATAAAATTATATAATATTTCCCCTACTACGTCAAATTGTTTTTTCAAAATACGCAAAATAAGCAGAACGGTAAAATTTTAAAAATTTATGGCTTCTGCACCTTGTCATTCTCCTGTATCGATTCTTATGTCACTGCTTTTTTTTGATTTGGAAACGATTATCTTCTTATCTATTTCCTCATTAAGCTCCTTTCTGTGACTTATTATCCCCACAA
>CANQXR010000011.1 GCA_947627855.1 uncultured Clostridia bacterium
ATCCAAAGGCGGCGCATGCGCCGCCTTTGGATTTTTCCGGCTGTTCTCCCCCTCGTCCCTCGCCCCCGCCCCGCCCCTTCGTGAAAAACCGTCCTTGACGGTTTTTCACGAAGGGGCGGCAAATTTTTCAAATTTGCCGAATACCTCCGCGGTACTTACACCTGACGGTCTTAAATATCGGTGAAGGGAATATAAATCCTCCGGTCCGTCAATATAGTTCGGCTTTTCCGTACAATCCACAATAGCCTTGAATCCAAGCTCCCTGACTATTTCGTTGCTTTCATCGCTGAAGCTGCCATAAGGATATATAAATGCCTCCGGCACCTTTCCCGTACATTCAAGAATCTGGGCATTAAGCTTTTCAAGATCCTCCCTGAGCAGACTGCGGTATTCCTCCTCGCTTTCCCCCTTTTTCTTGGCTGCTCCCTTTCTGCCGTTTTCTATTTTGTGGAGATAATAGGTGTGGTTCTGAAATTCAAATATGCCCGACTTGGACATTTCGTTTATTTCTTCGATATTGAGATGGGAATATTCTATGTTGTGATCCTCGTCCTTTGAAAAAAGCTCCGTCAGCTCCCCTATAACTCCTATAACAGCCTTTGCGCCGTACTTTCTGAAAAGGGGCTCGCCTATTACATAAAGACTTTCATATCCATCGTCAAATGTAAGCACAATGGGCTTTTGCGGCAGTTCCCCCTCTCCCTCGGCATATGCTGTAAGGTCGTTTATGCCCACAGTCGTATACCCATTCTCCTCTATGTATTTCAGATCGCTTTCAAGCTCCGCTGCCGTTACAGTATACTTGTTTCCGTAAGGTTTGTCGGTCACATTGTGATACATAAGTATAGGCACAAAAACTCCGCTTTCCTCGTTCTGCGCATATACGTCCTCATAACTGTCTCCCTCGTTCAGATAAAAGGCAAGTCCGGAAATAAGCCCGACCCCCATAACAAGGGCCGCCGCTGCCATAATAATTCTGTTCAATACAAAAGCCTCCGTTTTCGTTTAGTAAAACTATATGACAAAACACAGGCTTTTATGAGCTTGCTGTCTGTTTCCTGCCCCGAACATATTTACATAAACTTGACTATTTCCTTCTTGAGCCTGACAATTATCTTTTTTTCGAGCCTTGATATATAGCTCTGGCTTATTCCCAGCTTATCCGCAACCTCCTTCTGCGTCATTTCCTCGCCGCCGTTTTTAAGCCCGAACCTCAGCTCTATTATAATGCGCTCTCTCGTAGAAAGCTTGTTTATGGCATTCTTCAGCAGAGCCTTGTCAACCTCGTCCTCTATATCCCTGTATATGATGTCAACGTCCGTGCCGAGAATATCGGAAAGCAAAAGCTCGTTTCCCTCCCAGTCCACATTCAGCGGCTCATCTATTGACACCTCCGCCCTTGTCCTTGTGTTTCTCCTCAGATACATAAGTATTTCATTTTCTATACACCTTGACGCATAGGTGGCAATCTTTATCTTCTTATCCGCCTTGAATGTATTTATAGCCTTTATAAGCCCTATCGTACCTATGGAAATAAGATCCTCTATATTTATTCCCGTATTTTCAAACTTCCTCGCTATGTATACCACAAGCCTGAGATTGTGTTCTATCAGAACCTTCTTAGCCTGTTCCGCCTCTTCTCCTCCGAGCATAGCCGTATACTTTGCCTCCTCCTCGGCGCAAAGTGGCGCAGGCAAAACCTCCGTTCCTCCTATATAATATACTTCCTCTTCCTTCGTTTTTTCAAACAGGCTTTTCAAAGCCTTAAGCAGCATTGCAAGCATTCTCCTTAACCTCCCCGACTTCAAGAATTTCTGTATTTATAAGCCCTCTGAAGCTGCCGTCCGATGACAGCTTCATAAAGGATATGCCAATCAATATATTTTCATAGGGCTTTTCATTTATGTAAAGCCTGTCTGGCTCAAAACAGGGCAGGATTCCGCTGCTGTTCCCAAGGCTTTTGTAAAGGGCAAAATAAAAATTTATATCTCCTCCCCTGTCGGCTATATAGCCATACAAATCTTCCTTCAGCCTGCCGCATTCCGGCAAAGCAGCCTTAACAGCGTCAAATTCGGCAACAATAATCCTTTTGCCCGTTACAGGCTCTTTCAGACTGCTTCCCGTATCGGCAAGAGCCTTAAACTCTGCACTTCCCCATTTAAGCTCCGCCCTGACCTCATAAAATTCCCTTTTTCTTATTACGGAATTTCTGTATATCCTCCTTATGCAGCATATAACAATATATGAAACGCCCACCGAAATCACAAAAACGCCTGCGGATATATGTTTAAGACCGTATGACAGATTTTCTCCTATGTAGTTTCCCACATTTGTGAAATAAAAAAGTCCGCTGCATATTCCGCCCACAAAGAAAGCCCCTATAACAACAGCCCCGAAGAGCCTGAAAAAAGCCCCTATGCTTTTGGGCAGATAAGCTATATATACGCTCGCCGCCATAAGAAGCAGATATCCCACAGGGTTTCTCAGAAAATATGCTCCCCTCCACAGGGCTATGACAGTGTATAAAAGCCCCGCAAACAGACCGCCCAATATACACAGAAAAACACTTCTTTTCACCTTTAAAAACAGTCTGACGCAAATAAACACAAAGGCAACCATTATAAAATTTATCAGAAATACTATGTCGGCATAAACCGTTATCATTTTTTCACACACCTCTCTCATAGCCTCGATGGCGCAGCAGCTTGGGGCAAAATTATTTTATATCCTTGAATAAATTATACAACTCACTTATGGCAATAAATGGCAAAACTTGTAGCCTGCCTTATAAAAATTAATTTATTGTTATATATGCACAATCTTAATATGCAAAATATGTTAAAAACAACCAAACCCCATTTGTTGACATATTAAAAAAAAATGTGTATAATATTATCGTATGCGTGAAAGTGTCAAAGCATGGTTTGCAAGGGGGCAAACAGACGTATTGCAGACGCATAACAGTTGTGGGAACCTGTTTAGTTTCGTATGCTGCATACGTTTTTTTGTTTTTTCACCTCAGCATATGTTTAAAATATTCAGGAGAAAGACAAAATATTTTGGAGGAATTAACTATGTCATATGTACAAAATGTATTGAACGGCTTAATCGCCAAAAACCAGGGTCAGTCTGAATTTATACAGGCTGCTACCGAAGTTCTTACAACAATCGAACCATGTGTTGCCGCAAATCCGGCTTATGAAAAGGCTGCTCTTCTTGAAAGACTTGTAGAGCCTGAAAGACAGATAATGTTCCGTGTTCCGTGGATCGATGACAAGGGAAACGTACAGGTAAACAGAGGCTTCAGAGTACAGTTCAACTCTGCAATAGGTCCCTATAAGGGAGGACTTCGTTTCCATCCTTCGGTAAATCTTTCCATAATCAAGTTCCTTGGTTTTGAACAGATTTTCAAAAACTCACTCACCACTCTGCCCATAGGCGGCGGCAAGGGCGGCGCAGATTTCGACCCCAAGGGCAAATCAGACAATGAGGTTATGCGTTTCTGCCAGAGCTTTATGACAGAGCTTTACAGACATATCGGCGCAGATACTGACGTTCCCGCAGGCGACATAGGCGTAGGCGGACGTGAGGTTGCTTATATGTACGGTCAGTACAAGAGAATAACAGGTCTTTATGAAGGCGTTCTCACAGGCAAGGGTCTTACATTCGGCGGATCTCTTGTAAGAACAGAGGCTACCGGCTATGGTCTTGTATATCTTGTAGAAGAAATGCTCAAAGCAGCAGGCGACAGCTTCGAGGGCAAGACAGTTGTTATTTCCGGCGCAGGAAACGTAGCTGTTTACGCAGCTTATAAGGCAACTCAGCTTGGCGCAAAGGTTGTTTCCTTCTCAGACTCAACAGGCTATATCTATGATAAGGACGGCGTTGACATTCCTTATGTTGAAGACCTTAAGTTCAATAAGAGAGGCAGACTTTCAGAATATAAGAACCATAAGCCTTCAGCAGAATATCATGACGGCAAGGGCGTATGGAATATCCCCTGCGATATAGCTCTTCCCTGCGCAACTCAGAACGAGCTTAACGAGGCTGATGCAAAGACTCTCGTTGCAAACGGCTGTAAGGCAGTGGGCGAAGGCGCTAATATGCCTTCAACTCTTGAAGCTATTGATGTATTCCTTAAGAATGGCGTTCTCTTTGCACCCGCAAAAGCTGCAAATGCAGGCGGAGTTGCTACATCGGCTCTTGAAATGTCACAGAACAGCGCAAGACTCAGCTGGACATTTGACGAAGTAGACGCAAAGCTTCACGGCATTATGGTTTCCATATACAACAATATGGCATCCGCAGCAAAGGAATACGGCGTAGAAGGCAACTTCGTAGCCGGCGCAAACATTGCAGGCTTCCTTAAGGTTGCAGAGGCTATGATGGCTCAGGGTATAGTATAAAACATAATAATATAAGGTCAATCATTCCTTACGGGGTCTTGATTGACCTTTTTATTTTCGGAGGTTATATATGTTCAGAAAAATGAGAAGAGCGGCTCAGCTTCTGACGGAACAGGAAAGCATTGAAATACTGAAAAAATGCTCCTCCGGCGTGCTTGCCGTATCGGGAGATGACGACTATCCCTATGCTGTGCCCCTTAGCTATGTGTATGAAAACGGCAGGCTTTATTTTCACTGCGCCCTCACAGGTCATAAAATCGACGGAATAAAAAGGAATGAAAAGGCTTCATTCTGCGTGGTGGACAAGGACGAGGTTATACCCGAAAAATACACCACACTTTTCAGAAGTGTTATAGTATTCGGCAAGGCTAAAATAATAGAGAACAAGGAAGAAAAAATAAGGATAGCCCTGATGCTTGGCGAAAAATACAATCCCGGTCATATTGATGACGCAATGGACGAAATAAACAGGCTTTTTTCCGCCCTCTGCATAATAGAGCTGAATATAGAGCATATCACCGGCAAAGCCGCCAAAGAACTGGCTGCAATAAAAAAGGATCTGCCTTAATGTGGCAGATCCCTTTTTATTTAAATAGGATATACTCCCTTATCGACATCGGCAAGGTTTGCGTCAATTCCGTACTTCTGAGCCTGACGGAACTTGAAATATTCCTCCGCAACCTGTGGGAAAAGAACATAGCTAAGCACGTCCTCCGGCTGCTCCTTATATGCCTTTACAGCCTCCTCAGCAGCGGGAAGCTCAGGCTCAAGAAGATCTGCCGGACGGCATTCAACAACCTTTTCATCGCCTATTATTTTCTTTCTTATTTCCTTTGAAATAGGTACAGGCGTTCTGCCGTACATACCCTTTACAAGATCCTTTGTTTCCTTTGGAGTCATCTTATATCTTTCACCCATAAGCACATTGAGAACAGCCTGTGTGCCCACGATCTGACTTGATGGGGTAACGAGAGGAGGATATCCCAGATCCGCTCTTACACGGGGGATCTCTTCAAGAACCTCTCTGTACTTGTCCTCGGCGTTTGCATTTTTAAGCTGAGAAACAAGGTTTGAAAGCATTCCGCCGGGAACCTGATAAAGAAGTGTCGCTATATCCACAGACAAAACCTTCGTACTTAACAGACCGCTCTTAAGAGCTTTCTCACGTATAGGCAGGAAGTAGTCTGCGATTTCCTTAAGAAGAACCTCGTCAAGACCGATTTCATATTTCGTGCCCTTGAACGCCGCATTCATAACCTCTGTTGCCGGCTGTGACGTACCCATTGCAAAGGGACTCATATCCGTATCTATTATATCCGCTCCTGCTTCAACAGCCTTCATATATGTCATTGAAGCAACGCCGCTTGTATAGTGGCTGTGAACCTCAAGAGGAAGCTTTACCTCCGACTTGATAGCCTTTACGAGGTCATAAGCCGACTGCGGAAGAAGCAGACCTGCCATATCCTTTATACATATGGAATCTGCGCCTATATCTCTGTACTGCTTTGCAAGCTTTACAAAATATTCCTCCGTATGGAAGTCGCTGAGCGTAAACGAAATGGCAAGCTGAGCATGACCGCCTTCCTTTTTGCAGTATTTTACAGCCGTTTCAAGGTTTCTCGGGTCGTTGAGAGCGTCGAAAATCCTTATAATGTCAATGCCGTTTTCAATACTCTTTCTTACAAACATTTCAACAACATCGTCTGCATAATGACGATATCCCAATATATTCTGTCCCCTTAAAAGCATCTGGAGCTTTGTGTTCGGGGCTGCCTTGCGTATAAGGCGAAGTCTTTCCCATGGGTCCTCATGAAGAAATCTAAGACAGGAGTCAAATGTTGCTCCTCCCCAGACCTCCATAGCGCCGAAACCGACCTTATCCATCTTATCCACAATGGGAAGAATGTCTTTTATTGAAAGTCTTGTAGCTATAAGTGACTGCTGACCGTCACGAAGCGTACAATCACAGATTTTAACCTTTTTACTCATATATATTCAACCTCCGTCAATCAAAAAGAGCTATGAAAATACCTGCGGCAACAGCCGAACCTATAACGCCGGCAACATTCGGCCCCATAGCGTGCATTAAAAGATAGTTATTGGGATTTTCTTCCTTACCTACATTCTGCGCAACTCTTGCTGCCATAGGCACTGCCGAAACGCCTGCCGCGCCTATGAGGGGGTTTATCTTTCCTCCCGACAGCTTACACATAAGCTTGCCGAGAAGAACTCCGCCTGCGGTAGAAACCATAAAGGCAAAAAGACCCAGTGCAAGAACCTTAAGCGTATCTACGGTAAGGAATGTTTCGGCGTTTGTGGTTGCGCCTACCGATATACCTATGCAAAGGCTCAGAATATACATAAGAGCTTCCGACGCGTGATGAGCTATTTTTTCCGTCACTCCGCACACCTTGAGAAGATTTCCCAGCATAAGCATACCTATAAGAGAAGCCGTAGAGGGAAGTATAAGTATAACAAGTATGGAAACAAGAACGGGGAAAATAATCTTTTCCGTCTTTGAAACAGGTCTTAACTGCTCCATCTTGATTGCCCTTTCCTTCTTTGTTGTGAGAAGCTTCATAATAGGCGGCTGAATTATGGGAATAAGCGCCATATATGAATACGCAGCAACCGCTACCGTACTGAGAATATCGGGGGCAAGCTTTGTTGTGGTATAAATCGCCGTAGGACCGTCCGCTCCGCCTATAATACCTATTGAAGCTGCCTCATAAGGACTCATTCCCAGAAGGAGAGCGCCGAGAAAGGCTACAAATATACCAAGCTGAGCCGATGCGCCGAGAAGCAGGCTCTTGGGATTTGCAATAAGAGGACCGAAGTCTGTCATTACGCCTACCCCAAGAAAAATAAGGGGCGGGAAAATGCCCAGAGCATCGCCCTGATAGATATACCATATAAGTCCGCCCACTACACCGTCCTTCGGCGGCTCCATAAGCCCTGCGCCGGGCAGATTTGCAAGAAGCATACCGAAGGCAATGGGAAGAAGCAGAAGAGGCTCATATTTTTTTGCAATGGCGAGATACATAAAGAAAATAGCAACAGCTATCATTATGAAATATTTATATCCGCCGCTTTCAAAAAACAGCATAAAGCCCGAATCCGCAATAAGTCCCGAAAAAATTTCGTACAGACTTTGCATAAATGATGACATATTATTACCTCCGATAAAGTTATTCAACGGTTATAAGTACATCGTCCGAATTTACCGACTGACCCTTTGAAACGACAACGGAGGTCACCTTTCCGCCTACGGGTGTTACTATTTCGTTTTCCATCTTCATGGCCTCAAGAATAACGACCACTGAATTCTTTTCTACCGCATCTCCCACATTTACCTTTATATCAAGTATTGTGCCGGGCATGGGAGCCTTTACGGGTGTTCCGCTGCCTGAGGGCTTTGCCGCAGGAGCAGGAGCCGGAGCCGGTGCGGGTGCTGCCGGAGCAGGTGTCGGTGCCGCAGGTGCCACAGGAGCTGCCGGAGCTGCTGCGGGACTGTCAAGCTCCTCTACAACAACGTCATAAGATGTGCCGTTTACTGTTACTCTGAAATTTTTCAACATTATAATTATCCTCCTAATATTAAATCACTATGGTATGCTTTCTTTGTTCGTTTATAGCTTCCTTATGCCAGTTTGCTGACTTTTTGAAGCTTCTTACAATAAGTTTGTCCGAGGAAGTGTCAAGACTTGCCGCAATCGCCGCAGTAATAACGGCTATAAGCTCGGAGTCGTCCCTTGCCGGAGCAGTCTCCTCCTCAGCGTCCTTCCTGACCTCTGCCGGTTTTTCAGCCACAGGCGCAGTTTCGGTTCTTACCGTTTTGCGGAGTATTTTCTTTTCACCCCTGTGCTCTATCTGATAGATTATGTTTGCAATTACAGAAATAATAACAGCTATAACCGCAAGTATAAATATAACGGTAAGTATACCCGTAACCGCAACGACTACTCCGTCGCCTACTCCGAAATTCGTCGCATCAAGAGCCAATAAACACAATTTCATATTATCACCGCCTGCCTTTATACACTGTTATGCTTCTTCGGAACAGCCTGTACTCTCTTGGTGTAGAGCATTTCCAAAGCTGCTATAAGATGTTTTCTTGTGGCCGCCGGAATAATAATATCGTCTATATATCCTCTTTCAGCGGAGCTGTACGGTGATGAAGCCTCGTCATAGCTTTCGTCCGTATACTGCTGCATAATGTCCACATGACCCTTTCTGCTCAGAAGAGAAATCTCAGCCGTCGGCCATGCAAGCACGATGTCAGCCCCTATATATTTTGAGTTCATAAGCAGGAATCCACTGCCTATGCCTCTCCTTACAATAACATTTACCTTCGGAACGGAGGCCTCTGTAAGTCCCATAAGAAGATGTGACGAAAAGCTCATAAGAATATTCTGCTGACCTGCCGTAATTCTTTCATATTCGGCAATATCCGTAAGCGTAACTATGGGTATATTGAAAGCATCGCAAATCTTGACAAACTTGCCCGCCTTCTGTGTTCCCTTAAGTCCGAGAGGACCGTTGTTGGCTATAATGCCTACTGTTCCGCCGTTTATTTTGCTGAAACAGCATATCATCTCTTCGCCGAATCTCGGCTGAATCTCAAAGTAATTGAAATCGTCTGAAATGCTGCTTATAATATAGCGCATATCTATCGGTGAAGAATCATCAGCGACTATTGAATTCAGGGCTTCGTCCTCTCTGTTGAGGTCGTCCTCTCCAAGCTCCACAGCCACGTCCATATTGTTAAGCGGAAGGAGGTCAATAAGTCTGCAGGCTCCCTTAAGACAGTCCTCTTCCGTCTTATATGCTCTGTGAACAAGTCCCGTTTTTGTTGCATGGGTTTCACCGGAGCCATAGTCCTTATAATTAAGCTTGACTTCGTCGGCTCCCTTTATAACGGCAGGGCTTGAAAGAAACATATTTGCGTCCTGCTCTTTCATAATTCTGAAATCGGCAAGAAGGGGTATATATGTCGCCATACCAAGGCAGTCGCCCAATACAACGGATATCTGAGGAATCAGACCGCTTGCGCAGGATATATTCTGAAACAGAATACCATATGCCTCCAGCGCCTCCTGTCCGTCCTTAAGCTCCACACCTGTGGAATCCAGAATGCCCACAATGGGAGCGCCCATATTTATAGCCTTCTCATATACATCGGCTATTTTCTTTGCGTGCTTTTTATTCACAGGACCCTCCTGTGCATATGCAAAGCAAAGCTTGCCGTTTACGGCTCCATATCCCGTAACTACATTTGCTTCCTTCATAAAACCTTCAAGCTCCACAAAGCTGTTCTCATCGAAAAACTTTTCCAAACGGATGCGGGCTGCACTTTCTTCAGAATTCTTTAATTCTTTAAGAGTGCTGATTTTACTGAGAGTATCCATTGAATTACCTCCAAAAATAAAAATTTACTCAAAATATGTTGAAATCCAATCTATTTTATTGTACTATAAATATAAAATAATGCAAGTCTTAATTTATTAAGATTTCTTATGTCATAAGGCTCTTGGGCAAGACTTTGTAATGCTTGCCGCCAAAGCCTGAAAATCAGCCAAAAAAAACAAAAAATTTCCCCATCGTTTTATATAATATGCCCGAAAGGAAGAAAGGTAACCGAAATGAATTATATTTGTCTTGACCTTGAATTTAACGGCGCCTTTGATTTTGCAACAGGAAAATCAGCCGAAAGCAACGAAGCCTGTCACCACGAGATCATACAGATAGGCGCTGTAAAGCTTGACCGGCAGTTTAATATTACCGACACCTTCAACGCATATGTCAAGCCTACCATTTATCCCAGACTCAATCCCTTTATAGCCGATGTGATCAAAATGAAAACCGAGGACTTCAGAAATGCAAACGGCTTTAAAATAAACTATCTGAAATTCAAGGAATTTCTCTCTGACAGCGAAAACCTGTTTGTGGTATGGGGCGAAACGGATATACCCGTACTATATGAAAATCTGAGCTATTACAGGCTTGTGGACGAGCCTCTCATAATCAAATATATGAATCTCCAGTCCTATGTAAGCTCTATGCTCCGCAGGGAAAACGGTCAGCAGATAAGTCTTAAAAACGCCGTTGAAACCCTCGGCATACAGACGGAGAACAACTATCATAATGCGGTTTATGACGCTTACTATACGGCGCAGATATTTGCAGCGCTGACGCCCCAACTCAGAGGTATCAAAATCTTCTGTTCAAATCACTATAAACATCTCAAATAAAAAAGCAGGCGGAAAATTCCGTCTGCCTTTTTGCGTCAGTTTAATCTGTCCTTTATAAATTCCTCTATGCTGTCCCGTTCTATACAGAAATTGTGGAGTACGGGGCGCTTGTCTATGTCCTTTATGGGCGCAGGGATTTCCGTTCCGCTTACCTCGGACAATATCCTTACGGCTTCAAAGGGGTCTGTTCCTTTATATTTGCCGTCTATTGCCCCAAGTACGTCTTTTGCGAATTTGTAGGGGCTTGCCGTTGATACAACAACTGCCGGAACTCCTCCCCTGCCCTGTCTGATATATTTAAGATAAGCCGAATAGGCCACCGCCGTATGGGTGTCTATCACATAGCCCTCATTTTCAAATAAATACTTTATTGCCCCGAAAGCCTCCTCCTCAGAGGAATATTCCCCGATAAAACAGCTTCCGTCAGCGGAAAAATCATAACTTCCGTCCTTGGACAGGTTTTCCATAAGTCCCTTTACGACCTCTGTGCTTCCGCTTAAATGATAGAGAAGTCTTTCAAGGTTTGATGAAATAAGTATATCCATAGACGGCGAAGAGGTAAGTATGAATTCTCTGTTTATATCATACTTTCCCGTTTCAAAAAAGTCAAAAAGAACCTTGTTTTCGTTCGATGCGCATATAAGCCTGTTTACGGGAAGTCCCATTTCCCTTGCATAATAGCCGGCAAGGATATTTCCGAAATTCCCTGTGGGAACGACAAAATCCATATTATCACCGCATTCAAGGCGTCCTGCCTTTACCATCTGGGCATATGCGTAGAAGTAATAAACTATCTGCGGCGCAAGTCTGCCTATATTTATTGAGTTGGCGGAGGAAAAAACATAGCCCCTCTCTGCAAGCTCCTCTTTGAGCGCCTTGTTTGTGAAAGCCTTTTTAACTGCCGTCTGCGCATCGTCAAAGTTGCCCTTTATTCCTGCCACACAGGTATTTTTGCCTTCCTGTGTTATCATCTGCATTTTCTGCACGTCCGAAACGCCGTCCTGGGGGAAGAAAACTATAATGCCTGTTCCCTCCACATCGGCAAATCCCTCCAAGGCTGCCTTTCCCGTATCTCCGCTTGTGGCGGTGAGTATAACAATAGTCCTGTCCTCACCGTTTTTCTTTGCGGCGGTTTTAAGGAGATATGGAAGTATGGAAAGAGCCATATCCTTGAATGCAATAGTTTTTCCGTGGAAAAGCTCCAGAACGCCGCAGTCCTTTGTAAGTCTGAGGGGAGCGATTGCGGGCGTGTCGAATTTTTCATCATAAGCCCCGTTGATGCAGCTCTTCAGCTCCTCCTCCGTATAGTCGTCAAGTATAAGTCTGAGAACCTCATATGCAAGCTCCTTATAGCTCATATTCAATGTGTCCTCAAGCCCAAAGCCGATTTTCGGTATGCTGCATGGCACATAAAGTCCTCCGTCATCGGCAATTCCCTTTAAAACAGCCTGAGAAGCCGTAATATAGTTTTTATCGCCCCTTGTGCTTTTATAAAGTAAAGCCATTTTAATCAACCTCGTTTTATACTGATTTTCACGGGCAGCGACTGCCCTTTATTCTTCGTCAAAATAATCAAAGCCATAGCCGTCTTTAAGAACCTTGTCCGTAATGACAGGCAGCGCCCCATAGGGCGTATAGTGCCAGTTGCGCACGCCCCACGGCGTAGTTTCAACACTGATATAGTCAAAATCTATACTCGGATGGAAGAAAAGCCCAAGCAGACAGCCCCTGTCCTCACAGCGCTGAATTCTGTCAAGCATATCCTCAAGCTCATATATATTGTTGAGATAATATGCCGGCAGCGGCACATAGGTCACAGCTCTGCCGGAAACGCTTTTTTTCACAGCAATATCATCTGCCTTGAATATTCCGCCCTCCGCCTGAAAAATAACGTCATACACCGTTTCCGCCATGGCAAGGTCGTCTTTTGTCGCTCCGTAATGTGGGAATTCAAACGCAGAACCGTCATAGCCCAGAAGCTCCGCCGTATTCCTCGCAATAACAAGCCTTCTCGCCCTCTCCTCCCGGTCAAGGGAAGAAAAATAGCCGAATTCATAGCCGTCAGCGGAATAATATTCGCCGAACTGATGGGTATAGCCGTGAATGACAATTTTGCCGCCCCTGTCCAGAAGATAGTCAAGGGTATATAAAAAGCTTGCCGTATAGGTGGTGGTCTGCCTTGTGAAGTCCACGTCTATCCCTTCGGAGGGATTTATATATCTCATTATCCACGCTATATAGAACCTCTGAGAGCGGCTGTTCAGATAATCCCCCACAACTCTCAGCTTTTCAAGTCCCTCGTCCGTATATCTCGGATTTTCACAGAAGGCGTCCGGCGTTATGTCCTCAAGGCGCAGCACAGCAGTCTTGGGATTTTCCCTCACAGCGATTTCGGGAATATCTGACTCATCTGTTTTTCTGTAATATATAAACGCCTTGTCACTGTCAGACTCAAAGCGACAGGTAAGCCCCATTCCCTTGACTATTTTATAGAAGGAAATAAAACATCTTCCGTCTATCTCCTTGAAATAAGGGTTTATTTCATCATCGCCATAGCCCGAAAATATGAAATTGTCATATATCATACCGAACTTCTCGGCATTTTCGTCTGCAATGGCAGCTATACCGTTGTAGGTTTCCTCAAAAGGAACATACAGTCTGCCGTCATAAAAATAAGTGTCCACTCCCAGAGGTTTGTCGAGAAAATATATCTGTGTAGGGGCAGGTCTTGCTTCGGAAAGAAGATAAGCCCTTATATCCTCTGTTTCCTCCGAAACCTCCTCCGAACCCATTACGCTGTGCATAAGTCCGACAGCCCTTTCTTCCGATATGTCGGAACACACCGTCCATATACAGCACGCCCCGGCCGCAAGCACAGCCGCAGCGACAATGCCCCTCTTCAATATTTTATTCATTATATTCCCCGAATCCTCTGAATCTCTTATATCTCTGCTCAACAAGCTCTTCGGGAGAAAGCGCCATAAGCGCCGGAATTTCCGTTTCGAGATTATGCTTCACAAGGTTTGCGGTGAATTCAAAGTCAATATGCGCTCCCCCGGGAACCTCGTCTATAACCTTTTCTATAACTCCAAGCTCATAGAGGTCCTTTGCGGTTATTTTCATAATATCCGCAGCCTCCTCGGCCCGTGAGCTGTCCTTCCACAATATGGAGGCAAAGCCCTCGGGAGATAATACGGCATATACGGAATTCTCAAGCATCCATACTCTGTCGGCAGTAGCGAGCGCCAAGGCTCCTCCGCTTCCACCCTCGCCTATTATAATTGAAATTATAGGCGTTTTAAGTCTTGAAAGCTCAAAGAGATTTTTTGCGATAGCCTCTCCCTGTCCTCTTTCTTCGGCACCTACTCCGCAGTAAGCCCCTGATGTATTCACAAAACAGATGACGGGGCGTCTGAATTTCTCCGCCTGCTTCATAAGCCTTAAAGCCTTGCGATAGCCCTCCGGGTGAGCGCAGCCGAAATTCCTCTTTATGTTCTCCGCCGTATCCTTGCCCTTCTGAATGCCTATTACGGTTACGGGAATGCCCTCAAACCATGCAAGTCCGCCCACAACGGCATTATCATCGGCAAAAAGCCTGTCGCCGTGAAGCTCCGTAAAGCCCTCGAAGCAGTGATTTATGAAGTCAAGGGCAGTCGGTCTTGCAAGCTGTCTTGCTATTTTTACGTTGTCATATGCCTTCACTGCTCTCCACCGCCTTTCCCATAGTGCAGCCTTATAAGCTCGGCAAGCTTATCCTTCATATCCTCTCTTTTTACTATAATATCCACAAAGCCATGCTCCAGCTGGAATTCGGCCGTCTGGAAATCATCGGGCAGCTTCTGCTTTATGGTTCCCTCTATGACACGTCTGCCGGCAAAGCCCACAAGCGCCTTTGGCTCTGCAATGATTATATCCCCAAGCATTGCAAAAGATGCCGTAACTCCCCCTGTGGTGGGGTCTGTGAGAACGGAAATATAAAGTCCCCCTGCGTCAGAGTGCTTTGCGGCGGCAGCGGAGGTTTTCGACATCTGCATAAGGGAAATAATGCCCTCCTGCATTCTTGCGCCGCCCGAAGCCGCAAATATAACCACCGGCAGCTTATGGGCTATGGCATACTCAAAAGCTCTGGCAAGCTTTTCGCCCACAACGGAACCCATGGACGCCATTATGAATGATGAATCCATCGCCCCTATAACGCATTCCTGTCCGCCTATTGTGCATTTTCCCGTTACAACAGCGTCCTTTATGCCTGTTTTCTTCTGCATATCGGCAATTTTTTCTTCATAATCGGGAAAGCCCAAGGGATTTGCTGCGCTCATACCTGCGTCAAACTCCGTAAAGCTGCCCCTGTCGGCTGTTATATATATTCTTTCTCTTGCGCCAAGTCTGAAATATTTTCCACATCTGGGGCAAATCTTATATCTTCCGGCTTCTGTCTTTGTTATTTCCTTGCCGCAGCCCCTGCACTTAACACTCACAACCGCCTCTTCGGTCTTTGCCTCCTCATCGGCTTCGGTTTCGTGAGATTCAACGGCCTTATTGATTACTATATCGTCCTTTTTTCTGAATATGTTAAGTCCCAAAGGAAGATATTTTGATTTATTAAAAAGAGCCAATTTGACAATCTCCTTTGCATTTTATTTTTTTGCGGTGTATACGCCGCCCTCTCCCTTAACGCTTGTATAGTAGGTTTTGAAATCATAGTTTTCAAACGTCCTTAAATTATCTGTTGATTCGGAAAACAAGGGATTGGTTTTAAGCTTGTCCATCACAGTCGCTTCATTCTTATAATAAAGCTTTACAGGATTTTTTCTGAGCCCCGACAATCTTTTTCCGTTGAAAAAGTCAGTCATTGTATTCCTTCCCGGTGTGAAAAGACCCAAAAAGTCATAATCAAGTATAAGGGCATCATAGTGGTTATATACGGCATAATAGTCTGTCCTTGACGGCGAAACATAATTTCTTGGTCCCTCCATGATCAGTTTTCCTGAGGATAAGCTCATAGAATCCGGCTCATAGGGATTGTTGACATTCTTCATCTGCTCCAAAGTGCTTAATCCCGTACACTCTATGGCAAAATGATTTTTGTTGTCAAGAATATAGTTATATATTTTTGACTCCGCCGCCTCGTTTTTATTTTCCTCTTTGTGTAAGGTAACCTCCCGACCCACGGGTCTTTCCAGAAGCTCAGGCTTTTTGCTGTCAACGGTTTTATATCCGTAATAAACCATATTTATAAGATTTCCCCTGAACTCGCCGTTTTCGTCCCAGTCGCTTTCCTGAAGGGCGGCGTGTCCGTTGACGTCGGTTTTGAAAATATAAAGCTCAGGTATTGCGTCATTATTGCCGTCGGCAATTATATATCTGCGCCCCTTTGCCGCCTTAAGCCTTTCCCTGTACTCCTTTTTAAGGTCTATATCCACAACGCTTACTGCCTTGCCCTCCGCCTTATATCTATCCTCATAGCTTAGCACAGCTTCAGCGGTCGTTTCCTCCGTCTTTGCCTCAACGGTTTTCGTCGGAGCCGGAACAACCGCCTTGCCTCCCGCCTCGGCGCTTACGCTGCCGCACAAAAGCGAAACCGAAAGAACAGCGGCAAACAAAGCCTTTCTTTTCATAATAATACCCCCTTTGCTGTTGGCTCAGGCGATAACAAATGTAAGCTCGCCTTCAGCTACCTTCTTTCCGTCAACATAAGCGGTTGCCTTGCCTATTCCCGCAACCTTCTTAAGCTTTATGATCTCCATTTCAAGTCTGAGCTGGTCTCCGGGGACAACCTTTCCTCTGAACTTGCACTTGTCGATAGCACCGAAAAGAGGTATTTTTCCCTTATATTCCTCCATCGAAAGAATGGCTATTGCCCCTGCCTGCGCAAGAGCCTCCATTATAAGAACTCCGGGCATAACAGGCTCTCCGGGAAAATGTCCCTGAAAGAAAAGCTCGTCCATTGTTACATTCTTTATGGCAACTATCCTTTTGCCCTCCTCTATCTCAATAACCCTGTCCACAAGAAGAAAAGGATATCTGTGGGGAAGTGTAGCCATAATTTCCTTAATATCCATCATATATTATTCCTCCCATCTCTTCAGGCAGACAACGCTGTTGTGTCCGCCAAAGCCGAGGGTGTTGGAAAGAGCGTATTCTATACGTCTTGCCTTTCCCTTATTGGGCGTATAGTCAAGGTCAAGCTCCTCATCGGGTGTTTCATAGCCTATTGTGGGCGGAATGAATTCATTCTTTATTGCAAGGGCAGTCGCTATTGCTTCAACGGCTCCCGTTGCTCCAAGAAGATGTCCCGTCATAGACTTTGTGGAACTTATTGAAATGTCATATGCCTTATCTTTGAAAAGCTCCTTTATTGCCCTTGTTTCCGTAAGGTCGTTAAGGTGGGTGGAGGTTCCGTGGGCGTTTATATAGTCCACAAAATCTGTGCCGGCTTCTTCGCAGGCCTCCTTCATTGCACGCCTTGCGCCCTCGCCGTCCTCTCTCGGAGCGGTAATGTGATAAGCGTCGTCCGTTGCGCCATAGCCTACTACCTCGGCATATATCTTTGCTCCTCTTGCCTTTGCGTGTTCAAGCTCTTCAAGAAGCAGAATTCCTGCGCCCTCGCCCATAACAAAGCCGGAGCGGTTTTTGTCAAAGGGTGTTGAAGCCCTGTCCGGATCCTCCGAGTTTGTAAGCGCTCTTGCGGAAACAAAGCCCGCAACGCCTATTTTCGTGATAGGTGCTTCGGCTCCTCCTGCCAATATCATATCGGAATAGCCGTGCTTTATATTTCTGAAGGCCTCACCGATACAGTGTGTTGAGGTTGCGCACGCCGTAACTATACAGGTGCAGATACCCTTTGCGCCCACCTGTATGGCTATATTGCCGGCAGCCATATTGGTTATTGACATAGGTATAAAGAAGGGGCTGACCTTTTTTGCACCACCCTGATACATCTTTATTACCTGTTCCTCAATAGTGGCTATTCCGCCTATGCCGGAGCCTACGATAACGCCGAAGCGCTCCATATTTTCCTTGGAAGTATCTATTCCCGAATCCTTCATACATTCATCGGCAGCCACCATTGCATACTGGCAGTATATGTCAAGTCTTTTTGCGGATTTCTTGTCTATGACCTCACCGGGGTCAAAGTCCCTTATCTGTCCCGCAACCTTTGCCTTGCTGTCCGAAGCGTCAAATTTGTCTATAAGAGAGATGCCGTTTTTTCCGTTTTTAAGTCCCTCCCAATATTCGGGGATATTGCCGCCTATGGGTGTAACGGCTCCCATTCCTGTAATAACTACTCTTTTTGTCATAGCTTCCTCCTTACTGCATTACCATTCCGCCGTCGCAATTTACGACCTGACCTGTGATATAGTCGTTTTCGGCAAAAAATACCGCAACCTTTGCCACGTCCTCCGGAAGTCCCTGTCTGCCGAGAGGTATTGCCGAGAGCATTTCCTTCTTGACCTCATCAGACAACACCTCTGTCATAGCCGTTTTTATAAAGCCGGGGGCGATGGCGTTGCAGGTTATTCCTCTTGCGCCAAGCTCCTTTGCGGCAGTCTTTGTTATTCCCAGAACGCCGGCCTTGCTTGCCGAATAATTGAGCTGACCCACATTTCCCGAAAGTCCCACAACAGAACTGAGGTTTATTATGGCGCCGCTTCTCTGTCTGAGCATTATTTTGCTTGCGTGTCTTATGGTGTTGAAGGTTCCCTTGAGGTTTATTCTTATAACATCGTCAAAGTCCTTTTCCTTCATACGGAGCAGAAGTCCGTCCCTTGTTATGCCTGCATTGTTTACAAGCACGTCCACAGAACCGAATTTATCCTTGGCGGCGTCAATAAGGCTCTTTGCCTGTTCAAAATCGCTTATGTCAGCCACAACGCCTATACAGTCAACGCCGTATGCCTTTATGCTTTCCACCGTTTCATCAGGCACAACGATGTCATTTATAACTATATTTGCGCCTTTTTTTGCAAAAGCCTCTGCAATTGCAAAGCCTATTCCTCTTGACGAGCCTGTAATAACGGCTGTTTTTCCTTTAAGATCCATTATTTAAGTCCTCCCAAAGCTTTCTCGAATGTTCTCAAATCTTCTATATTATATGCGCCCGTCTGTCTTGAAACCTTCTTCACAAAGCCCGTGAGGGTTTTGCCGGGTCCCATTTCCAGAAATGTATCGGCGCCCATAGCCATAAGCTCCCTTACACTCTGCTCCCATCTGACGGGACTCATAACCTGCGCCGTAAGTGTAGGTATAACGTCCTCTTCCGAAGCATAGGTCTTTCCCGTGAGGTTTGACACAACGGGAACGGCGAAGCTGCCTATTTTAACGCCCTTAAGCTCCTCCTTCAGTCTGTCTGAGGCAGGCTTCAGAAGCGGCGTATGGAAAGGTCCCGAAACATTAAGTCTTACAACCTTTCTTGCTCCTGCCTCTGTGAGAAGAGGCTCAGCCTTTGCGACCTCTTGGGCATAGCCTGCAATGGCTATCTGACCGGGGCAGTTGTAATTGGCAATAAATACTCTCTCCGGGTCTACCCCGTCAAGAACCTCCTGTATTTTTTCGCCATCAAGATTTATTACAGCGCTCATAGCGCCCACTCCCAAAGGAACGGCTTCGGTCATAAAACGACCTCTTTTTCTCACAAGCCTTACAGCCTCGGAAAAATCAAGCACACCTGCCGAAACAAGGGCGGAATATTCTCCCAAACTCAGTCCTGCGGCAAAGTCGGCTTTTATTCCCTGTTCCTTTACAAGTCTTTCCACGGCGATGCTCATTGTGAGTATTGCAGGCTGTGTATACTCCGTTTCGTTGAGCCTGTCGTCATTTCCGAAGCATATTTCAGATATTTTAATGCCAAGAGCCTCGTCAGCCTCATGGAAGGTATCTCTGCATACGGCGTAATTGTCGTAAAGCTCCTTTCCCATGCCGCTGTACTGTGCGCCCTGTCCGCTGAATATAAATGCTGTTTTCATATAATTATTCTCCCGATTTAAAATAAAGTAAATATCCTGTCAAGGTCTGCCGTAAGGTCTTTAAGTATGTCCTCACAGCTTTCCTCCTTCTTCACAAGTCCCGCGATCTGTCCGCTCATGACAGAACCATTGTCAATATCTCCGTCAACAACAGCCTTGCGGAGTGCGCCCGTTCCCAAAGCTTCAAGTCTTTCAAGATCCGGCTCGTCCTTGCTCGCTTCTTCCTTTTCAATGGCAAGATATGCCTTTGTGAGCTTGTTTTTAAGAACTCTTATGGGGTGTCCCGTTATGTTTCCGGTAATAACCGTGTCGATATCCTTAGCCTTAAGTATCTTGTTTTTGTAATTCTGGTGTACAGTGCATTCGTAAGCCACAAGAAATCTTGTTCCCACCTGAACGCCCTGAGCGCCAAGCATAAAAGCGGCGTCAACTCCACGGCTGTCGGCAATTCCCCCTGCGGCTATAACCGGAATCGAAACTGCGTCCACCACCTGTGGAACCAGAGCCATTGTAGTCAGCTTTCCTATATGTCCGCCGGACTCCATTCCCTCTGCGATAACGGCATTTACGCCCATTTTCTCCATTCTCTTTGCAAGGGCGACACTTGCCACAACGGGTATTATGTTTACGCCGTTTTCGGCAAACTTAGCCATATACTTGCCGGGATTGCCTGCGCCTGTGGTAACCACCTTAACGCCCTCCTCGCATACCATGTCCACAACCTCGTCAACGAAGGGCGAAAGAAGCATTATGTTTACTCCGAACGGCTTGTCGGTAAGCTCCTTTGCCTTTCTTATCTCGGCTCTTACATGGTCGGCCGGGGCATTTCCTGCGGCGATTATGCCAAGTCCGCCTGCGTTTGATACGGCACTGGCAAGAGATGCATCGGCTATCCAAGCCATTGCCCCCTGAAATACAGGGTATTTTATTCCTAAAATATCACAAATTTTTGATTTCATATTATCCCCTTTATAAGGCAGGCGCTTTCAGTCCTGCGCCTCCTTCAACTGCTCCTGTACGAATTTTACTGCATCATCAACTGTTTCTATGATTTCGGCATATTCTATTTTGATCCCGAATTCGTCCTCTATTTCGTTTACGATTTTGAAAAGATCAAGAGAATCTGCCTTAAGATCTTCATTTATGCGCGTTTCCAAAGTTATTTCATCCGGGTCTATTTCCAGATATTTGGAAATTATGCTGCGTATTCTTTCAAAAACCATATCCTTTGCCTCCTACAGCTCAACTAACATGGTTCCCCACGTAAGACCTCCGCCGAAGCCCGACAAAATTATTTTATCCCCTTTTTTCAGAAGTCCCTTTTCATTCATCTCCGCAAGAACGATAGGTATGGAACCTCCGGAGGTATTGCCCGTATTCTCTATATTGGAATAGAACCTCTCCTCAGGAACCCTGAGCCTTTTAGCGATTATCTCGTTTATTCTTACGTTTGCCTGATGAAGTACAAAATACTTTATCTCCTCTGCTCCGACACCGGTTTTTTCAAGGGTCATCTTAATGCTTTCGGGAACCTTTCTCGTAGCAAAGGTGAAAATATCCCGACCGTTCATTTCAATAAACCTGCCCCTGCCGTATCCGCCCCTGAAATAGGGATTTTCGTTTTGTCTGAAGCCAGCAACGAGAGCGCTCCCCTTGCTTCCGTCAGAGTGTATGTCCTCGTATAATATACCTCCGCCCTCATCGGACGCCTCGGCAAGCACTCCTCCGGCCCCGTCGGCAAAAAGCACACAGGTGGATCTGTCAGTCCAGTCCGTTATTTTTGAAAGGGTTTCCGCCCCCAGAACAACAGCCCTTCTGACACTTCCGCATTTTATAAACTTGTCAACAACCGAAAGAGAATAAATAAAGCCGGAACAGGCGGCGGAAATATCAAAGCATACGGCGTTCACACAGCCAAGAGCCTCCTGAACCATACACGCCGTACTCGGAGTGGAATAATCGGGCGTCACCGTGCCCACAATTATCATATCTACCGATTCGGCAGCCCAGCCGGCGCCTTCAATAAGCTTTTTTGCGGCGCTTATACAGAGATCGGAGGTGTTTTGGTTTGTGGAGATATGGCGAGATTTTATGCCCGTTCTTGAGGATATCCATTCATCTGAAGTATCCACAAGCTTCGCAAGGTCATCGTTTGTAACCGAAAGGGGCGGCAGCTCTCTTTCAAATCCCACTAATTTAGTTTTTATCATAATATATCTCCTTGAACCTTATTTCTGTATCTTTCGTTTATAAAACCGTTTATGCGTATAAGCACATTTCTTGCGACCTCTGCCTCATATTCGCTAAGCCCTACAATGGCAGCCTTTATCATCTCGAGATGGAACTTCTGATGTATCCTGTACATGATCCTGCCCTTATTCGTGAGAGAAATAAGCACATGACGCCTGTCCTTTTCAGACCTTTCTCTGATAACATAGCCCTTTGACACCAGATGTTTCACCGAAACAGTAAGTGTACCCATTGTAATGTCAAGCTTTTTCGCAGTTTCCGACATAGAAACGGGGCTGTACATACCGATAGCCTCGATCGTATGTACCTCCGCCAGTGACAGATCCGCAAAAACGCCGTTTTTCTGAGCCTCGTCCTCAGCCCTCTGTATATCGTTATACAGTCCGAAAAACAATTTATTAACATCTATAAGCGAACTTATCAAATTATCACCTCCCGCACCAATCAAATACTTTGATTTTCAAATAGTTTGACATTCAAAGTATATCCCTTTTACACCCACTTGTCAACCCTCTTTTTTCCACACCTGCAAAATCACTTCAAATCTATACGCTTTTCCCTTAATCCGCCGCAGCTAACTGTCAGAGGCTCCTTTTCACGCCTTATCACATTCTTTCCGAATACCGCAGGACATATCCTCCTCCCGTTCTAGCCTTGCCCTTATAATTGCATTGCGCGCACCTATAACTATATCATCCAGAATAGCATCGATCTCCGCCTGTGTTTTCACCGCTCTTTCCTGATTCAGCTTCAATATCGTATTTCCGTCCTTTATGATCTCCATAATATCACCTCTATAATAACTTATTCCGTTTTTATAGCAGGACTGCCCTTTAAAGTCCCGACTTTTAAAAAACCTTACTCCGCTGCGCCGTATAGCCGTAACCGACAACCTACTATGTTTTTTGATTATACTACTTGAAATAAGGGCTTGATTGGATATATAATATATAGAAGTATAGGAGGAAACTATTTTGAAGGAATTTTTTACAGCAAACAGAAAGAAAATATATGATTTATTGAATTCAGGGGAAATGGCTGTTTTCTTTTCGGGCAGACCGCCAAAAAAAATAGGCGATGAAAATTATCCCTTTACGCCAAACAGAAATTTCTATTATCTGACAGGCTTAAGTGAGCCGGGAATAGCTCTTGTGATTTACAAGGGAAGTACAAAAGACGGAGAAGTCCTTTTTCTGAATATGCCGGACGAGGAAGAGGAAAAATGGACGGGTGAAGTTCTTAAAAACACCGAGGCAAGGGAAAAAAGCGGTATCAATGACTTTGCGTTTATGAATGCTTTCAGAGATATCACAGGCGACATCATATTCAGAAACCGAATCACAAAGGTTTATGCGGATATGGAAAAAAGAAGCTTTTACGAAACCACCGATGCCCTTGATTTCGCCGCAGAGCTGAAAAGAAGCTATCCCTATATCCGTATAGCGGATATTTACAATTACCTCGCAGACATAAGGTCTGTCAAAACGGAATCTGAAATACAAAACATCAGAAAAGCCATTGAGATTACCCAAAAGGGTATTTACGCTATGATGAAGAACTGTCACGAGGGAATGTATGAATATGAGGTTGAGGCATATTTTGACTATGAGCTGAAAAGAGCGGGGGTTTTCGACAAGGCATTTGCGTCCATTGTAGCTTCGGGCATAAACGGCTGTGTTCTGCACTACTCGGACAACAACACCAAAATAGGTCCCGATTCCTTAATATTGTGCGATGTCGGCGCGACCCACAATTTTTACAGCGCCGATATTACAAGGACATTTCCTGCCGGCGGTCGTTTTACGCCTTATCAGAGGGACATATACAATATAGTTCTTGAAGGCAATCTTATTACGCAGGAAAACATCAGGGCAGGCATACCATTCCGAAGTCTTAACGAAAATCTGAAAAAATACTATGCGAAAGAGCTTAAGGCAATAAAGCTTATAAAGCTTGACGAGGAAGTGGCAAATTATTACTGGCATGGTGTCAGCCATCTTCTTGGGCTTGAAACCCATGACGTAGGACGTCACAACGAAGGGCTTCTTAAAGAAGGTATGGTTCTGACTGTGGAGCCGGGTCTGTACATAGCCGAAAAGGCTGTCGGCATACGCATAGAGGACGATGTTGTGGTAAAAAAGAATGGCTGTATAAATTTATCAAGTGATATAATCAAAACAGCAGATGAAATAGAAGGCTTTATGAAATGATAGAATATGAAAAGGATTTGTATGAACCCGTAAAAAAGCTTTTTGAAAGCAATGGATATACGGTAAAGGGAGAAGTCAAAAACTGTGATATTGTTGCCGTCAAGGGCGAAGAGCTTATTGTATGTGAGCTGAAAAAAAATTTCAGTTTAAAACTCGTTTATCAGCTTCTTGACAGAAAAGCAGTAAGCCCCATAGTATACGGCGCAACCGTAACCCCCAAAAAGGATCTGCGGAGCATAAAAAAGCTTATAAAGGCAATAGACTGCGGACTTATTTTTGTTTCCGGGGAAACATCCATTGCCGAGGTTGCTGTTAATCCCAAAGGCTTTTCAGCCGGAAAGGGACGCAGAGCCGCAAATGTAAAAAAGGAATTTGAGGGCAGAAGCTTTGACAACATAGGCGGCGTAAACAAAACAAAACTGATGACGGCATATAAGGAACGCTCAATAAAGCTGCTTTGCTATCTCGAAGCGTTGGAGGAGGCAAGTCCGGCAGCGCTGAGAAATCTTGGCTTTGATAAAAATGTAAGCAATATTTTATACAATAATTTTTATGGTTGGTTTACGCGTGTAAGAAAGGGCGTATACTGCCTTTCCGAATCGGGAACAGATGCCCTGAACTGCGATGAATATAAACAACAGGTGGAATATTTCCGCCGTGAAATGGAGGACAGAAATGTACAGACTATCAAGAAATGACAAATGTTGGTGTGGCAGCGGGAAAAAATATAAGCTGTGCCACGAAAGATCCGATGAGAAAATACTTATGCCGCTTAAAAGAGCAGGCTATCCCATCCCCCCACGCCGCCTCATATTAAATGCGGAACAAATTAACGGAATAAAAGAAAGCGCCAAAATAACCGTTGCAATACTTGATCAACTGGAGGATATTGTGAAAGAAGGCATCACAACAAATGAAATAAACGACTTCGTTCACAAATACACGATCGACCACGGCGGCATTCCTGCGCCCTTAAATTATAATGGGTTTCCAAAAAGCTGCTGCACTTCTGTAAACGATGTAATTTGTCATGGAATACCCGGAAAACAAAAACTGAAAAATGGGGATATCGTCAACATAGACATAACAACCATACTTGGCGGCTATTATTCCGATTCAAGCAGAATGTATACTATCGGCGAAATTTCCGACGAAGCAAGGCAGCTTATAGATGTTACGAAAGAATGTATGTACGAGGGCATAAAAGCCGTAAAGCCATATCACCCCGTAGGTGAAATAGGAAATGTAATTCACGATATAGCTGATAAATACGGCTACGGCGTAGTCCGTGATTTGTGCGGTCATGGCGTAGGGCTTAAATTCCACGAGGATCCCCTTGTGTGCCATTACCGTACCAAATATCCAACAATGATAATGGTTCCGGGAATGGTTTTCACTGTGGAGCCTATGATAAATCAGGGAACATGGAGAGGACATACCCTTTCCGACAACTGGACCTTTGTTACAGACGATAAAAAGCTGTCGGCTCAATGGGAGCATACGGTCGTTGTTACCGAGGACGGCTGTGAAATTCTGACTTAAGGAGAAATTATGAAGCTGAACGAATTTATTATAAATGATGGAAAAATCCACCCGTGTTTTATAATCTGCCCCGGAGGCGGCTATAACCACCTCTCAAACCATGAAGGAGCAAATGTCGCCGAAAAACTCAACAGCCGGGACATAAGCTGTTTTGTGCTTGAATATGACTTTACCTTTCCGTCACCCCTTTATGATATAAAAAGAGCAGTTCGACTTGTAAGATTCAATGCATCAAAATATAACATCGATCCGTCAAGAGTGGGAGTAATGGGCTTTTCGGCAGGCGGTCATCTTGCGGGAATGTGCAGCGAGTTTTTCGACAGCTTTGAAAAAAATCCCATAGACGATGCGGACAGAATGTCAGCAAGACCTGATATCACTGTGCTGTGTTATCCTGTCATAACCCTTTCAAAGGACTATGGTCATACAGGATCAAGGATAATGCTCGGTGAGCATACAGAGCTTGCGGAAACTCTTTCCCTCGAAAATTCCGTTCGGGAGGATATGCCGCCTGTTTTCATATGGCATACATTCGAGGATAAAAGCGTGTCATACATAAACAGTATAGAGATGGCTAAAGCACTTAAGGATAAAAATGTGCCTTGTGAGCTTCATATATTCCCATACGGCAGACACGGCTCCGACCTTGCCGAAAATATACCCGGCACCTGTCAATGGACAACTCTTCTCATAGATTTTCTGAAAAGACAAAGCTTTCTCTGATATGTCCTCCGGTTTAGCATTCATATTCTGCGCCCTAAAAGAATATAATTTTCATGGGTGATATCATGGAAAGAATGTATAACATAAAGCGTAAGGAGGTTATAAACATAAGGGACGGAGCAAGACTGGGCTTTGTCAGCGATGTTGTGCTTGATGAAAAAAACGGTCAGGTAAAATATTTCATAGTGCCCGCCCCTACTAAGCTCTCGTGTATTTTCAGCACAAGAGAATATCGCATAAGCTGGTGCGATGTCAAAGTTTTGGGAGAAGATTATCTGCTTATAGATGCTGATCCCAAAATGTTGCTTTCGGACAGAAAAAATAACCGGCATACCGACTAGCGTCATTCCGCAGCGCAGGCAGTCAAGTGGGGGCAGCTTTGCTGCCCCCACTTGACTGCCTGCGCTACGGGTCGGGGCGTTCAGAGTATACGCCAAGGGCGTATACTCTGAACGCCCCTGAGCAGCCCTATATAACAAAAAACCAACTTAATCTATAAGCTATCTTTTTTATATATTATAAATCACTTTTGAGGTTTCAAAATCTGTTGTTGATAATCTTTTTCTTCTGAGCAAAATTCAACTTACTGACTAACGTCATTCCGCAGGGCAAGCCACCGAGTGGGGGCAGCTCTGCTGCCCCCACTCGGTGGCTTGCCCTGCGGGTCGGGGGCTTTCGGAGTATACGCCAAAGGCGTATACTCCGAAAGCCCCCGAGCAGCCATACATAATAAAAAATTTGCTATACATTATAACAGACCTTTCTTTTTATATTTTTAAAAACATTCAAGCCGTCAAAATCCGTTGCTTCGTTGCTTATGATATTTACCTGAAATCAAACTCCGCCATGCCAACTGACATTGTTCCGTAGGGCAAACCGTCAAGTGGGACAGCCCTGCTGTCCCACTTGACGGTTTGTCCTACGGGTCGGGGCATTCAGAGTATACGCCAAGGGCGTATACTCTGAATGCCCCGGGCAGCCCCATATAATAAAAAGCTTACCGTACATTATAGCAGATTTTTTACTTTTTTATATGTTATAAAGCACTTTTTAATTATCAAAGTCAATTGTTAATGATATTTCCACAATACAAAATCCAACATACCGACTAACGTCATTCCGTGGGGCAAGCCGCCGAGTGGGAGCAGCTTTGCTGCTCCCACTCGGCGGCTTGCCCCACGGGTCGGGGGGTGGGATTTAAGAGTACACGCCAAAGGCGTATACTCTTAAATCCCACCCCCCGAGCAGCCCATATAAAAAGGTCTGCCGTACATCACAGCAGACCTTTTTATTAATACATATCATCAAAGGTTATAAGACTGTCGCAGCCCTTTCCCGCAGGAATCATAGGCAAAACCATTTCATCATTGTCAATTATACAGTTTATAAGACAGGTTTTTCCCGATTCCATAGCTTTTCTGAGAGCCGGTTCAAATTCTTCAGGCTTTCTTACCTCAAATGCAAGAGCGCCGAAAGCCTCTGCAAGCTTGCAGAAATCCGTTCCCTTTCTGAGGGTCGTCTGCGAATAGCGTTTGCCGTAAAAAAGTGTCTGCCACTGTCTTACCATACCCAGAACCTCATTATTTATAAGTACCTCTATAACAGGCAAATCGGAAAAAACAGAGGTTGCAAGCTCGTTGCAGTTCATATAGAAACAACCATCACCGGCTATATTTATAACTGTCTTGTCAGGGTTGCCGGCCTTTGCGCCTATTGCGGCACCAAGTCCATAGCCCATTGTACCAAGTCCTCCCGAAGTTATCAGGTGACGAGGATATTTCTGTGTAAGGAACTGACACGCCCACATCTGATGCTGTCCTACCTCAGTGGCAATAATAGCCTCTCCCTTTGTTACTTCATTTATTTTTTCTATTATAAACTGAGGGTGAAGCTCATTGCCGTCAAAATATTTGAGGGGATTTTCTTTGCATATATTTATGCACTCTTCCTTCCAAGGCGTAAACTTAACAGTACCGACCTTGTTTTTAATATGCTTGAAAATCTCTCTCAAATCTCCGACAACACTTGCGTCCGTCATTACGTTTTTGTTAATTTCCGCAGGATCTATGTCAAAATGCAGAACCTTTGCGCCCGGCACAAACTTAGATACGTCAGTTGCAATTCTGTCCGAAAATCTCGTGCCGGCAGAAATAAACACATCACATTCGTTTGCCGCTACATTTGCGCCTACTGTGCCGTGCATACCTATCATACCCATATATCCCGACAAATCGCTGGGTATTACTCCAAGCCCCATGGAGGTGGAGCAGACAGGCATATCCGTTCTCTTGAGAAATGAAAGTATTTCATCTCTTGCTCCCGAAGCAACAGCCCCGCCGCCTACGCAAAGCAAAGGCTTTTTGGCGTTGTTTATTATTTCAGCTGCGCTCTCGATATCGCTTTCCTCTATGGAATCCGTTTTGGGCAATATAGGTTCGGGGGCTTTATAGGTATATTCCGCCTTATTCGCCGTTACGTCCTTTGTAATGTCCACAAGAACGGCGCCCTTTCTGCCCGATGCGGCAATACGAAAAGCCGACCTTATGGTGTCCGCAAGGTCATTTACGTCCTTTACAATGTAGTTATGCTTTGTAATAGGCATCGTTATGCCTGTAATATCAACCTCCTGAAAGCTGTCCTTGCCCAACAGTGGAAGCCCCACATTGCAGGTTATGGCAACAAGCGGAATGGAGTCCAGATTTGCCGTTGCTATGCCTGTTACAAGATTTGTTGCGCCGGGACCGGACGTTGCCAGACACACTCCGACCTTACCTGTCGAACGCGCATATCCGTCAGCAGCATGAGATGCTCCCTGCTCGTGAGAGGTAAGGTAGTGCTTTATCTCACTGCTGTGCTTGTAAAGAGCATCGTAAACATTCAGAATAGCTCCTCCCGGATAGCCAAAAACAACATCAACCCCCTGCTCCTTTAAACATTCTATAAGTATTTCGGAACCTGTTAACAGCATACTTCTCTTTCCTTTCTATCAATCGAGTACAGCTCCCCTGTCAGCCGATGAAACAAGTCTTGCATATCTTGCAAGCCAGCCTGTTTTGATTTTCGGCTCAGGCATCTTATGATTCTTTCTTCTTTCCTCCAGCTCTTCGTCTGAAAGTCTTACATTTATGCTTCCTTCGTTTATGTCAATATCGATTATGTCGCCCTCTTTTACTAAGCCTATGGCTCCTCCTGCCATGGCTTCGGGTGATATATGACCTATTGAGGCCCCTCTTGACGCTCCCGAAAAACGACCGTCAGTAATAAGGGCAACCTCCTTGTCAAGCTTCATGCCTGCAAGAGCCGATGTGGGTGAAAGCATTTCCCTCATACCCGGACCTCCCTTTGGTCCCTCGTAGAGTATGACAACAATATCTCCCGAAACGATTTTGCCGCCGAATATTGCCGCAATAGCCTCCTCTTCAGAGTTGAAAACTCTTGCCGGACCGCTGTGCTTAAGCATTTCCGGAGCAACTGCCGACCTTTTCACAACACAGCCGTTCTTTGCTATATTGCCCTTTAAAACAGCTATACCGCCTGTTTTTGAATACGGATTTTCCACAGGACGTATAAGGCTCGTGTTTTTATTCACAGCGTTTTCTATATTCTCTCCCACTGTTTTGAGTGTACAGGTAAGATTGTCGAGAGAGAGGAGTCCGAGCTTGCTTATTTCCTTCATTACGGCAGGTATTCCTCCTGCTTCGTTAAGCTCTTCTATATAATTCGGTCCCGCGGGGGCAAGATGGCAAAGATTGGGGGTCTTTGCGGAAATCTCGTTTGCTATGTCAAGATTCAGCTCCACACCTGCCTCGTGAGCTATTGCGGGAAGATGGAGCATTGAATTTGTGGAGCAGCCCAGCGCCATATCCATTGTAAGAGCGTTTCTGAATGCCTTTTCATTCATAATATCCTTTGGCTTTATGTCCTTTTCCACAAGCTTCATAATCTGCATGCCGGCGTGCTTTGCAAGAATAATTCTGTCGCCTGATACGGCAGGAATAGTTCCGTTTCCCGGAAGAGCCATTCCTATTACCTCGGAAAGACAGTTCATTGAATTTGCAGTATACATACCTGAGCATGAGCCGCAGCCCGGACAGGATTTGTTTTCATATTCCTTAAGCTGCTCATCATTTATAAGCCCTGCCTCATATGCGCCTACTGCCTCAAATGTGGCGGAAAGGCTTAATTTTCTCATACCCTCGCCGCAGTCCATATGTCCTGCAAGCATAGGTCCGCCGCTTACAACTATTGCCGGAATATTAAGTCTTGCGGCAGCCATAAGCATTCCCGGAACTATCTTATCACAATTGGGTATAAGCACAAGTCCGTCAAAGCCGTGAGCCATTGCAAGGGATTCTGTTGAATCGGCAATAAGCTCTCTTGAAGGCAGAGAATAGTGCATACCTATATGCCCCATTGCAATACCGTCACACACGCCTATGGCAGGTACCTCTATGGGCGTTCCTCCTGCGGCAAGCACTCCCGCCTTTACTGCGGCAGCTATTTTGTCAAGGTGCATATGTCCCGGTATAATTTCGCTTTTGGCATTCACAACGCCTATAAGAGGTCTTGCAAGATCTTCATCTGTATATCCCATAGCCTTAAAAAGCGAACGATGGGGAGTTTTATCGGGTCCCTTTTTCACTCTGTCACTTATCATATTCGTCCTCCTCCTTTGTTGTCCAAGCGGATCTGACCGCTTCTTCTCCGTATATTGTATAATATCTGTATTCGCCGTTTTCCAGACGGACATTCACAAGCCCGTTAATATATTTATAGGGGTCTGTTGAAACCATTTTTACGTCTGTAACAATCCTGCCCAGAACTCCTTCGGTGTCAAATACGTCAATCTCATTCGGGGATTTTGCCACATAGCCTATACCGTCATAAACATCAATATCGTGTCCCGTTCCCAGATCGATTATCTCTTTGCCGTTTCTGTCAAGGATTTTAAAGGGTGCGCAGTAGCTCCAGTTGGTCTTGTTTATGTCGCAGGCGTGTATATACTCTCCGCCCTCTTCTGCGCTTATATAATCAAAGCCGAGAGCCGCCGCATCTATAAGAACCTCTCCGTTTTTGTCAAGCAGGAAATAATTTTCCTTGCTGTCCTTCGCTATAATATCACCCTTGTCGGTAAACTTCATATATGAATAGCCTCTTATATATTCATTACTGTAAACCCTTAAAAGCACATAACCCTTTTCAAGGCTGTCATTAAGAATCATATTGGTGCCCGATGTTCCCGTTACTTCATATCTGCCTGTGTCTATCTGAACAGACTTCGACTTTTCGCCGCTTACATTTCTTATTTCATAGCTTCCGCCGCCGTTGTCATATAAGTACCAGCCGTTTATAACAAAGCCTTCGTTTCTGAAATTAGCAAAAGGATCTCCGTCATATTCGTCCGTTACCTCTCCCGTCTTTAAATCAACCGCCATTGGTGCATAGTTTGCCGAAAAGCCGTATGCCTTGTCGTCGGTAAAACCGTCTATCTGACTAAAATCGGGACCTATCTGCTGTTTATCCTTACCTATGAATATACTCCTGCCAACACCTGCTCCCACAGAGGTAACAACCTGCATATAGTCATTTCCTACGGGATATACATAGCCTTTTTCGGCTGCGGTGTAGGAATTTCCTGCTCCGTCATAATATATCGGCTCGTAGGTATAGTCCTTGCTGACCCACATATAAGGGGCGTCAAGCCGATACCTGCCGTTATGGTCGCCATACAGCATATTATCGGCTGAAGGATAAAGCTCAGGCTCAGGTCTTGTAACCTTTCCGGGAGCTTTACATACATAATAAAGCCTTAAAACAGCCCTGTAAAACTCCTCCCGTGTCATCTCATCATCGGGGCGAAAGCTTTCACTGTCTCCAGACAGAATACCAAGATGATAAAGCACATTCACAGCTTCTCTGTTTTCCCTTGAAATGTCCTTGCTGTCCTTAAAAATATGAGGCAGGAAAACAGGATTTACGCCGTCTTTGTTATCAGCCCTCAGATCCTTTACAACAGAGGTTGAAACGTCAAGAAAACGATAGAGCATACCTGCCGTGTTTTCTCTTGTCACCTTTTCAAAATAGTTATATTCGGGAGCTTTCTGCTTATAGATCCCCAAAGCCTCCATATAATTTACATACCATGTTTTGTCGTTTTCTGCGTTTTCATCATAGCCGCCTGCAAGAGCCTTTTCCTTAAGTCCGGCTATTTCGTCCGTATCGAGAAAGCTGCAGCCGTGTAGATTTTCCAGAACGCCGTTAAGGCTGTAACATATTTCGTCCGAAATCATTCCCATCTGAAACGCCATTGCGTTGGCTGTGTGGAGAATGCCCAGATCCTGAAGCTCTTCCATCTCGCCTATGACTGCCTGTGAGCTTATACTGTCATAATTGGGCGAAGAGCCCGGCTGTGACAATGCTTCAACAGGCGCTGCCACAGACATAACCAACATAAGCGCTGCCGCCCTGATTAAAAATTTCCTCATAAAAATCCATCCTTTTTGCAATTATAACCCCATTTTTTAAGCCCTTCGGCAACGGACAGATAAATTTCCGCAATATCGGTCTTACCGGAGCCGAATCTGTGAAGACCTGCGGCGTGATTGTGAGAAATTCCCGCTTTTTCATCTGTGCCGAAAATACCTCTGAAATTCCCCCACTTGGCGGAGCCTGGAGTTGTCAAGCCATCGCATACTCCCTCGCAAAGTCTTACGGCAATATAGCGCACTGCCGGTGAAATGTCTGTAAGGGGGCTTTTGTCACCCTTCAAGCGGTAAAATGCGTCAGCAGCCCTTGAGCCTGCCCTCATCATAAAATCGGGAACGACCCCGAATACAATATCCATAGTACGGGAGCCTCTGTGGGGTGTTGCAAATGTAACAAGTGACGCCACATTTTCCGCCATACCAAGGCTTGAAATCATATATCCTGCGTCAGGTCCTCCCTTTGAATGGGCGATTATATTCACCTTTTCAAAGCCACCCTGTGAGAAATAGCCTTTAAAGTCGTCCCTTGCGCCAAAGCCGTGTACAAGAACTATGGGATATTTTGCCGCGCATCTGTTTGTTGTCATATATCAAAGATTTTCAACAATAAGTCTGCCCATTTCCTTTGTGCCGACCTTCTTCATGCCCTCTGAGTAGATGTCGGGCGTCCTGTAACCGAGGTCAAGAACCTTTGTTACTGCGTCCTCTATCGCCTTTGCCTCTTTATCAAGCTTGAAGCTGTATTTAAGCATCATTGCGCCCGAAAGTATAGTTGCTATGGGATTTGCAATGTCCTTTCCCGCAATGTCGGGGGCTGAGCCGTGTACAGGCTCATACATACCAAGACTTCCGTCGCCAAGAGATGCCGATGGGAGCATACCTATCGAGCCTGTCATCTGACTTGCTTCGTCTGAAAGAATGTCGCCGAATATATTTGAAGTCACCATAACGTCAAAGGTTGACGGGCGCATAATAAGCTGCATAGATGCGTTGTCAACATACAGATGGTCAAGTGTAACCTCAGGATAGTCCTCTGCGACCTTATTCACAACGGATCTCCAGAGCCTTGAGGACTCAAGCACGTTCTGCTTGTCCACATTTGTAAGATGCTTGCCTCTCTGCATAGCTATCTCAAAACCTCTTCTGGCTATTCTTTCAACTTCCTTTTCGGAATATATCTCAACGTCATAGGCAGCCTCGCCCATATCTGTCTGCTTTCTGCCCTTTTCGCCGAAATACATACCGCCTGTAAGCTCTCTCACAACCATAATGTCAACGCCGTCTGCCACCAGTTCAGGCTTTAACGGACAAGCGTCTGCAAGAGCCTTATGGAGAGTTGCGGGACGAAGGTTTGCATATAAGCCAAGCGCGCCTCTCAGACCCAACAGCGCTCTTTCGGGGCGGAGATTTCCGGGGAGCGTATCCCACTGCCAGCCGCCTACGGCGCCCAGAAGAACTGAGTCGCTTGCCTTGCATACGTCAATAGTTTCCTGCGGAAGCGGTTCGCCGAATTTATCTATGGCACAGCCGCCGCCCAGAACATAGGTATATTCAAAAGAATGACCGAATTTTTTACCTACTGCATTAAGAACCTTTATATTTTCTTCCATAACTTCGGGACCGATTCCGTCCCCTGCCACAACTGCAATTTTGAAATTCATTTTTTCTGTCTCCTATTATAAATTAAAATTCAGATAAAGTAATTATTTATTTACTCCCAGTTTTACCTTTGTCTGCTCTATAAGACCGCCTGCTGCCATAAGCTCCTGCATAAATTCGGGGAAGGGCTGAGCCTTATATGATCTGTTCTTTGTAATGTTTGTAATAACGCCTGTGCCGAAGTCTACCTCAACCTTGTCGCCCATTTCAATATCGTCCGCAGCCTCATCGCATTCCAGAATAGGAAGTCCTATATTTATGGCGTTTCTGTAGAAAATTCTGGCAAAGGTCTTTGCTATAACACAGGAAATACCCGAAGCCTTGATTGCTATGGGGGCGTGTTCTCTTGAAGAGCCACAGCCGAAATTCTTCTGTGCAACAATTATGTCGCCGTCCTTCACGTTTTCAACAAAATTGACGCTTGAATGTATAGCGTCCTCCATACAGTGCTTTGCAAGCTCCTTGGGGTCTGAAGAATTGAGATATCTTGCAGGAATTATAACGTCAGTGTCTATGTTGTCGCCGTATTTAAAAACTTTTCCGCACGCTTTCATTTTTATTTAACCGCCTTTCTTGTCAAGCCTTTTCAGGATTTGTTATTTTGCCGTAAACAGCAGAAGCCGCAGCAACTGCCGGTGAGCATAAATATACCTCAGACTGGGGATCGCCCATTCTGCCTATGAAGTTTCTGTTTGTGGTTGAAAGAGCCCTCTCGCCCTTTGCAAGTATACCCATATGTCCGCCAAGGCACGGTCCGCAGGTTGGTGTTGAAAAAGCGCAGCCTGCTTCAACAAATATTTCCGCAAGCCCTTCCTTTATGCACTGCAGATATATAGCCTGTGTTCCCGGAAGGATTATACATCTTATTGACGGGTCGATCTTCTTGCCCTTAAGTATTTCAGCCGCAATTTTAAGGTCTGAAAAACGTCCGTTTGTGCATGAGCCTATTACGACCTGATCTATCTTAAGCCCCTCCGCATCGTCGATCGTCTTTGTGTTTTCGGGAAGATGAGGATAGGACACTGTGGGCTTAAGCTGTGAAAGATCTATTTCAATAACCTCGTCATAAACTGCGTCCTCGTCAGCCTCAAAAATCTTATAGGGCTTTACGGAATGCTCCTTCACATATTCTATGGTCTTTTCGTCAACGGGGAATATGCCGTTTTTGCCGCCTGCCTCGATAGCCATATTTGAAATGGTAAAGCGGTCGTCCATGGTGAGATATTTAAGCCCGTCCCCTGTAAATTCCATTGACTTGTAGAGTGCGCCGTCAACGCCTATTTTACCTATTATATGAAGTATAATATCCTTGCCCGACACCCATTTTGCAGGCGTGTTTTTAAGCACGAATTTTATTGCAGAGGGAACCTTGAACCACGCAGAGCCGCTTGCCATACCCACTGCCATATCAGTAGAGCCTACGCCTGTTGAGAAAGCGCCGAGAGCGCCGTATGTGCAGGTGTGTGAGTCTGCGCCTATTATAACATCTCCGGGAACAGCCAGTCCTTTTTCGGGGAGCAGACAATGCTCTATGCCCATCTGACCTACCTCGAAGTAGTTTACTATCTCCATTTTATGTGAAAATTCACGGACCATTTTGCAGTGCTCCGCCGATTTGATGTCCTTGTTGGGTGTAAAATGGTCGGGAACGATAGCTATTTTTTCCTTGTCAAAAACCTTGTCGATACCTATTTTATTGAATTCGGTAATTGCAACAGGTGTTGTTACGTCATTTCCCAGAACAAGGTCAAGCTTTGCTTCTATAAGCTGTCCTGCCTGTACGCTGTCCAGTCCTGCTGCGGCAGCGAGTATTTTTTGAGTCATTGTCATACCCATGGTTAGTTACCTCCTGTAAAAAATTAATAAAATTGCTTAAGCTTTTCTATTTCCTTAATAAGCTTATATTCTATGGAATCCGTAAGGGCTATAAGGCTTGCCTCGATTATGTCCTGAGAAACTCCCACTGTCGACCAGCTGTCCTCCTCATCGGCGGACTCTATAAGCACTCTTACCTTTGACGCCGCCGCCGACCTTGAGTCGAGAACTCTTACCTTATAGTCCGTCAGGCGTACAGTGGAAAGCTGAGGATAGAACACCTCAAGGGCACGCCTCAGAGCCTTGTCAAGTGCGTCCACGGGACCCATGCCCTCTGCGGCTGTAATTTCCGACTTTCCCCTGACCTTTACCTTTATAACAGCCGTAGCCGTTTCTCTCATAAAATCCTCGGCATACTTCACCTCGTCAAGCTCATACTGACTTACTATCTTGAATGTTTCAAGCTCGAAGAAGGGCTTATATTTGCCTATGGTTTTTCTTATAAGAAGCTCAAAGCCCTGGTCTGCGCCCTCATACTGATAGCCCAGATATTCCATTTCCTTAAGCTTTTCCATAACCATTTCGCATTCCTTTGAATTTTTCTCAACATAGGGTGCGATTTTCTGTATTATGGAAATTATGGTAGATTTTCCGGCAACCTCGCTTGTGAGAAAGCGCCGCCTGTTGCCCACTCTTTCGGGGTCGATATGTTCAAAGCTTTTGGGAGCCTTTGAAACTCCGTCTATGTGCATTCCGCCCTTGTGCGCAAAGGCATATTTGCCCACAAAAGGCTCTCTCACCGACAGCTTATAGTTTGAAATTTCAGAAACCTCCGCCGCCATTCTCGTAAGCATAGACAGATTTCCCTCCGGTATGCACTCAATGCCCAGCTTAACCTGAAGAGCGCCTATCACATTCACAAGACAGGTGTTTCCACATCTTTCCCCAAAGCCTGTAAATGTGCCCTGTACATGGTCTGCGCCTGCCTTTACGGCGAAAAGGGAATCCGCCACGGCAACTCCGCAGTCATTATGACAGTGAATACCCACAGACATACCGAAACTTTCAACAACGTCCTTTGTTATGTCGAAAATCTCATCGGGAAAACAGCCGCCGTTTGTGTCGCAGAGTGAAAGATGGTCAGCCCCTGCGGATCTTGCGGCTTCAAGGGCTTTAATGGCATATTCCCTGTTGTTTTTATAGCCGTCAAAGAAATGCTCGGCGTCAAAAAAGACCTCCTTGCCCTTGTCCTTGAAAAAGCGTATTGTATCGTATATCATTGCGAGATTTTCTTCAAGAGTTGTTTTTATAATATCCGTCACATGAAAGTCCCAAGCCTTGCCGAATATCGCCACGGCAGGTGTTTCGGCTGTAAGAAGTGCCTGCACATTTGCGTCGTCCCTTGTTTTTGTACGACATCTTCTTGTGCTTCCAAAGGCCACAAGAGTGGAATTTTTAAGGCTTATATCCTTCATTCTTGCGAAAAATTCAGCGTCCTTGGGGTTTGAACCGGGATTTCCGGCTTCTATATAGGACACGCCCAGAAGGTCGAGGCTTTTTACAATTTTGAGCTTATCCTCAACAGTGAATGAAATTCCGTTTGACTGAGCGCCGTCCCGAAGTGTGGAATCAAAAATCATTATCTTTTTTTCCACTTAAATCTTCCTTCCGTATTTAATATTTAATTCTGCGCAAGCTTTGTCTGAAGCAATGCCCCCAATCCTCCCAAAGACTCGGGGCACAGCTTCAAATAAACGGCATATCCGGCGGGAGCGGTGATAAGCCCCGCTCCGCCATTCTGCCGTCATATATAAAATCAGTTGTTTATAAGCTTATCCTCATCGCTCCAGCTGTAAAGGCTTCTTACCTCTTTGCCTACGATCTCCGAAGGATGCTCTGCCGCAAGCTTTCTCATAGCCTTGAAATGAGCCTGTCCGCCTGCGCTTGACATATCAAGAAGGAATTCCTTAGCAAAGGAGCCGTCCTGAATGTCCTTGAGTATCTTCTTCATTGTCTTTTTTGTTTCTTCTGTAATGATCTTGGGGCCTGTGATATAGTCGCCGTATTCAGCAGTATTTGAAATTGAATATCTCATTCCCGCAAAGCCACTCTGATAGATAAGGTCAACTATGAGCTTCATTTCGTGTATACATTCAAAATAAGCGTTTCTTTCGTCATAGCCTGCCTCAACAAGTGTTTCAAAGCCTGCCTGCATAAGAGCGCAGATACCGCCGCAAAGAACAGCCTGTTCGCCGAAGAGGTCTGTTTCTGTTTCTGTTCTGAAGGTTGTTTCAAGAATACCGGCTCTTGCTCCGCCGATTGCAAGACCATAAGCCAGTGCCAGATCGAGAGCGTTGCCTGTTGCGTCCTGTTCAACAGCCACAAGACAGGGAGTACCCTTGCCTGCCTGATATTCAGATCTTACAGTGTGACCCGGAGCCTTGGGAGCTATCATCGTTACGTCAACATACGGCGGAGGAACGATCTGTCCGAAATGAATATTGAAGCCGTGAGCAAACATAAGCATATTGCCCTCTTCAAGATTCGGAGCGATCTCTTCCTTATATAACTTAGCCTGAAGCTCATCGTTTATAAGAATCATAATTATGTCGGCTCTCTTTGCTGCCTCTGCCGAGGTATAAACCTTAAAGCCCTGCTCCTCTGCTCTCTTCCAAGACTTGCTGCCCTCATATAAGCCTATTATAACGTCACAGCCCGACTCCTTTGCGTTAAGCGCATGAGCGTGACCCTGACTGCCATAGCCTATAATTGCGATAGTCTTTCCCTTTAAAAGGTCAAGATTGCAGTCTTCCTGATGAAATAATTTTGCCATTTTAAAAAGCCTCCTTAAAATTTAACCCTTTCGGGCATTAATGGTTGTGTTTATAATTTTTAATGGGATTGCTGCCCCGACAAAGTGCAGTAAGTCCCGTTCTGACAACTTCGATTATGCCGAAATCCTCCATAAGCATTATAAATGAGTCTATCTTCTGCTGATTTCCCGTCAGCTCCACTGTAAGAGAATCCGCCGCCACATCTATTATGTTTGCTCTGTAAATGCCTGAAATGGAAACTATTTCCCCTCTTGTTTCGGCGCTGCTTTTTACCTTTATAAGGGAAAGCTCTCTGTAAACCGCCCGTCTTTCGGACATATTCACAACGCGCCTTACATCTATAAGCTTTTCAACCTGCTTTATGATCTGGTCGATAGAGTTCTCGTCACATATAACAACAACGGTTATTCTCGATATAGCCGGATTTTCCGTTTCGCCGACACTGAGAGAATCAATGTTATAGCCACGCCTTGAAAACAGCCCCGTTACACGGCTCAGAACTCCGGCATGGTTGTCTACAAGAATAGAAAGTACATATCTTTTCATATCTGAAACCTCTTTCGCTGAAATAATACCTGCCAAGCAGTGATTTCCTCCATAATAAAAAACCCGCACCTATCTATACGAAAGACAGGGACGAGATCAATCGTGGTACCACCCTATTTTATTCCCCAAAGGGGAAACTCTGCTGGTTCAAACAAACCATCTCCTATAACGGGGATAACCGTCTTTTCTTAATAGGCGAAAGCCGTTCTGAAAAGAAGCTTGTGAGGGATAGCGTTACCGGCTGCCTGCCGCCTTTCACCTATTTTCTGTAAAGAAAAAACAGCGGCTCTCTGAAAAGCAGCAACAGGTAAAGCCAAATCTCAGTCATTGCTTTTAAATATCTGATGTATATTGTAACAAATACCCCTCTGCTTGTCAACTGTTTTTTACGGTATGAAAATTTTTTTATTCAAATAACAAAACCTGTTGACAACAGGGGCGGAATATGGTAATATTAGTGTATTAAAACAATTAATACAGTTAATGCAGTCAGTACAGTTGGAGGTGAGATTTTGATAATTCTCGATTATAAGGACAAGCGTCCTATTTTTGAACAGGTTACTGAAAAGCTAAAACGGCTAATATGCAAGGGAGTCATCGCCCCCGAAGAAAAGCTTCCCTCAGTAAGGAATATGGCGGTGGAGCTTTCCATAAACCCAAACACTATTTCAAGGGCTTATCAGCAGCTTGAAGGCGAGGGCTACATATACTCCGTAAAAGGCAAGGGCAGCTTTGTCGCCGCCGAAGAAGAAATAATGCGTCTTAAGTGTTCCGAATATAAACACGCCCTTGGGGCTATCATATCAGACGGAAAGGCGCAGGGTTTTTCGGCGCAGGACATAATCAACTTGATAAATGAAACAGTAAAGGAGGTTTATAATGATTAAACTGAGAAATATTTCAAAAAGCTTCGGCGAGGTAAAAGCCCTCTCGGACGTCACCCTCGATATAGAGGACGCAACGGTGTTCGGGCTTATAGGCACAAACGGAGCCGGCAAAAGCACACTTATAAGGATACTCGCAGGAATTTATAAGCAGGACAGGGGAGAAGCGCAAATAGATGGGGAAACTATTTTTGAAAAGCCCGAAGTGAAATCGAAATTCTTTCTGATACCCGATGAGGCATACTTTTTCAAAAATGCAACGCCTGTTTCCGTAGGCAGCTATTACAGAACCATATATAAAAACTTTGATATGGAAAGATATATAAGCCTTCTGAACAGGTTTTCCCTTGAGCCGAAGCGCAAGATAACCACCTTTTCAAAGGGTATGAAAAAACAGGTTTCCGTAATTGCGGCAATATGTTCAAATGTAAAATATATATACTGTGACGAAACCTTTGACGGACTTGACCCCGTAATGCGTCAGGCGGTAAAGAGCCTTTTTGCCGATGAAATGGAAACAAGAGGGCTAACTCCCATAATGGCGTCCCACAATTTAAGGGAGCTTGAGGACATTTGCGACAATATAGGCTATCTCCACAAGGGCGGCGTTCTTCTGTCGTCAAGCCTGAACGACCTCAAGCTTGGCATATGCAAAATACAGATCGTTCCGAAAGAGGGCTGTGACATACTGTCGGTATTTTCCGGCTATAAAATATATAAGCGTGAAAAAAGAGGTACTCTTGTGACGCTCACTATAAAAGGCTCACAGTCTGAGGTCGAAGAAATAGCCTCCTCCGTTTCACCTGTGTTCTATGAGGTTCTTCCTCTTTCTCTTGAAGAAATCTTCATAACCGAAGCGGAATCAAACGGCTATTCCATAGACAAGCTTATATTGTAAAGGAGGTTTATTATGAAAGTATTTTTGAACTTGCTGAAAAAAGAGCTTAAACTGAATATGGGCTTTGGCATTCTTGCCTTTTTATACATATTTTTTCTGCGCTTTCTTACCTATATGGCGATAATTTCGGAGTGTATAGACAGATATGCCAAAGAACCCGAATACTCAACAAACCCAAGTATTGTGGCAGGGCAATATATAGGCACTTCAAGCTTTACGCATATGTGCGCCGTAATCACTCTCGGCGGACTGTTTGCCATACTTTTCGCCCACTATCTCCATGTAAGGAAAACAGTGGATTTCTACCATTCTATGCCATTTAAGAAAACAACTGTTTTCGGCGCAAAATATCTCTGCGGAATAATTTTCTTTGCAGCGGTCTATTCTTCGAACACGATACTTATGCTTATAGGAACGGCTTATATGGGGCTTTTAACTCCTCATCTCATATATGTGGGATTTATGACGTTTTTAAACGCTCTTCTGGGCTTCTGCCTTATATATTCCATAACAATGCTTGCGGGACTTCTCACGGCAACGGTTATAACCCATATAGTACTGGCAGGTATATTTACCTATATAATACCCCTTGTGATATTACTTGTTGATGGATGGTTTGAAACGTTTTTCATTACATTTTACTCAACTCTGGACAACGCCGTATATGTAAGAACCTCCCACTTAGCCTACTTCGTAGCTTCCTGCGCCGAAAACAAGGCTTTAAGTCTTTTGTGTATGCTTGCAGCTTCGGCAATATTTACGGTTATATGCTTCGGGGTATGCAAAATAAGAAGGTCGGAGGCAACCGAAACGGCTCTCGCATTTGAAAGGCTCATATCTCCCCTGAGAATATTTTTCTCCGTTGTGCTGGGAGTTACAGGCGGCTTTATATTCCGTGAAATGTTCGGACACTTAAACGGAGAAGTTGTGTTTACAGTAAGTATGCTTGTAATATCCGTCATATCCTCTGTCATAATTGAAGTAATATTCCGGCTCGACTTTACGGCGGCGCTGAAAAACAAAAAATGTATAGTCATTACTGCGGCAATATGTGCGGCTATGATTTTTGTCACATTTGTGGGAGCTAAAAGCTATAATTCATATGTTCCCTCCGAAAACAGAATATCAAGCGCCGCAATATCCATAAGCCGTTTCCGCTCAGACGAGGACTTCAGGACACCTTTGCCTTCCGACGAATACGAAAGATATCTGACTGCGGCAAATGACTATAACGGCGAAAAATTGTATGGGTATAACAGCGATGGCGACAAAATCATATTGGACAATATGAACATAACCGACACCGCCCTCATAAGAGATTTTCTCACTGCGGCAGCCGAAGAATACGATAACCACCTCTTTACCGAGCCGGAAAACACAGACGACATATATACGTATGTTCTTGTAAAATGTACTCTTGCAAGCGGCAGAGCCTATTACAGAAATTATTATGTAGACTTTGACAAAAACGTGGAAATATTCAGAAGACTTGTGGATTCTCAGGAGTATAAGGAGGGCTTCTGGACGAATATATATAATATGGATCCCGATGAGATAAAACATATAGATATAGACAATTCATTTACATTCCATAATTCACAGTCATCTGACATAGATCCATCTATGGCTGAAAAGCTTACAGAGGCGCTTAAAACAGACTATAAAACCATAACTCTCGACCAACTGACAGACGTTTCGCCCATAGCGAGAATACGCTATTACAACAAAAAGTTTGGCGATAATAATTATAACTGGGATATATATAATTCAGGCTCGGTATTTATATATTCCTCATTCAGAAACACCATAGAGCTTCTTAAGGAGCTTGGCTTCAGGGAATATACAGATGAGGAAATAATAGCAAATATAAAGCAGATAGGTGTGTATGGTTCTGATATATCGCCGTCAGAGGAAAATCTCTTTACCTCAAGAAACGATATAGAGCAGATTTATCCCTATATGATGTCTCTGCTGTCAAGATCCCTCTATAACAGCAATATTTATCTCGATGTCTACACCTATGCCGATGCATCGGAAAATAAAGAATACAGATACGAAGCTGAAACCACAGATACATACAGTGTGTCTGTCAGTAATAAAAACGGTCTGCCGGACTGTTTAAAGAAGTATATGAAAAATTGATTTTAATGGCCTTTCCGCAGGAGCTGCGGAAAGGTTTTTTTTGCGGCGAAACGCCGCAAAAAAAAACAGCCGCCCGTAATGGGCGGCTGAATGTCGGCTTAAATAATCAGTTTGTAACTGTAAGCTCTGATTCCTTATCGAAGATATGGAATTTGTTGATATCGAATGCGATCTTAACGTCGTCGCCGATCTTGTAGTTGTTACGTGCGCTTACACGGCAGGTAACCTTCTGACCGTTAACAAGGAGATAAAGGTTTGTATCTGCGCCAAGAAGCTCTGTAACGTCGATGTGAGCATCGATAATAGGTGACTGAGTTGTGTTAAGGAATACGTCCTCGTTATGTACGTCCTCAGGTCTGATACCAAGGATAACATTCTTGCCAACATATCCGCCGTCAACAACAGCCTTAGCCTTGTTTTCGGGAAGAGGAAGGTTCTGACCGCCGATTTTTGCGTATACCTTGCCGCCTTCGTTTACGATCTTAGCTTCGAGGAAGTTCATCTGAGGTGTTCCCAAGAAGCCTGCAACGAAGAGATTCTGAGGTTCATGATAGAGCATCTGAGGTGTATCGCACTGCATAATAAGACCGTCCTTAAGAACAACGATTCTTGTACCAAGAGTCATAGCCTCTGTCTGGTCGTGTGTTACGTAGATGAAGGTTGTGTCGAGCTTATGGTGAAGCTTAGCGATCTCTGTTCTCATCTGTACACGAAGCTTTGCATCGAGGTTTGAAAGAGGCTCGTCTAAAAGGAATACTGAAGGTCTGCGGACAATTGCACGACCCATGGCAACTCTCTGTCTCTGACCACCCGAAAGAGCTGCGGGCTTTCTGTCAAGAAGATGAGCGATTTCAAGGATCTGAGCTGCTTCCTTAACCTGCTTATCGATTTCCGGCTTGGGAACCTTTCTTAATTTAAGACCGAAAGCCATGTTGTCATAAACAGTCATATGCGGATAAAGAGCATAGTTCTGGAATACCATTGCGATATCTCTGTCACGGGGACCTACGTTATTTACAAGTCTGTCGCCAATATAAAGCTCGCCGTCCGAGATTTCCTCAAGACCTGCGATCATACGAAGAGTAGTTGACTTACCGCAGCCTGAAGGACCTACGAAAATAATGAATTCCTTATCTGCGATTTCAAGGTTGAAGCTGGGAACAGCAACGAAACCGTTAGGATACTTTTTAACGATATTTCTTAAACTTAAACTTGACATTATGTTATTCCTCCCTTTATTATAAGACAGAGGGCAAATCCCCTCGGCAGGGGTAAGCCCCTTGCTTTCTTAACATTTATGTTACATTATTTTTCATCGGAATTCCATAGATTAATTAAACAAATTATTTTTTAATATTTGTTTAATTTGTACAGAGATTTTATTTTTTAGTCAAATTGACGATAATCAACTGCCTATTATGGGCAATACAGCCCGTTCATTTGTTCAAATTTGATTATTGAAACCAAAATACTTTATGATTTGTTTATTCTGCACATATATTTTATTTAAATTTCTGCCAATCTGCCCATAAAATCAGGCTTTTTCCGTTATAAAGCCCTCCCCTCTCACCTCGGCGGCGTTTGTTATGATCATAAATGCCCTTGGGTCAAGCTCCTCCACAAGTCTTTTAAGGGGACCCACCTCTCTTTTGGAAACAACACAGAGTATTACATTCTTTGCTTTCTTGGTATACTCCCCTCTTCCCCGCAGAGTAGTCACTCCCCTTTCAAAGCGCTCCATAATAATATCCGAAAGCTCCTCCGACCTGTCAGAGATTATATATATTGCCTTGCCATAGCCCGCTCCCGTAACGATTATATCCGTAAGCTTCGCCGCAACATACACCGAGCCAATGGCATACAAAGCGTTGAGAGAGCCGAACTCCCCGAAACCCAGCGCAATTATTGTGCAGTCTATAATCATAATAAGGAAAGAAACCGACAGGGACGGCGCTTTTTTGTTTATTATAATTGCCGCAAGGTCACTTCCGCCTGTCGTATAGCCCGAACGGAGTATCAGCCCAAGCCCCACCCCCTCCGTAAAGCCGCCGAAAACAGCCGCAAGAATAAGGTCGGTTTTAACAGAGGGCAGAAATTCCGTTATCCACAGCGCCAACGAAAGCAAAGCCGTGGCGGCAAGACTTTTCCTCAGCCTTTCAAAGCCAAGCATATACAGTCCCACAGCAAAAACAGGCACATTTATAATAAAGAAAAGAAACGAAAGAGAAAGCTTTATGCCAGACAGCCTTGAAAAAATACCCGAAATAAGAATAGCAAGCCCCGATGCGCCGCCAATTACAAGATTATGAGGTTCAAAAAATGTATTTATGCTTATGCTCATAAGAATTATTCCCAGAAGCATATATGCCGTTTCCTTTTTTATTTTCAATATAAAAACCTCCCAAAACTATTTTATATGTTTGCCGTCCCTGACTTAAAATATTCCCATTGTTTTTTCAAAATGACTGTTGAAATAACATTTGCGTTATGATAATATAATATTAATTTTCAGGGACAATATATGAGTCTTTAAAGGATCTTTGTCCCTCAAATATTAATTAAGGAAAGAATAGTGTGATATGTACAGAAAAGAACTGACAAACAGAAAACGAATCGTTGTCAAAATAGGAACAACATCGCTGACCTATCCCAACGGAAACATTAACCTCCGCCGTTTTGCCAAGCTTGCCTCGGTTCTTACCGACCTGAAAAACAGCGGCAGAGAAATCATACTCGTGTCCTCCGGCGCAATTGCCGTAGGCGCAAAAAGGCTTGGGCTTAAGGAGCGCCCAAGGGACACAATAGGCAAGCAGGCGTCCTCTGCCGTGGGACAGGGCATACTTATGCAGTATTATGAAAAAAGCTTCAACGAGTATAATCAGAGAGTGGCGCAGATACTAATTACAAAGGACATTTTCAACTATGAACACAAGCGCATAAACGTAAGGAACACATTTGAAAAGCTTCTGGAGCTTGACGTAATACCCATAGTAAACGAGAATGACACCGTAGCCACAGAGGAATTCAATGAATTTTCGGACAACGACACTCTTGCCTCCTATGTGACGGAGCTTATAAAGGGCGATCTGCTTATTATACTTTCCGATATTGACGGAATGTACACAGGGGATCCGAACAAAGACAAAAATGCAAGCCTTATAAGCGTTATAGAAAACATAAACGATGACATAATAAGTCTTGCCGGCGGCTCCGCTTCTTCACTGGGAACAGGAGGTATGGCGACAAAGGTTCAGGCGGCTATGAAGGTCACCGCCGCAAACTGCGATATGGTTATAGCAAAGGGGGACGACCCCACGGTAATATACAGCATAACATCGGGACAGCCCGTAGGCACGCTTTTTGCAAGGAAGAGATTCTATGAATAAAAAAGAGCTTCGCCGCAGAATGATCGGAATAAGAAAAGACATACCCGAAATAATAAGGGAGAAAAAAAGTCTTGCCATAGCCCACGCCATTCTCGGAAGCAAAGAATATATGGACTGCGGCAAGGTGTTCTGCTATCTCAGCTATAAAACCGAGGTAAGCACAGTGGAATTTATAAAAGCTGTTCTTAAGGACGGCAAAAGGATCGCCCTGCCTTATATGGAGGATAATGAAAATATGTGTTTTATAGAAATACATACTCTTGAAGGGCTTGTCAGAAATTCCACCGGAATATATGAGCCTGCATTTGATAAGAGCAGCGTATGCACTCCCGATGACGATACCCTCGTTGTGGTTCCGGGGCTTGCGTTTACAACGGACGGCTTTCGCCTTGGCTGGGGAGGGGGATATTACGACAGATATCTGAGCAGACACAAAACAATGAAAAATATAGGCATATGCTTCAGTGAGCAGCTTGTTGAAAGTCTGCCCACAGAAAAGTCGGACATAAGACTTGACAGAGTAATATACTATTAAAATATGAGGTGATATAATGGATCTGAATATAACAGGCGAAAAAGCAAAGGCAGCGGCACGGATTGCCGCCACTCTGACAACAGGCAAAAAAAATGAGCTTCTGAATGCTATGGCGGAGGCTCTTAAAGCCGAAAGGGACAAGATACTTGCTGCAAATGTCATAGATGTGGAAAAAGCGGTAAAGGCAGGCACCAAAGCATCTCTTGTTGACAGACTTTCACTTAACAAGGACAGAATAGACGCCATGGCGGAGGGGCTTTTGCAGATAGCTAAGCTGCCCGACCCAATAGGCGAAGTAATCAATATGAACACTCTGCCCAACGGACTTATTGTGGGAGAAAAGAGAGTTCCCATGGGTGTTGTGGCTATTATATATGAAGCACGACCGAATGTAACAGCCGATGCGTTCGGGCTTTGCCTTAAATCGGGAAATGCGGTGATATTAAAAGGCGGCTCTGATGCCATAAACTCAAATATAGCCATTGTCGGCACATTCAAAAAAGCCGTAGCCGAAGCAGGAGTAAACCCGGACATAGTTCAGCTTATTGAAGATACGTCAAGGGAAACAGCCGCCGCCCTTATGAAGCTTAACAAATATATCGATGTGCTTATACCAAGAGGGGGAGCAGGGCTTATACAGTCAGTCGTACAGAATTCCACTGTCCCTGTTATAGAAACGGGAGTTGGAAACTGCCACGTATATATAGACGATTCCGCTGACATACAAATGGGCATAGATATAATAATAAATGCCAAAACACAGCGTCCGGGAGTATGCAACGCAGCCGAAACACTTCTTGTAAGCGAAAAAGCCGCCAAAAGCTTTCTTCCCGCTGCCGTCAAAGCGCTCAGAGAAAAAAATGTTGAAATAAGAGGCTGTGAAAAAACAGCGGAAATATGCCCGGACATGGGTATAATACCTGCCTCGGAAGACGATTATTATACAGAATTTCTCGATTATATTCTCGCTGTAAAGGTGGTTGGCGGTGTGGACGAAGCAATAGAGCATATTGCAAGATATTCTACCGGTCATTCGGAAGCCATAGTAACGGAAAGCTATACAAACGCAATGAAGTTTTTAAACGAGGTGGATTCCGCCGCCGTATATGTAAACGCATCAACACGCTTTACAGATGGCAATGAATTCGGCTTCGGCGCCGAAATAGGAATATCCACTCAGAAGCTCCACGCAAGAGGACCTATGGGACTTAAAGCACTTACGACCACAAAATTTATAATTTACGGAAACGGTCAGATAAGAGGCTGAGCCGAACAGGGTTCCGACCCGTGGGGAGCCGACTTCCAAACCGTCAGGGACGGTTTGGAAGTCGGCTCCCCACGGGTCGGGTCGGGGCACGCACATCGGGGGCGGCGGATAAATCCGCCGCCCCCGATGTGCGTGCCCCGACCCGGGCAACATATTCAAAAAGCTTTAAAATGCCGCAATTTAAAGTTTGATTATAATAGGCTCCTCTGTGAACGAGCATATTCTCGCTTCAACATTTTTAAGATAAAACACTTCCGTGTTTCCGTCGCCGGGCGAATACATATTCTGAAGTGAAGGATATGCATCAAGCATATGCCTTTGGGCTTCAATGTTGTCGTCCAAAACAGCCTCGGCACTTATGCGTATCCACTTGCCCCCGGACATGGCTGATATTTCTATGCTTGGGTTTTTCTTCATTTGCGCCGATACGTCCTTTACCTTGCCCGTCTGAATATAGAGCCTGTTTTCAAATATATCAATTGTTCCGAAAGGACGGACACGGGGCTTATCTCCATCAATGGTTGCCAGATAATATACCTCGCTGTTTTTCAGAAAATCATAAATATCATTCATTGTGCTTCCTCCCGTTCCATACCGATTTTCAGTTCAGTCCCAAGTCTGAGGGATCAATAATTTTCATCCTTCATCAGGTAGATCTGTATATTCTTTTCCTTTATATTCTCGGTATTTTTATATATTTTGTCTGTGTTTCTTGCCGCAATTCTTATGTTCTTAAGATTGACGTCATGTATAGGCTTTTCCCTGAGGCCTGTTATCGACAGAGGTGTTGTGCAGTGAGTACATGTAACATCTTCTATTGTAACATTTCTGAATTCCGGATATTCCTCAAGAGCAACCTCCTGTCCCTCGTGGGAATCTATGTCATAACCCGTGGTGAAAACAATGGCTTCATTGGGAATATGCATCATATTTATATCGTGAATATAAATGTCCTCAATCACTCCGCCTCTGCCTATACAGCTTTTAAGCTTTATTCCGCAGTCAGTCGTAATGAAGGTACATTCGGCTATTTCTATGTCGTGAAGTCCGCCGCTCATTTCACTTCCCAGCACAAAGCCGCCGTGTCCATGATAAACCGTGCAGTTGAAAACATAAACATTATATGTAGATAATCCTCTTTCTCTGCCCTCGGCATTTTTACCCGACTTCATGCATATTCCGTCATCGCCGACATCGAAGGACGAATTAAGTATTTTAACATTATGGCAGCAGTCGATGTCTATGCCGTCAGAATTCTGCGCAGTATCGGAATTGTTTACCTTTATGTCCATAACGGTTATATTGTCGCACATAAAGGGGTGAATGCTCCATGCCGGAGAATTTTTAAACATAACATTCTGAAGAAGTATGTTATGGCAATCCTCAAAATAAACAAGGCAGGGTCTTAAGAATTCACGATATTCATAGCAAAGGTCATAATCCTTTATGTTTGCGCTGTATGAGCTTAACAGTTCATAACCTCTCATGGCATTATAAGAGGGCCACCATGTTTCCTCATGACCGTTTATAACATTTATAGCTCCGCCGGAGGAAATAAGCTTCTGCCAGCGTCTTTCCGTTACTTTGAATTTTTTTACGGGACGCCATGGGTCGCCTGTTCCGTTAATAACGCCCTTTCCCGTTATGGCGATGTTGTGCGCTCCCTTGGCACTTATAGGCGATGCACAGCGATATGCCATACTTCCCTCATAATTAACCATTACAAGGGGATAGTCATCAACATTTGATGAAAAAAGCAGAACAGCGCCTGCCTCAAGATGAAGATTTACATAATCCTTAAGCACAATAGGACCGGTCAGGAAAATTCCTCTGGGCACCGTTACCATGCCTCCGCCGTTTTCGGAACAATATGTAATGGCTTTGTTGAGAGCCTCCGTATTGTCTGTAAAACCGTCCCCGACTGCGCCGAATTCTCTTACGGAATATATAGTATCTTTAAATTCCGGTACTTTTACGTCAAATTTAAGATATTTCATATTTTTACCTCCAAAATAATACTGCATACTATATTTATTTTAATATAAAAACATAAATAAAACAATAGTTTTTAAAACAAAAAATAAAATATTTTGGGGCGATTCGTTGTAAAACCAAAAATTACCAAATGCAAAAAATAAACGTATTCCGGATAACAATATAGAAACAGCCCCTCAAAATTTCTGAAAGTGCCGTAAACTGAATAAGGACAATCAAGACAAGCTATGATTGACCTATTCTATACATAGTTATATTTTGTTGTGATAAAGTGCTCTGTCTGATATTGCAGTTAAGGCAAAAATTACCGTTTTTATAATTAATCTCTCATAAATAAATCTCTTGTATAAACCTTGTGCTTTACATCGTCAAGCTGTTTGTCATATCTGTTTGCTATGATACAGTTGCTTCTTTTTTTGAACTCATCAATGGAGTTGACAATTTCACTGCCGAAGAAGGTGGTGCCATTCTGCAGAGAAGGTTCGTAAACAATTACTTTGACTCCTTTTGCCTTTATCCTTTTCATAATGCCCTGTATGGAGCTTTGTCGGAAGTTGTCAGAGTTGCTTTTCATTGTAAGACGATATATGCCTATAACACAGTCTTCTTTCTCGTCAGGCACATAATTGTTTCTGCTGTAATAATCATAACAGCCTGCCATATTCAATACTCTGTCCGCAATGAAATCCTTCCTTGTGCGGTTGCTTTCCACAATTGCTTCAATAAGGTTTTCGGGCACATCCTTATAGTTGGCAAGAAGCTGTTTTGTATCTTTCGGCAGACAATATCCTCCATAGCCAAAAGATGGATTGTTGTAATGAGAGCCTATTCTCGGATCAAGACATACACCATCTATTATCTGTCTTGTGTCAAGCCCCTTTAATTCGGCATAGGTATCCAGCTCATTGAAATAGGAAACACGAAGAGCCAGATAAGTATTGGCAAAAAGCTTGACTGCCTCTGCCTCCGTAAAGCCCATATACAAAGTTGGTATATCCTTTTTAACTGCCCCACTGTTAAGAAGTCCCGCAAATGTTCTGCCGGCTTCCGCAAGCCTTTCATCGTTTGAATCCGTTCCTATTATTATACGGCTCGGATAGAGGTTGTCGTAAAGAGCCTTTCCCTCTCTCAGAAATTCAGGGCTGAACATAATATTCCTGTTGTTTGTTTTTTCTCTTATGCTCTTTGTAAAGCCAACCGGAATTGTAGACTTAATTACAATATACGCAGCCGGATTGCAGCTTGTGACAAGCTCTATAACCTGCTCTACAGCCGATGTATCAAAATAATTCTTGCCGGAATCATAATTTGTGGGGGCTGCCACAATAACAAAATCCGCCTCTTTATATGCAGACTCCCCATCAGTCGTTGCCGTAAGATCCAGATCTTTTTCCGAAAGATATTCACTTATCTCCTCATCGGCTATGGGTGAAATTCTGTTGTTTATAAGGTCTGTTTTTTCTTTGACAACATCTACCGCATAAACCTTGTTGTGCTGTGCCAGAAGTACGGCAAGACTAAGTCCGACATAGCCTGCTCCGGCAACTGCTATACATATTTTTTTGCTCATTTTATTGAATCTCCTTTATGTCAAGTGTATGTATTCTGCCGGAATGGATCATTGACCGATCAATACGGTTATTTTTCAGGCGTCCGCTCCGAAAACGGCAATTGGAATACATATCAACATAAGCCGAAGCATATGTTTTTAGTCTTTATTTTCATTGTCTGCTCTGTCATAGTCAAGCTTTCTTACATGATATTGTATGTCCTCAAGAATCTTGCGGTTTTTTGCAATTATATCAGCCTGAAGCCCTATAATTATAGTCATAAAGCCCATCATTATAAGTATGCTCGAAAGAATGAGAGACTGAACATGGCCGCCGCCGTTTCCGTACAGCATATATATTAAAAAACGCGCGCCGACAGCACAGCCCGATATAAAAGGTATAAGCCCTACTATTGTGAAAAATCTAAGCGGACGGTACATTATAAAGGCTCTTATAATAGTTACCATTGATTTCTTCACATATCCCATCATACTTGAGAAAAGGCGTGAAGGGCGAAGCTCAGGATTTGTTTTTACAGGCACAGACTCCATAGCGAGTTTTTCACGTCCTGCCTGTACTATTGTTTCGAGAGTGTAGGTGTATTCATTCGTAACATTCAGGTGCATAGCCGCCTCCCGACTGTAAGCACGAAAACCGCTTGGCGCATCGGGTATATCTGTGTTTGAAGCTTTTCTTACCACCCAACTTCCCAGATGTTGGAGCTTTTTCTTGATAGGCGAAAAATGCTCAGTCTGGTCTATAGGACGTTCACCGATTACAATATCAGTTTTTCCCTCCAAAATAGGGCGCACGATCGTTTCTATATCATCGCCGCTGTACTGATTGTCGGCGTCAGTATTTACAATAATGTCGGCTCCGTTTCTCAGACAGGCGTCAAGTCCTGCCATAAAGCCTCTTGCAAGACCCTTGTTGCGCTTGAAGTTGACAACATAGTTAACGCCCCAGCGTTTAGCCACCTCTACGGTGTTGTCCTGACTTCCGTCATTAATAATAAGAACCTCGATCTGATCTATTCCGTCTATATGCTTTGGCAGATCATTTAAGGCCACTTCAAGAGTTTCGGCCTCGTTATAGCATGGAATCTGTATTATCAGTTTCATTTTTTGTTATCACCTTTTTCCTTTCCTATTTTTTTAGGTATTATAACCGCAAAGTATGCGAGAAAATCTCCTATTATTGTTATAAGGCGATGAATTACAGAAAGTGTAAGTATAAGCTCTTTTCCCAAAATCGGTCCGAGAAGAACTATCGAAACTATCTCTCTTACGCCTATGCCGCCTGAAGCGCCGGGAGTTACAAAGCCTAATACCCATGCGATTATAAAGCAGGAAATAATAAGATTAAAGTTAGCAAAAGTAATCTTTCCGCCCATATAAGCATATAATATTACCATAATAAATCCCAGAAGATATAAAGCAGCCGCACATTTCAGAATTGCTATAACTGCGCATTTCACAAGCTGCGAAAGGCGGCATTCCTCAAGAAAGAGCTTCAGCCTTTTCTTAAAGAACACTGCTATCAGAACAAAACAGAAAACAGTAGCCACAGCCAAAATTATAAATATGGCATAGCTGTGTCCGAAAACCTCATCAAGAGCAATCAGAAGATATTGGCTTGACATCATAATGGTAAGCAAAAAAGGTCCTACAATCAGTCCTATAGTTTCGGCAACACTTGCCAGAGCTATTTTCTTTTGACTTATTCCGAGGTCTGAAGCAAAAATATTCCTCTCAACATAGTGCATTACATTTCCGGGCAAATATTTTCCTATGTTTGCCCGTGCATATGCGGAAACAGCTCCCTTTCTGTCCTTTGGTGCACTTGGCGAAAATGTAAAAAGCCAGTCTGCCCAGGAACTGCCCATAAAAAAAACGCTTACAAATTTTATAAGAACGCCTATTGCGGAAGCCAGAAGAAATAAGGGTATGTTTTCTATTGAATCGAAATCAAAGCCCAATTTGTAGATTGAATACGCAACAAAAAGCAGTGATAAAACAGACAAAATTTTGCCTGCCGGTGTTATGATTTTTTTTAATTTATCCGCCCGCTTCGTATCCATCAAAATGCTCCTTGCTTCAATATAAAATCAATATGGCTCCGGATATATACCGCCGGATCCCAATAACAGTGCAATTATACATCACATTCAGACTTATGTCAACAATCTATTAAAAAGTCGAAATAAATTGATGTTAAAGGTCAAATGATTGGTTACACTTCTTCGCCAGATTAGTTGTCAATGGTAGGGTGGAGATTTTTTTAAAAAATTCTATTTGATTTTTTAAAAAAATACTACCCGACCTTGACAACGGCAGCTTTCGTAATATAATTGATATCCGGCTTTCAGCATACCCTGCTGAAAGCCCTTATCCAGCCATTATATATTAAAACATTACACCCAGATACTTTGAAACCACTTCATTCGGGCTTTGCATATTGAGGCACGTTTTTATATATGTATTAGATTTCTTTTGATAAACAGCGAGCTGTTTCCTGCCATCTTCCAAATTATACATTTTTAACTTGCTGTAAAACCTTTCCTCGTCCTGTCTGTTCTGACGTTCTACTTTGCCATTATGCCGAGGTGTTGCTATTCGTATTCTTTGATATTCGATACCAAGCTTTTCTAATGCACCCTCAAATAATGTCTTATGCTTTGCTTTTACGACCAATAACGCATTGGTAAACTCAGGACCGTTATCCGTTTGTATTCTCAATATAGGAAACGGAGCTGCCTTTATCAAGCTTAGCAGAAACTGATATGAGCTGTATGTGCTGTGCTCATCATACATCTGCCTGAAAGTCCACCTGCTGCATTCATCAATGGCAACATAAACATAATATTTCCGACCGTCAACAGTACACCTACTTGGTACATATTTTACGTCAGAGCGAAAAAATAATTTCTTTTAAAGCTTTATGGATATTATTTTTTCGCTTTTCTGTACCTTTTGTCCAATATATTCTGCCCTTTTATATGGCTTGGGTTTCCTTTTTGCTTTTTCCTTCTTGACAGTCTTTACCTTTAACCTACTTACAAACTTCCTGAAGCTGTCATAACTGCGAGTGTATCCGTATCTTTCTTTCATTTCCTGATATGCCAGTATTACATCTTTCCATTAACGGAACAAGTGAAATACCAATAAATATTAATAGAAATTTCACTTGTTCCATATATGCTTTTTCATAAGCCTTTTTATTAGCTTTATCTCTTTGTCTGTATGTGACTTTCGGAGATGATGTGGTCTGTGACTTCTGTCTTCAAGACTTTTTATGGTTCCATCATACCGTTTCATCCATTTATATACAGTCTTCCGACTTACTCTGAACCTCAAAGATGTTTCTGTTACTGTATGTCCCTCTAAATATTTAATTATCCGTTGACGAAAGTTCTTTAATTGTGCTAACATAGTATTGCAAGATTCTCCTTTCTTGATATTTTTGTTGTTTGGACACTTCAATTATATCATAAAAAGTTGAATCTTGCTTTTTTATTTTTTCAGTATTACCTATCTATTGTCCCTTAACACTATTAAAAAGTCGAAATAAATTGACGCAAAAATAAGTCCCATTTATGATCAAAACGAGTTGAAATTTAATTGTCGAAAAGGTATGAAGCAAGGCTGTAAAAATGTCAACAACTGCTCTTGACAACAATAACGGCAGACAAGGATTCCGGATTTTCAGACAATGGGGTATTAAAGAAAGCTGACAGCGGAATGCTCAGCCGATTTATTACCAAAGGAACGGATATAGTGACAATATCCGGAAATCGGTGAAGCTGTTCAAAAAGTATGGATAATTGTCAGGTCGAACCATATGGAAATAAACGACTGGCACTGTGTTTCATTCATATTTATTTATGATTTTTTTAATTCAAACCAGAATGTACTCCCTTTCCCCTTCTCGCTGACAACGCCAAAGTCTGAATTATGGGCGGCAAGTATTTCCCTGACTATTGCCAGCCCCAGACCGTTTGCGCCGCCTTTTTTTGAAGCAAAATACCTGTCCCATATATGCGGCAGATCTTCGGGGCTTATGCCGTCGCCGTTGTCGCTTATTTCCGTTCTTATAATTCCGCTCTTTTCAAAAACCGAAATATGAAGCCTTCCGTTTTGCTTCATATGAGCAGTGGCATTTGATATAAGATTATATAATACCTGCTGTATGCGCTTTTTATCTGCATCGGCAAATTTATGGGGTTCTATTGTCTTTGTTATGCTGATGCTGTTTGCTTTGCATATTGGGGAAAACTGTTCAGCCGCAGCCTCTGCCAAAGCGCTTATATCCGTTTTTCCGAAGTCAAACCTGACTGCCCCCGACTGAAGCTTTGAATAATACAGAATGTCATTTACAAGAAGGGATAATCTGTCGGCTTCTCTTATTATTATTTCTGCGTCATCATTTGTGTTTTCTTTTCCGTCCATATCCCGTATAAGCTCCGCATAGCCTTTTATCATAGTCAGGGGAGTACGCAAATCATGAGAAACATTTGCAAGAAGCTCTCTGCGAAGCTTGTCGGTTTCGGAAATTCTTTTTGCGGCATACACCAAAGAATCGGCAAGCTTGTCGGTTTCGGCGCAAAATCCCCGTTTAAAGCTTATATTAAAGTCGCCCTCCGCCATTTTCAGAGATTGCTCTGACAGCTGTGAAATAGGTTTTGAAAATCTTTTCGATATAAATATAGCTATGAGAAAACCGATAATAAGTGCAAGTGCAGTTACGGCGCAAAGCTGAAGTCTGATTATTGACACAGCAGAGCCTACTGCGCCTATCGGAGTATTAATATACAGAACAGACCCATCAGACAGCCTTTGCCCATATATAAGAGTATCGCTTTTTTTATCGTGGTCGATGGTGTAGCATACACTTTCGCTGTCTCCGAGCTTTTCAAGAAAATCGTCATAATGCTCAGGCAGATGACGATATGACATATATGTATAGTCTGACCTGTATGGGTTTTTATCCTCTCCATGTCCGGCAAAGTCATATGGTTTTTTATTGTAGGAAAGACTGTATTCATCTGCGCTGTAAAGTATATTTCCATCACCGTCAGTTAAAAGTATCAATATTGAATTTTCCGCAGCAGCAGAATCGATTATAAATTCCTTATTCTCATCTGCGCTGCAAATCTCGTTCGCTATCCTTCTGATGTGAGTCCTTTGCATTACATCGTAGAAGCTTTCCAGAAATACCGTCTGCAAAAGCCATAGAACAGCAAATATCATTATTGCAAATATTGTAAAATATGTCCATAATTTAAAGCATATGGATTTACTTTCTGATTTCAAATTTATATCCCACTCCCCGCACTGTAACTATATTGTCCCGACATTTACCTATATGTGAGCGAAGCTGTTTTATCTGCCAGTCAACTGTACGGTCCGCAGAAAAATACTCATAGCCCCATACGGCTTCTATTATCTGTTCCCTTGTAAGCACTATTCCCATATTTCTGACAAGGTATAACAGCAGATCATACTCCTTTGCCGTAAGCTCCGTTCTTTTGCCCTCTATATAAACAACTCTCCCAAGCGTATCTATTTCTATGTTTCCCACCTTGATTTTATCTGACGCTGTTCTGCTGTGCCGACTTATCACGACCTTTATGCGTGCCATAAGCTCCCTTGGAGAAAAGGGCTTTACGACATAATCGTCTGCCCCTGTTTCAAAGCCAAACAGCTTGTCATATTCCTCTCCCCTCGCCGAAAGCATTATAACGGGAATGTCTTTGATGCCCCGTATTTTTTTGCAGGCGGAAAAGCCATCAAGCTCAGGCATCATGGCATCCATTATTATAACGTCAAAATCCTCATTGCGGCACATTGAAACAGCCTCAAGCCCATCGGAGGCCTCCGCCGTGTCATACCCTTCATGCTTTGCATATCTGCAAATAAGAGTGCGTATATCCGGTTCATCGTCAACAATAAGTATTTTTGCCACCGTCCTCTCCTCCTTTCGCTTTTTATGATATTCTAACATATATAAGCTGATTTATCAATTAAAAAGAAACACAGGTTCACCGTGTTTCTCTTTTTTCCTTATTTGCTTTCTGTGTAATTCTTTATGGAATCAGACTGTTCCTTTGTTATAATGCCTTCATCAACAAGCTCTTCAAGCCCGCCCTTGCGCTCTCTCTTTCTTTCCGCAAAAGCCTCATGACGTTCCTCGGCGCTCATGTTTTCCATATCAGCATATACTGCGCTTATTTCCTCATGCTTCTTTGACATATATTCGGAAATTTTGTCAGCCGTTGCCTGATCGATAATGTCTGACTCAACAAGAGCTTCCGTGTCAGCGTGATGTCCTGCCGAATAAACAAATGTCTGTTCTCCGCCTGTTCCGTAATGATTTGCCTTTCCCATTCTGAATCCATACTCTGACGTAGTGTCAGCTGCAAATGCAGATACTGTAAATACGGTTATAGCAAGCACAGCGGCATAACCGCATATTTTTCTGAAGCAATATTTCATAACTATCTTCCTTTCTGTAATTTTTATTATAATAATATCCTAAACCGATTCTGTGTGTAAAATATGTTATGAATGTGTGATTTATGTGGAATATTTATGTCTGTGAAAATAAAAAAGCTTCATAATTGCTCTTAAGCTGCACTGCTTGTATCTGAAGTTGCAGATATCCACTGTAATTACATCTGCTTTTATACATTTTTTGACCTGTCATTTACCGTTTACTTTACTTCCCCATCTGAAAGCTGTATATTTCTTACAATTTTACAGATTTACGGGCTTGGCGGCTTTTTAAAACAGGCGGAATTGTTTGAACGGTTTTTTTAGGGATTTTTTTAATTATGCTTGTAATATTTCGTATTAAATGTTAAAATATTAGAAGAATGTTAAAAAACACTGCTTGGGAGGTAGATTTATGGATTATGTTGGTATGCTTATAACCTTTGCCGGCGGTCTTGGCTTGTTTTTGTACGGCGTAAGCCTTATGTCATCGGGTCTGCAGAAGGTTGCAGGCGACAAAATGAGAAGAATACTTGCCATTCTTACCAAAAACAGGCTTGTCAGTGTGGGCGTGGGCGCTCTTGTGACGGCTATTATACATTCGTCTGCGGCTACCACTGTTATGGTCATAGGCTTTATAAATGCCGGTCTGCTTAACCTTATGCAGTCTGTGGGCATTATAATGGGTGCAAATATAGGTACTACCATAACAAGCTGGCTTGTTTCATCATCGGAATGGGCGTCCTTTATGGAGCCGCTTACCATGGGGCCTGTTGCAATTGCCATAGGCGCTATCTGCGGTGTTTTCTTTTCAAAGGGACTTATAAAGAGCCTGAGTGAAATAGTTGTGGGCTTCGGTATGCTCTTTATGGGTATAGGGCTTATGACACAGGGCGCTGCACCCCTGGCAGGTCTGCCGGCGTTTTCACGGGCATTTGCGGAGCTTGGCTCCAATCCTTTCCTCGGCGTAGTAACCGGTGCGGTCGTTACCGCAATAATACAATCCTCCACGGCTTCGGTAGGTATACTCCAGTCCCTCGCCCTTTCGGGCATAGTCACATGGAACAGTGCCGTATACATAATCATGGGACAGAACATAGGTACCTGTGTAACGGCTATCTTCTCGGCAGTAGGTGCTTCAAAGAATGCCAAGGCGGCTGCCTGCATACATCTTATGTTCAATGTGATAGGCTCCGTTATTTTCAGCGTGCTTGCATATCTGCTTTTCAGATTCGCCCTTGTGGATCTGGGAAATCAGGTTATAACCATAACGGAAATATCCGTTATACACACAGGCTTCAATGTGCTTAATACTGTTTTTATGTTCCCATTTGCCAATATTCTTGTTAAGGCAGCCGAAAAGATGACCTCCTTCTTTAAGGAAAACGAGGACGAAGCTGTTCTTGTACATCTTGACAACAGGCTTTTGGGCACAACGCCTATCGCAATTGAAAACAGCATTAAGGAAATCGTAAGAATGGGCAAAATGTCCCTTGAAAACCTTATCCTTGCAAGCGATGCACTTTTCGACCACGACAGCGAAAAAATAGAAAAGGTCGATGCAAGAGAGGACAGCATAGACCAGCTTCAGAACACTATAACGAGGTTTATGGTTAAAATATGCAACGCTCCGGGCATAAGCATAAAGGAAAACAAGGTCGTTACATCTCTTTTCCATACTGTAAACGATATGGAGAGAATAGGTGATTACAGCGAAAACCTTGTTGAGTCGGCTCAGTTTATGATGAAGGAAAATCTTGAGTTTTCCGATAAGCAAAAGGAAGAGCTGAGAAAAATGTGCGACGAAACCATCTCCTGCGTTAAAAATGCCCTGAATGCCCTTGAATTCAACGACTATACAAGCGTTGAAAGAACGATCAGAAAAGAGCAGAACATAGACGATATGGAAAAGAGCTTCAGAAGGCTCCATGTGGAAAGACTTTCCGAAAATTCAGTAGACCCCACAACGGGCATTTCATATCTCGACACCCTCACAAACCTCGAAAGAGTCGGCGACCATGCCCTTAATGTGGCGCAGGTCGTAATGAGAAGATTCTTATAATAAAAACATAGGGAAACGCCCTATAATCAGTATTTAAACAGAAAGCCCCTCGGTGAAGCACTTGTCATCGGAGGGGCTTTTTGCATTCCGCATTCGGTTAAAGCATATTTTTATATTCTTTTCCCCATTTTTCCATAGAATCGAGTATAGGGCGCATTGTTTCGCCAAGCTCCGAAAGGGAATATTCAACCTTCGGGGGAATCTCGGCGTATACAGTTCTTGTGATTATGCCGTCCGCCTCCATAGAACGCAGACTATCTGTCAGAACCTTCTGACTTATGCCCTCAAGGGACCTTTTAAGCTCATTGAACCGCCACGGACGCTCTCTTAAATTTCTTAGTATTAACAGCTTCCATTTGCTGCCTATAAGCTGAACGGTCACGGCGACAGGGCATTCGGGCAATTCTTCCTTCTTAAGCATACACACACCACCTTTTTATTACATTTGAATCTGAATGTATATTAAAATAATAGTGCATAAGTCTGTATTTGTCAACGGTTACATTTTTGTGACTGACTGATAAAAAAGTGCGTACTTGTTTTGGGGAAAAATTTCCCTTAATATGAATTGTGGGAAGTGAAAAAAATCCCGAAATTACATAAGGAGGAATGAAAATGGCACTTTCAGATTTATACGGCTGGAACAGAAACAGCAGTAAGGCGGCTCCATCGTCAGCCTGCGGAACAGCCTGTGGTGCCCCTGACAAGCCGGACGACAAACCATCGCCATGCGGCTCTGCCTGCGGTGCGCCGGACAAATAATTTTCCGCTCCCGACAACAGGACTTTTCCCCTTGTTGTCGGGAGAGCTTTTAAGTCACAGGAAAGAGAGATGATACATATGAAGGAATATTTTGCTTTTCAATGGCACATTACGGACGAATGCGACCAAAGATGTAAGCACTGCTATATATTTTCGGAAAATACAGATAAAAAGACGGATAATATGACCTATGGGCAAATGAAGGAGGTATTGGCAAACTGCGAGGACTTCTGCATTATGTACGACAGACTGCCCTACTTCTATATTACAGGAGGCGACCCACTGCTTAACCCCGACTTCTGGAGGCTTGCGGAGCTTCTGAAAAGCAGGAGCATTCCCTTTGCCATTCTTGGCAACCCTTTTCACCTCACGGAAGATGTATGCAGACGGCTGAAGGAAAGCGGCTGTCTGAAATATCAGCTTTCGGTGGACGGCATGAGAAAAACCCACGATTGGTTCAGAAAAAGCGGCTCCTTCGACATAACCATGGATAAAATAAGCCTTATCAAAAAAGCAGGTATGAAAGCAGTCGTTATGACCACCGTATCGGGAACAAACATAGACGAAATTCCCGATATTACAGACGCCGTTGTCGAAGCCGGAGCGGACGTGTTTGCCTTTGCGAGATATTGTCCCACAAGCAGTGAAAAAAGCGTAAATATAGATCCTTTGCGCTATCGCAGACTTCTTGCGGAGTGCGACAGGAAATTCAAGGAATATGAAAAAAAGGACTGCAAAACCTATTTCAGCAGAAAAGACCACCTATGGACACTTTTCAGATATGAAACGGGAGAATTCACTATTCCCGAAGCTGCCGCAAAGGGTGTTATATACGATGGGTGCAACTGCGGAAACTGCCACCTTACCATTCTGCCCAACGGCGACGTTATGGCTTGCAGAAGGGTAAACGGCAGCATATTGGGCAGCGTATTTGAAAACAGACTGGCGGACATATGGGTATGTGAAGCGGAGGAATTCAGAAACTACGACAAATTCATAAAATGCAGCAAATGTGAATTACTGGCGTGGTGCAGAGGGTGTCCTGCTGTTGCGGCAGGAGCCGGAGGAGATTTTTACGCTCCCGACCCGCAGTGTTGGAAGGAGGTCTGAACATGGAGCTTATGGAAATCATAAAAAAACGGCGCTCAATACGCCGATATTCAGACAGACAGATAAGCCGCAGAGATATGGAAAAAATTATAGAAGCGGGAGCCGCCGCCCCCAACGCAGGAGGAGGACAGAGAAGCATATTGGTCGGAGTGCATAACAGTCGGCTGACAACACAAATAGGTCTTATGAATATGAAAAAATTCGACCGCTCCAAGCTTGCAGGCTCCTACGTTTCAAGGGAACAGCCAAGCGTAATAGACGACCCTTCAATAAGGAACGGATTTTACGGCGCTCCCTCAGTAGTGATTATTTTCGGTCAGAAAAATTTTATGTTCCGTACAGCAGACGCATTCTGCTGCGCCGAAAATATGGTTTTGCAGGCAGCGGAGCTTGACATCGCCTCCTGCATAATTTCAAGAGGAGAAGAAACCTTTTCAGATGAGGAAGGCGAAAAGCTGCTCAGAGAATGGGACATACCCGAAAATTATTCCGCCGTATGCTTTGTCATTCTCGGATATACAGACGACAAACAGCCCTCTTCAAAACCCATACGGCAGGGAAGAATAAAAATTATAGAATGAGGTGATTATATGAACGCAGAAACCTGTTTAAAAAAGCTTCAATATATAGGCGTGCTTGCATTTGCAACAGTTGACGGACAGGGATATCCCCAAGTACGCAACATAAGCGCAATACACTATGAGCCGGACTCCCTGTATTTTTTCACCGCAAAGGGAAAGGCATTCTGTCGGGAGCTTATTAAAAGCAGACACGTTCAGATATTGGGATATACAAAATATAAGGAAATGATACGCCTTTCGGCTGACGCTGAGCCTGTCCGTGAGGAGGAACAGCAGAAATGGACAGATATAATATTTGAAGAACAGCCCTATCTTTACAATATATATCCCGACGACACCCGTCTGATGGGAGGAATGGTTTTCCGCATATCAGAGGGTGAAATCGAATATTTCAATCTCGGTGTGAACCCAATTTTCAGAGAAAAATATGCCATGGGCGGCAGAAAGTCCCTGTTCAGGGGATATTACGGCATAACCGATAAATGTACAGGCTGCGGAAAATGTGTCGTAAGCTGTCCCCAACACTGCATTGAAAAGGGAAAGCCCGCCGTAATAAACAGTATACACTGTCTGAGCTGCGGCATATGCTTTGACATCTGCCCCGTAAAAGCCATAGAAAGATTGGACTGAAAATTTCATTTATTTATACTGCTTAACGTACATAAAAAAGACTTTTTGACAGGAGGCGAGAACAGGCTCAGCCTCCTGTGTTTTATAAATATCAGTCTTTAACAAGGGCATCGGCAATTCTGAATACTGTGCCTGCGCCTATTGTAAGAATGAGGTCGCCCTCGCCAAGCTCAGCCTTAAGGCTTTCTATGCAGGAGTCAAAGCTTCCGCTGTATTCGGAGGTCTTTCCCCTGTGTATAAGCGCCTCGGAAAGCTGCGCCGAGTTTATATCACCCGGATCCTTTTCACGGGCGGCGTATATGTCAATAAGATAGGTTTTGTCGGCAAGAGAAAGAGCATTTACAAAGCCGTCAAACAAATCCCTCGTTCTGGTGTAGGTATGGGGCTGAAAAACGGCTATTACCCTGTCAAAGCCCATTTCCTTTGCGGCTGAAAGGGTTGCGGCGATTTCTGTGGGGTGGTGTGCATAGTCGTCAACCACTACGGCTCCATTGTACTCCCCTTTTTTCTCGAAACGTCTGCCTGTACCCGTAAAGCTTTTAAGTCCGTCGTGTATTGCTTCGACGCCTATGCCAAGCTCCGTACACAGCGCAACTGCCCCAAGACTGTTGTATACATTGTGCTTGCCCGGTACGGAAAGCTCAACGTCCATAATTTTCCTGCCATTCTGACAGGCTGTATATTTTCCGAAGCCCTTATCCATACGCAGATTTTCAAATGTCCAGTCAGCGCCGCTTTTGCCGTAGGTTATTATCCTGCCGTCAAAGCCGTCGGTTACCTTTGATAAGTCGGGGATTTCGTTATTTATTACAATAAAATCATCTGTTCTCTTTACAAAGGCATTGAAGGAGACATACATCTGCTCCATAGTCTTGAAATAATCTGTGTGGTCCCTGTCTATATTGAGTATGACGGCACAGGCAGGATTGAATTTCAGAAAGCTGTCCCTGTATTCGCAGGTTTCAAGGACTATATACTTGCTGCTGCCAAGACGGTAATTGCTGTGGATAGACGGCAGAATTCCCCCTATTGAAACTGTGGGATCGGTTTTTGCTTTCATAAGTATTTCAGATATCATAGAGCTTGTGGTCGTTTTGCCGTGTGTGCCGGCTATGGATATAGGGCATTCGTACTCGTGCATAAGCCAGCCTATAAGCTCCGCCCTGTCGATTTCGTCTATGCCCCGTCTTTTGCCCTCGATCCTCTCCGGATTGTCCTCTCCTATGGCTGCATTATATACGATGAGGTCCGTTTCGGGGGCGATGTTTTTGCCGTCATGCCCGAAAAACACCTTTATGCCTACGCTGTTAAGGTGTTGTGTCATATCCGTGATCTGGAAATCGGAGCCTTGTACCTTATAGCCCCTTTTATTGAGTATTTCGGCAAGGGCGGACATACTTATTCCGCCTATTCCTATAAAATGAATGTTTTTATATTTTCTGAGATTCATGCGCTTCATTCCTTATTTATGTTATATATTCCGGCGTCAACAAAAGCCGCTTATTATATTATGATACAAACAATGTTAAAAATCAAGTCCCATATTATACTTGATTGTGTCAAGTTGTTCTGGGAGAATTTATCAGGAGATTAATGAGTTAATACGGGCATAGGATCTCAGAAGCACAGATGTTCCTGTAAGCTTGCCGTTTGTAATCTCATTAGAGACATTATTGTTTTCGAAAATATCCCAATTATGTTTATTTGAAAGAGTTGATTTTATTTGTTTTTCGGCATAGTTA
>CANQXR010000012.1 GCA_947627855.1 uncultured Clostridia bacterium
GAGAAAAAAGCCACAGGGAGGACGCGTCCTCCCTGTGGCTTTTTTCTCCGCCCTTCTCCCCCGCCCCCATCGGTCCCGCGGTCCGGTCGGCAGGTCTTATTATATACTCATATTGAATTAATTTCACTTAAAATAAAGTGACTTGGGGCTTGTAAGTTTTTTTAAAATTTGTTATTATAATAATAACATACTGAAAAAGGTGATTGTCTATATGGCGGAAATATATAAGCTTCCTCTCATTGCGCTGAGGGGCACGGTTGCATTTCCCGGTGTGGAATTTATATTTGACATAAAACGGGGAGTATCATTGGAAGCTGTTGCTCAGGCAATGAGAACAAACAAAAAAATAATATTAATTACCCAAAAGGATCCTGCGATGGAGGAATTTGCCGAAAAAGACCTCTATGGCACAGGCGTTGTCGCAGACATAAGGCAGGTATACAAGCTGAGACCGGGGACTGTAAGGATTTTTGTTTTTTGCACAAAGCGTGTGATACTGTCCCATATAACAGGCTTTTCGCCCTTCTGTTATGCAATATGCACAGAGGCTGAGCCGCGTCCTGCCGAATTTGCTGACGACAAAGAAAAAAGAGCTGTAAGAGAGATTATAAAGAATGAACTGGAGCAATACTATGCAGGCAGTCCCGATATGGGCGCCGATGTCATAGGCGAATTTATGAAGGTTACCGAACCGGGGCAAATGGCGGACTTAATCGGGGCAAGGCTCAATCTGAGCTGTGACGACAAGCAAAAGCTTCTCGAAACAACAGAGCCGAAAGCCAGAGCCATAAAGCTCATAAATATTCTGAAATCCGAAAACAACTTTCTCCGCATAAAAAATGAGATCAATCTCAAAACAAAAATGAGTCTGAACAATATGCAGAAAGAGGCTTTTTTAAGGGAACAGCTCAAAATCATTTCAGACGAGCTTATGGAAAGCGATGGGCTTGCCGGCGAAATAAACGGTTACAGAAAGCGTATGGAAAAGCTGAAGCTGTCGGAGGAGGTCAGGGAAAAGCTTGAAAATGAAATCGGGCGTCTTAAAAAGATGCCCTCCATGTCGGCCGAGGGGACGGTATGCAGAGATTATATAGATCTTGTTCTTTCTCTTCCATGGGGCGTTTATTCCAAAGAAAGCAAAAGCCTCAGACGCGCGAAATCAATTCTCGAAAAAGATCACTACGGTCTTGAGGACGTAAAGGAAAGGGTAATAGAATATCTGGCTCTCAGGCTGAACAGCGAAAACCCCAATGCTCCCGTGCTTTGTCTTGTGGGCCCTCCGGGCGTTGGCAAAACCTCTGTGGCAAAATCCATCGCAAGGGCTGCGGGGCGCAAATATGTAAGAATGTCATTGGGCGGACTCCACGATGAAGCAGAGCTGAGGGGACACCGCAAAACCTATGTGGGAGCCATGCCCGGCAGAATAATAAATGCCATAAAAAGTGCAGGGGTTTCAAATCCTCTTATACTTATGGACGAAATCGACAAGGTAGGCAGCGACTATAAGGGCGATCCATCGGCGGCTCTCCTTGAAATACTTGACGGCGAACAGAATTTTTCATTCAGGGATAACTACCTTGAGCTGCCTTTCGACATCTCTAAGGTTATGTTTGTATGTACGGCAAATACTGCCGACACAATTCCCGCTCCTTTAAAGGACAGAATGGAAGTTATAAGCCTTGGCAGCTATACTAAGGAAGAAAAGCTTAAAATCGCCACAAAATATCTTGTCAGAAAACAACTTGATATACACTCTCTCACTCCTAAACAGCTTAAAATCAGACCATCTGTTATCGAAGAAATAATAGAGGGCTATACGATGGAAGCAGGAGTAAGAAATCTGGAAAGAGCCATAGGCAAAATATGCAGGAAGGCTCTTACGGAAATAATGACAACGGACGCCGAGAGCATAACCGTAACGAAGGAAAAGCTGACGGAATATCTTGGCAGCCGCAAAATCAAAAAAGAAACAATATCGTCTGAAAACCGCACAGGCGAGGTCATGGGGCTTGCATGGACGGCTATGGGCGGCACGACCCTCAGAATAGAAGCAAACACCTACGAGGGCAGCGGAAAAATCAGGCTTACGGGAAATATGGGCAAGGTAATGGAGGAATCGGCTTACGCAGCATACAGCTTCATACGCGCCAACGCCCCGAAGCTTGGCATAAATGTTTCCTTTGACAAAACCGACATACACATACATATTCCCGAAGGCGCTGTTCCGAAGGACGGTCCGTCGGCAGGAATAACAATTATGACGGCAATTGCCTCGGCTCTTTCAGACACACCTGTAAGACGTGACATTGCCATGACAGGCGAAATAACCATAAGGGGCAATGTTCTGCCCATAGGCGGACTTAAGGAAAAGCTTCTTGCGGCAAAGGCGGCAGGAGTCAGAAGAGTCGTGCTGCCTATGGACAACTCTGCCGATTTGGAGGAGCTTCCCGATTATGTAAAGCAGAATCTGGAGTTTGTACTTGCAGACCATGCCGAAATGGTTCTGAAAACGGCTCTCGTACAAGCTGACAGCGCCGCTTTGTCTGACGAAAAAACAGCTGATCTTATAATACCGACAATAATAAACAACAAGCCCGAAATCAGGAGTTAATATGATTGTAAATAACTGCGCCATAGAAAAAACCGCCGTAAGCAAAGACGGATATCCCAAGACGGGGCTGCCCGAAATAGCCTTTGCTGGCAAATCAAATGTAGGCAAATCAAGCCTTATAAATACAATGCTTTCAAGGAAGTCCCTTGCGCGCACAAGCGGAAGTCCGGGCAAAACACGCACAATAAACTTTTATATAGTAGAAAATAAGCTCTATTTTGTTGACCTGCCGGGCTATGGCTATGCAAAAGCCTCCAAGGCGGAAACGGCAAGGTGGGGAGCAATGACCGATGAATATCTTGCAAAGAGGAAACAGCTCAGGGCAATTATTCTTTTGGTCGATGTAAGGCACGATGCCGGCGCCAACGACATTATGATGCTTGAATATTTGAGGCACTACGGCTACAAAATCATAATTGCCGCCACAAAATGCGACAAAATCACAAGAAACAGGCTGCCCTCATATATCAAAAAGCTGAAGCAGTCCTTGGGACTTAAGGAGGGCGAAATTCTCATACCCTTCTCCTCCGTAACCAAATCGGGCAGAGAAGAGCTTTGGCATGAAATAGAAGAGATTTGCGAATTTACAGACGAAAGGAGTGCATCGGAATGAAATGTCCTTTTTGCGGAAATACCGACTCGAAAGTTTTAGACACCAGAACAGTGGACGACTTCGCCGCAATACGCCGCCGCCGTCAGTGTGAAAAATGCGGAGAAAAGTTTACTACCTTTGAGAGAGTTGACATAATACCCATAATTGTCATTAAATCAGACAATACGCGGGAAACCTTTGACAGAAACAAAATTCTAATAGGCATTCAGCGCTCCTGCAATAAGCGTCCGGTATCAATGGAACAGATGGAAAATATTGTAAGAGAGATAGAGTCCCAGATCCAGAATACAATGGGCAAGGAGGTTTACAGCAAGGACATAGGAAATCTTGTTATGGATAAGCTTAAAGAGCTTGACCAGATAGCATATGTAAGGTTTGCCTCCGTATACAAGCAGTTCAAGGATATAGACTCCTTTATGGCGGAGCTTGCGGGGCTTCTCAAGGGCAGGGACAAATAAGGGCGGTTTCATTGTTTTGTTGACAAAACAGCCTGAATATAGTATTATTAAAACATAAACAAAGAGGTATTTTGAAAGGGAGTGAAACATATTGAAGGATATAGGAATCTTGAACGATGTAACCGATATAAGCGAAATAAAGAGGGCTTTACTTATAAAGGTGGCAAAATATTCATATGAGGGAAATATACTGAGCCACTACGAATCTATTCCCTATGAGCTTACGGACAGAAGCAAGGCTGTTTTTCGCTGCTGTGTTTACAAGGAAAGAGCCATATTTGCCGACAGGGTGCGCCTTGGCATGGGCAGACAGCCCCTCGATGAAAGATATAACGAAAACAAGGTCGGTCAGATAGTATATGTCATACCGCCTGCCTGTGAGGGCTGCCCCATTGAAAGATTTAACGTAACAAACAACTGTCACAGCTGTCTTGCACAGAAGTGCGTAAAAGCGTGTAAATTCGGGGCAATCACAAAAACTCCGAAGGGAGCGTACATAGACCACTCAAAGTGCAAGGAGTGCGGCGCCTGTATGAAGGCCTGCCCCTACAATGCCATAGCGGATACCGAAAGACCGTGTAAAAAAAGCTGCCCTGTTTCCGCCATAGAAATAAGCGAGGACAGCAATCTTGCCCTTATAAACGAGGACAAATGCATAAACTGCGGAAGATGCGTTTCATCATGTCCTTTCGGAGCAATTTCAGACGTATCAATGCTTTCAAATGTTATTGCGGAGATAAACGATCCCAATGTTAAGATAATAGCTATGGTCGCTCCGTCAGTAGAGGGTCAGTTCGGTCCTTATTCCATAAAACAGCTTAAAGCAGGTATTAAGGATCTCGGCTTTGACGACTGCTATGAGGTTTCTCTCGGCGGTGATATAACAGCTTACAGAGAAGCCGAAGAGGTAATAGAAAGAGTAAGTCAGGGCAAAAAGACAACCACGTCATGCTGTCCTGCATTCTTTAATCTCATTGAAAAACACTATCCCACCCTTATGGATAAGGTTTCCACAACCGTTTCCCCTATGGTCGGATTGGCAAGACATATCAGAAATCTGGAGCCGGACGCAAAAATAGTATTTGTAGGTCCATGCATTGCAAAAAAGAACGAAGTAATAACACGCTATCCGGAGGAAATAGATTATTGCCTTACATTTGACGAAATGGCAGCAATGATATATACAAAGGAGATAGATTTCTCCAAATATGAACCGGAGGACGAGGTTGCTTCATACTATGGCAAGGGATTTGCAAAAAGCGGCGGCGTAGCGGGAGCCGTTATGAAGGTATGTAAGGAAAAGAATATAGAGCCTCCCACCGCCGTACTCTGCAATGGCGTTGACGAATGCAAAAAGAACCTTATGCTTCTCAAGGTAAACCGTTTTGACGCAGACCTTATAGAAGGAATGGTATGCGACGGCGGCTGTATAAACGGTCCCGGAAAGGCAAAGCCCCTTATGGAGCTTAAAAAAGACTATGAGAAGCTTCTCAAAGCAACGGAAAACACAGAGGTTATCAAAACCTGTGACGATACAGGAATTTCAGCCGTAAATATGCACAGACCCGGCACACATCACGAATAAAATAATAAAAGGAGTCTTTCTTTTCAGACTCCTTTTTTGTTTTACAACAGGCATAAAAAAAGACTGCCGTTTAAACAGTCTGTTTTTATATCAAAGGGCACGTGTAACCTTATTTGCACGAAGACATCTCATACAAATATGGATAGATTTAATAGTACCGTTGTCGTTAATCTTGATTTTCTTAACATTAGGCTTCCAGCTTCTTTTAGCTCTTCTTGAAACCTGACTACGGCTGATGCTTATTCTTCTGCCATTGCTGATTTTCTTATCACATATATCACATTTTGCCACTTGTAACACCTCCTTGGCATTTAAACAAATCACTTTAAACATTATATCAAATCTCAAAAACAAATGCAAGTCTTTTTTTCCTTTTTTGAATAAAAGTAAGTGCGGTTCGCTGCAAAATCAAATAAGGCACATAAATAAACAGAAAAACAAAGAAGTTGTTATTGTGCTTATATCTATTTATCTGTATTTTCATATAGAAAACATAAATTTATTATGGAATTACAGATATTTTTGTACTATAATTAGGCTATAAATCAGAGAAGGAGAGTTATTTTTATGGACATAATTACAGACATAAACGGCGGCGGTGATTTCAAAGACATAGGCTCTGCCGTTATGGCGGCTGACAAGGGCGACCGGATTTACATAAAAAACGGCGTATATAATGAGAAGCTTGTTATAAACAAGCCCGACATATCGCTTATAGGCGAGGACGTGGAAAAAACCATAATCACCCACAGCGACTATGCGCTTATGGAGGACGATGAAAAAAGACCCATCGGCACATTCAGAACGCCCACACTGTATATAAGTGAATCAGCCAAAGACACAACACTGATGAATCTCACGATCAAAAACGAAGCCGGTGAAGGCAGGATTGTCGGACAGGCTGTTGCGCTTTTTGCCGAGGGCGACAGATTTTACGCCGAAAACTGTCGGTTTGAAGCAAGGCAGGACACTCTTTTGTCGGGTCCTCTGCCGGAGGATATTTCAGGGGTACAGATGCCCCTTTGCAGACAATATTACAAAAACTGCCGCATAGAGGGCAACGTTGATTTCATATTCGGCGGCGGAGTAAGCCTTTTTGAAGGCTGCATTATATACATAGCCGCAAGAGATGAATTTCCCTCCGGCTATGTTACTGCGGCGTGCACAGGGGAGCATCTCAAATTCGGCTATGTTTTCAAAGGCTGCCTTATAACCGGCTCCGACAAAAAGGGACGGGCATTTCTCGGCAGACCGTGGAGAGGCTTTGCAAAGACGGTTTTCATAGACTGCGAGGCTGACGAAGTTATAAACGGCGAGGTTTTTTCAAAATGGAACGACACAGACAGGCACAAGACCTGTTTTTACGGCTTTAACGCCATGGACAGCTTCAGAAAAAGCAAAGCCGAATGGGTCCGTTGTCTTGATGAGAGCGATGTTTCCGTATATACCAAGGAAAATATGTTCGGTGATTGGAGGATATAAATGGATTATTCATGCAGGGAATTTTTAATCAGAAAATTTGACGAAAAACGAAACGAGGACAGACCCTTTCCGAAAAACCGGAAACAGTTTGAATATGAACAGAAAAACGACAGGGCAAAGCTCCGTGAAATAATGGGCTTTGATGCCTTGGGAAAATATGAAATAAAGTGCAGCACAGAGGAAATATTTTCCCGTGATGCCCTGATAATAAAAAGGGCGATTCTCAGCTGTGCAGAGGGACTGTATATGCCCATGTATATTCTGGAGCCATCAAGAGGCAGAAACAGCATACCCGTAATAGCAGTTCACGGTCATGGCTCCCAAGGCAAGGAAGGGCTTGTTTTCAAGGGTCCCGATGACGGACTGAGGTTCAACTATACCTACGCAAAGGAAATGGCTCAGAGGGGACACACTGTTTTCGTGCCTGACCTCTGCGGCTCCGGAGAGCGTATGGAGGATATATCGGCGGAAAGAGGCTTTTCCTCCTCATGCACAGACATAAACAACGCTGCAATAAGTATGGGATTTTCTCTTCAGACAATAATCATATTTGAGCTTATGGGGCTTATCGACTATATAAACTGGCTGGGACTGAACAGCGAAAAGCTTATCGTCATAGGCTTTTCGGGCGGAGGACTTTCGGGACTTCTGCTTTCCGCCCTTGACGAAAGAGTAAAGCTAAGCTATATAAGCGGCAGCTTCCACGGTTTCAAAGATACTATATTGTACAACAACCTTTGCGGCTGCAACTTCATGCCGGGACTATGGAAATATTTTGACATGGGCAGACTTGCCTCCCTTGTGTGTCCGAGAGCGCTTATAATAGAATTCGGCACAAAGGATCCTTTAAGCGGTCCGAGGGGCGTAGGGAATGTTCTTGAACAGCTTGACACGCTTAAAAAAGCCTATTCACTTATGGACAGCAAAGAGCTTTATGTATTTGCCGAAAACGGGGCGCACAGATTTTACGGCGCAGGATATGACACAATAGAAAGCTGGTGCAGAAAATGATACCTGTATATTTTGAAAAATATGCCAATTTCGACAGAATTTCAGAGCCATGCAGCATAGCTGTCCCCTTCCCCAAGGGCAAGCTTGAAAATGCCGACAGCCTGTGTATCAGAAACGCCGAGGGAAAAGCCTTTCCCACTCAGGCGGAGGCAACGGCTTATTGGGACGATGGCAGTATAAAGTGGGTTTATATAGACTTTATGTGTGACCTCCCCAAAAACAAAGACATAACCTATTATATTGACACAGAGCCGGCTCCTCAGAGTTCCGCTATAAGCACTTCACACATTCCGGGCGGCTTAAGGGCTGACAGCGGCGTGTGCCTTTTCGATTTCACATCAAAGCCCGGCTTTTATCTTAACGGCAAGCCTGCAATAACAGACGGTGATTGGGAGGTCGTAAAAAACGGCAGCGTAGTCTGCGTTCTTAAAGCAAAGGGAAAGCACGAGGGCTTTATAGACTTTGAAATAACGGCATATGTATATAAAAACAAGCCATGGATAAAAATAGATTACAGAATAATAAACAACGAAAAATATGACTATGTGTCCCTTGAAAGTCTGAGCTATGACCTGCCGAATAACGGAGAGAAAAGATTTACCATAGCCACCTCAAACTATCTTACAAAATATATTACAGGCGACAGCATAAGCAAAAAAATAGACACGGATTATCTGCTGTATGATGCAAACGAGCATTTCGCAGAGGTTTTCTACGGCACGTTTTTCGGCGACATTTCATCGGAGGACAAGGGAACGGCGGTAAGTGTATATCAGGCATATCAGAACTTCCCCTCTGAGATAACCATAGACAACAATAAAATGCACATAGGCATACTTGCAGCAGAGGACAAGCCTGTCAGATTTTTCAGAGGAATGGCTAAGACCTCCACCATTTTCATACATAACCACAACGGCATTCCAAAAGAAGAAATCAATCTGAAAAGCCTTATGTTCCAGATGCCCGACAAGGGTGTCATACCCTCAAAGGTATATGAAGACTCAGGCTGCTTCCCCGATATTTTTCTTCCCGAAGGCAGCGGCAGTCCCCTGTTTGAGCAGAATATGACAAGAAAGCTTGACCAAAGAGGAAGAGCCTACGGATTTATACACTGGGGCGACAATATTGACTATCACTATACCAGTCAGGGCAGAGGAAACGGCAGACCCGTATGGGTAAACAATGAATATGACTTTGGTCACGCCGCCTATCTCTATTATGTAAGAACAGGCATAAGACGTGCTCTTGACGGCGCTCTTGTAAGTATAAGGCATCAGCTTGATGTAGATATAGTGCATTCAAGTGACGACCCCCTTCGTCTGGGCGGACAGGTCACCCACAGCGCCGACCACGTCAGCGGAAAGGTTGAAATAAGCCATGAATGGGTAGAAGGACTTCTTGACTATTATCACCTCACAGCAGACAAAACAGCCCTGACAGCGGCAAAGGAAATGGGCGAAAACATAATAAGACAGCTTGCGCTGCCAAGATATATGCACAAGGGCGGCATAAATGCAAGAGAAACAGGCTGGGCGCTCAGATCTCTCTGCGCTCTCTATCAGGAAACCTACGACAGCAAGTGGCTTAAGCCCTGTGATGATATTGTAAGCCATTTCTCCGCATGGAAGGAAGAATACGGCGGCTGGCTTGCTCCATACACCGACCACACTTTAATTCGCGTTCCTTTTATGATTTCTATTGCAATTATTTCATTAATGAGGTATTATAATATTAAGAAGAATGATGAAATCAAGGATATGATCGTAGAGGCAGCAAAGGATCTTACGGAAAACGCATACCTTGATTCCGGCTATTTCTATTATAAGGAGCTAAGCTCTCTTAAGCGGAACGCCGGAAACACAACTCTTTTGGAAGCGCTGACAGCAGCTTACAGACTTACGGGAAATACGGATTTTCTTATGTACGGCAAAAAAACATTCCTTTCCGCCGTAAGCGACAGCTCTACTGTGCTTTCCTTTGCAAAAAGAGCGGAGGACGATGCGCTTGTTGTTTCGGGCAACAGCTCCAAGGGCGTCGGGCAGTCGTTCCTGCCGCTGCTGACCTATTTTACAGCCTGCACAAAGGCAGGAATAAAGCTAATTAAGGAGGAGGACCAATGATTTACAACATCACAGATTTCGGCGCCGTAGGCGACGGCAAAACAAAATGTACACAGGCAATTGCAGACGCTTTTGCAAAATGCAAAGAGCAAGGCGGAGGAACCGTGTATGTCCCCGCAGGCAAATATCTCACAGGACCTGTATATCTTGAAAGCAACACTGTTCTTAATCTTGAAGCAGGCGCAGAGCTTTATTTTTCAGATGACATAAACGACTATAAGCCGGTCGTTTCAAGGTGGGAAGGCGTAAAAAGAGAATGCTATGAATCATGCATCAATGCATACAACAAAACCAACATCGCCATAACAGGCAGAGGAACCATAAACGGCAATGGCAAAATGTGGTGGGATTTATTTTTTGCCGGCAAAAACAAATATCCCAGACCAAAGCTCATCGCCCCCTACGAATGCGAACACGTGCTTATTGACGGAGTATTTCTCACAAATTCTCCAAGCTGGACAATAAACACCATTCTTTGCAGCAATGTTACAATAAACGCCGTTTCTATAAAGAATCCCTCCGATTCTCCCAACACAGACGGCATTGATCCGGAATCATGCAAAAACATACATATTTCAAACTGTCACATAGATGTAGGCGATGACTGCATAGCAATAAAGGCAGGTACAGAGGACACCGCTGACAGAGTTCCCTGTGAAAATATAACAATCACAAACTGCACAATGCTCCATGGTCACGGAGGAGTTGTTCTGGGCAGCGAGATGTCCGGAGATGTAAAGTATGTAACGATTTCCAACTGCGTATTTGAAGGAACGGAAAGAGGAATACGTCTTAAGTCAAGAAGAGGCAGAGGCGGCGTTATTGAGGATATAAGAGTGAACAATATAATAATGAACAAGGTTCACTGCCCGTTTATAGCAAACCTCTATTACAACTGCGGTCCCAAAGGCGAGGAGGAATATGTGTGGGATAAAAACCCGCGTCCCATTACAAAGGATACGCCTGCATACCGCAGACTAAATTTCTCAAACATAACCTGCAAGGAAGCTTCCGCATCCGCCGGCTTTTTCTATGGTCTTGCAGAGCTGTATGTTGAGGACTGTTCATTCGAGGACATATTTATATCCATGACAGGCGACGGAATTGCAGACTTCCCCGCAATGGCAAAGGACATAGAACCCTGCAAGCAAAAAGGCTTCTTCTTAAGCAACGTAAAAAATCTGAGATTTTCAAACTTTACAATAAAGAATGTCGATGGACCGGCTTTTGAAATTGTAAACGCCGAAAACATAGTATTCAGCAATCTTCGCATAGAAGATCCTGTATATGACTGTGAACCAATAACACAGGTAAATACCAAAAACATAAAAATACTTGGCTGATATTCAGGGCTTTCTTCTCTGTTTTGGGAAGAAAGCCTTCTCTGTATGCCTTGCCCGGCACTTTTGTACAGCAGTGCGTAAAGCACTGCTGTACAAAAGTGCCGACCAACGGGGGAGGGGAAAGCCGAGGGGCAGCTGCGCTGCCCCTCGGCTTTCCCCTCCCCCGTTGGTCGGCATCGGCGAATGGTACATATTTGGCAAAGCCAAATATGTACCATTCGCCGATGTCGAGCAGCCATTTTTTATGATACAAAGTGCAAAATAATATTTGCAGACCCAACAATGGAGCAACAGATGCCAAAGGCATATTACTCATAATATATAATTCATAAGATTTTTTATATAAACAAAATTTATCAATAAAACAAACTTATATTATAAAACTTTCATCTCTCCGGCAGGAAGAAAACCGTTTTATTTAAGATGCCCGGCGTTTTTATGTGACAGTGCGTAAAGCACAGTCACATAAAAACGCCGACCAACGGGGCGGGGGAGAAAATCCGAGGGGGCAGCTGCGCTGCCCCCTCGGATTTTCTCCCCCGCCCCGTTGGTCGGCAGCGGCGGCAGGGTAGGGTATATTTGGCTTTGCCAAATATACCCTACCCTGCCGCCGCTGCCGAGCAGCCAATATGTTTCTGAAAATTCAGAACCCATTTATTTTATCATCATATTATGAGTATAAGTGATAAGAAAAGGGTGAAAATATGTCAGAACTGAGAATAACGGGAGGAAACAGACTTTTCGGAGAAATCGTCATATCCGGCGCAAAAAATGCAGTTCTTCCCATATTGGGAGCAGCGGCAGCAATAGACGGCAAGGTCAGAATATACAACAGCCCCGATATAACAGACGTCAATGTATGCGCAGAAATAATCAAGGAGCTTGGCGGCAAAACCGCCACCGAAAACGGCATTATGGATATAGACTGCAAAGGCATATGCAAAACAGAAATCACAAAATATACAGCGTGCAAAATGAGATCATCTGTCACATTCTGCGGCGGACTCCTCGGCAGATTCGGAGAGGTCAGCTTTCCTGTTCCCGGAGGGTGTATTCTTGGCGACCGCCCTATTGATATGCATATTGAAGGCTTTAAGGCGTTGGGAGCCGAGGTCACTTGTCATGAAAACGGCTTTACTGCAAGGGGCAGGCTCAGGGGAGCTGATATAGCGCTCAGATTTCCCAGCGTAGGCGCTACGCAGAATATTATGACTGCCGCCTGCTTTGCCGAGGGAAAAACCACAATCCGCAATCCCTCAAGAGAGCCGGAAACAAGAGATCTTGCCGCATTTCTGAATATGTGCGGTGCAAAAATACAGATAAAAGCAGACAGAATAGAAATTTATGGAGTGGGAGCGCTGAAAGGCTGCGCTTACTCCGTAATACCCGACAGAATAGAAGCCGGAACCTATCTTTTCGGAACAGCAATGGCAGGCGGAAAGGTGACGCTCAGAGGCATAACCGCCGAAGAGCTTGGCGTTGTATATAACATTCTTATAAAAACAGGCTGCAATATAAAATGCGGAGAGGATAATGTTACCATAAAATCCTCAGACAGAATACTTCCCCTTGAAAGCATAACCGCAAGCCCCTACCCCGGCTTTCCCACCGATCTGCAGCCTCAGCTTACCGCAATGCTCTCTCTGGCAAGAGGACAAAGCATAATAAAGGAAACTGTTTTCAACGGCAGAAACAGGCATATAAAGGAGCTTAACAAAATGGGAGCAAATATACACGAGGACAACGGCTTTGTTATAAACGGCGTGCCATCGCTGAAAGGCGCTGAGGTCTGCTGTTATGATTTGCGTGGAGGAGCGGCTCTTACAATAGCGGCTCTTGCGGCAAAGGGCAAAAGCGTTATAAAGGAACCTGAATATATTTTCAGAGGATATGAAGATTTCACCCGCAAGCTTAAATCTGTCGGAGCAGATATAGAATTTTATCCCTGATCGACCCTTCTTATATCCGCTCCGATATGGCGGAGCTTTTCATCTATTCCGCAATATCCCCTTTCTATATGATAGATGTCGCTTATTTCCGTAGTTCCCTCTGCTGCAAGCGCAGATATTATAAGCGCTGCTCCGGCCCTGAGATCGGTTGCTCTGACATTGGTTCCCGTAAGCCTTTTTACACCTCTTATAATAGCGCTGCTCCCCTCTGTCTTTATGTCTGCGCCCATTCTGTTAAGCTCGTTTACCTGCATAAAGCGATTTTCAAAAATTGTTTCGTTTATTACTCCCGTGCCCTGCCCAAGAGCCATAAGGCTCATAAACTGGGGCTGCATATCCGTTGGAAATCCGGGATAGGGCATTGTCTTTATATCCGTGTTTTTTATGCAGCCTGTATTTTTTACCACAACAGCATCGCCGTCCTCCACAACCTCCGCTCCCGCCTCTCTGAGCTTTGCCACTATGGGGCGCAGATGCTCGGTTCTGACAAAATTCAGCCTTATCTCACCGCACGCCGCCCCTATAAGCATAAACGTACCGGCTTCTATTCTGTCCGGTATAATGCGGTGAATCGCTCCTTTAAGTCCGGGAGAGCCTACAACCCTTACCGTGTCCGTTCCCTTGCCGTATATTTCCGCTCCCATTTTTTGCAGAAAGGTGCATAAGTCCCCTATCTCCGGCTCCATCGCCGCATTTGAAACAGTCGTCACGCCATCGGCAAGGGACGCAGCCATAATAAGATTTTCCGTTGCGCCCACACTGGGAAAGTCAAGATATATGTCGGCTCCCTTCAGCTTTTTGCATTTAAGCTCCACAACTCCGAATTCCTTCGATATCTCCGCTCCCAATTTTGCAAGTCCCTTCAGGTGCAGATCTATGGGACGGCTGCCTATTGAACAGCCACCCGGCAGTGATATCCTCGCCCTGCCGAATCTTGAAAGCAAAGGTCCCGCCGTAAGAAATGAGGCTCTTATCTTTCCCATAAGCTCGTTGTTGTCCGCATTATAAACTGCACCGCCTGCCTTTATCCTCATAATGTTATTCTGCTTTTCAAACCTTGTTTCAACGGCTATGGACTGCATAATGCTGTCCATAATATTTATATCTCTCAGTGTCGGCATATTTTCAAGCACGCATTCCTCCTCGGTAAGCAGTGCCGCCGCCATAATCGGCAGTGCCGAATTTTTAGAGCCGGAAATATCAACGCTCCCCTTTAATTTTTTTGAACCCTCTACAACATATTTTCCCATTATTCTACCTCGGCATAATATATTAAAAAAAGATTATAATATTTGTGTCAGCACACAAAAATTATTATGTCATAAATAAATTCTTATATTCTGTACGTCCGGATATTTTTTATGGAATTTTTTACTTTTTTTGAAAACAAAAAGAACCCCCGACAGGCTCATTTCTGTCCTGTCGGGGGCATATATGCGACTTATTTCAGTTTTTCGTCTATCAGACCGAATATTGTTGCTATTTCCGCTCTGGTCGCTGTTTTCTTGGGAGCAAACGTGCCGTCCGGCATACCGTTTATAATTCCCGTTTTCTGCATATAATATACAGCTTCAGCCGCCCATGAGCTTATGTCGCTGTCATCTGCAAACTCTGCTTTCTCCCCTTCTTCAAGCTCTATGCCCTTTGAAATAATATAATTGTACATTATAAGGGCTATCTGCTCACGGGTTATTGCAGTGTCGGGCGCAAATTCCGTTTCGGAAATGCCTTTTACTATTCCCTTTTCAGCTGCCCATGCCACATATCCTGCATAATATTCACTTGGGCTGACATCTGCAAACCTGTCAGATGGCTTTGCTTCCGCCTTTTCATATCTTCCCAGAACTGTCACAAACATTCCTCTTGTAACAACTCCGTCCGGCGTAAACCTGTCGTCAGCTGTTCCTGCGAACCATTTATTGTCATATGCTTTCTGAACAGCATCATGATACCATGCTGTTTTTACTACATCAACAAATATATCTGAAACATCTGTCTTGTCAGTCTTATCGGTTTTGTCCTCAGAAGATACATTCGAATCAGCATCGCTGTTTACATCGTCAGCTTTATCAACATCGGTAGAGCCTTCGCCAGCCTCGTCCTTCGTAACAGTCTCGGAAGCCTTTGTAGTTTCCTCAACAACAGCAGATGAGCCGCTGTGTCTGCTTCCTCCGCCGCCACCGCCGCCTGAATGTGACTGACTTGCGGTGGTTGTTTCAGACTGTGCATCCGTAGGTGCTTCTGTGGGTGCGTCTGTCTGTTCGTCCGTAGGCGCATCTGTGGGTGAATCTGTCTGTTCGTCCGTAGGCGCATCTGTGGGTGCGTCTGTCTGTTCGTCCGTAGGCGCATCTGTGGTTATGTCTGTCTGTTCGTCCGTAGGCGCATCTGTGGTTACGTCTGTCTGTTCGTCCGTAGGTGCGTCTGTGGTTATGTCTGTCTGTTCGTCCGTAGTAGGATCGGTAACCTCTCCCGTAGAAGGATCTATCATTGTGAATATTGTACTTCCGTAAATATCATCATATGCAATAGGCAGAATGGTGTAATCACTTGCAAGAGTAATTACCGAGTTTCTGTCAAGGGTAACAGTTACTTCGCGCACGTCTGCATCGGATACAACCTTTACACTTCCCAGCGTAATAATGTTGTTTTCGATGATATTTTCGTCACATACCACAAACATATACAGCCTGCCCGTTGCCCTGTCATAATGATATTCATTAAGCACACATCTTTCCCGGTCTTTCAGTATGTCTGTCCATTCGAATTCAACATCGGCGCTGTCCTCGGGAGCAACTTCAAATGCTGCCTGGAATGCTGTAATGTCTGTAATGGAGTCATCGCCTATTCCAAGCTGCAAATCAGCCTTACCCTTCACCGTTTCGTCATGGGTGAACACAAACATATTTGCAGGTATCTCGGGATCCTCTGTTTCGCTGTAAGTCTGTATATACGGGAATACAGAGCTGTTGTCGGAAACAGTATATATCAGCATTTCCCCGTCTGCCGGAACAGCGGATATTTCAGCCGCTTCTGACTCCTGCGGCTCCGGTGATTCTTCCGTAACCGCCTCATCACCATTCGTCTGAGGTTCTGCCGTTTCATCTGCATTGCCGGAGGTTTCTGCTTCTGTTGCCTCTTCCGTTGCTTCTTCTGTTTCCTCTGCTGCTGTTTCATCGGGAACTGTTTCCGTATCTGCTCCTGTTGCAGCTTCAGTTGATACTTCCGTCGATACTTCCGTTGAGGCTTCTCCGCCTGTTCCCTCTGCGGGTGTGGCGGATATAACTATATCGTCAAGCTCTGCCGGAACATCAAGATAAAGTGAGTTGCTTACAAGTCTTTCGCCCTCAAGGGTATGAGCGTTATCCACACGATAAAGCTCTGCCTGAACACTTGTGGGAAGTGAATTGTAATTGTCGTCCCCTTCCTCTATCCAGTAAATCCATATACCGTCAGATACATCGCCAAGCTCGCCGTTTTTGGGTTCTTCGGCAAGAACAAGCTGAGAGCCGTTTACGATGCTGCCGTTTTCGTCAAGAAGCTTGACAACATTATATGCCGGGTTGCCCTTATATACGCCTGTGAATATTACAGAGCCTGCCGGAATGAAATCGCCTGTTGAATTATCGTATACATAATCCGTCTTAAGCTTTCCTATGCCGGACTCTATAAGGTCTACATTGTCCCCTGTGGGACCGAGTATATCAACATTGTTTATCTGAGCCGTGCTCTGACCGAATACAACCTTTACATATGCAGCGCTGTAAATGTACATATAACCGGGTTCATCGGGCTTATCGAAATATACAACGTCCTCTGTGCCTGTAAAGCTTCCTGTTTTGACCTCTGTCCAGCTTACACTGTCCTCGCTTACAAGAATCGTATAAGGCGCAGCTCCGCCGCTGTATTTAAGAGCCGTTACCTGCTCAGTACCGCCGAGATTAATTGTAAATTCAGCGTTTTCGCCGTCCTTTGCACTTCCTGAATAAGAACTTCCGCTGCCCTTGCCGATTATATTGTCTATTGCGGAGATATATGTGTCCTCGCAATATCCGTTGTCGCCGTCAGCCTCAATATATTTGTCATCGGCTGATGTCATATTTGTTTCTACGCTCCAGTTGTCTCTTCCTATTGCTCCGTCATGCTTAACCTTGACAGGTGAAAGAAGAACAGGCGCCGTAGGATTAAGGAGCTTGTCATAGCCTACAATCTGATATTGATATACCATATTGTTGCCTGTTGTGATAATATCCGTATAAGATGACTCCGATGCGGGAACGAATGCGGCAGTCTTGCCGTTTCTCGTGATTTCATAACCGAGCATAGCATCTCCGCCTGTCGAGGTAAGAGATATGGTCACCTTATTGTCATTTATTACATTGCCCGGATGAGCGGTAGTTATCTGTGCGCTTACAGTTGTTCCGGCAGGCATAGGCTCTCCGCCGTCAAGTCTGTACTTTCTTGCCTCCGGATTGATATATTGTATTTTGCTTGTTTCCTTCTCAAACTGAGATGTATAAAGCTTTGTGTCCTCTGTCGCCGCAAAGCCCCATGCCGTAAAGAAATCCGTAAGGTCCTTCTGAGCAGCAGCGCTCGCAAGACGTATCAGATTATCTGTCGTGGAGTTTGTAAGTGTAAGAGGCGTATCGCCGGGAGCCGTATCGGGCTTTCTCGAATAGCTGTCCACACGGGCAAAGAAAAGATTCTCAAGCTGTTCCTCCTCAGAGTCAAATGTCTTGAAGTCATAGTAGTCGTCATAGAACATATGAAGCTGTGAGTACATTGCAAGAGCAGTTGAGAGGTCGAGTGTCTGTCCCGTTACTCCCTTTACAACTGCGTCATAAACCTTGCCGTAGTCAGAACGGTCGTAATTCTGTGTTGAAAGAGTTGCGAAAACATTATTTGTTATCTCTGCTCTTACATAGTTTTTGTTGTTTATAACGTGACCTATTTCGTGACCTAAGCCCCAGCCTGTAAGATTACCCGAAAGAGGACGTCCCATTTCATCGGACTCAACGGGTGTTATGCCCATAAGTTCAGGTACGCTGCCATATTCGATGCCTATATGCTTGCCGCCGGCATACATAAATGCGCCTGCAAACATAGTATGATAACGAATGTTAAGTCTTTGCTTGGGATATCTGTTTGTGCTGTCGCTTTTGGCATTCTTATTAAGTCCCTTGTATGCATAGAACAGGTCAACCTCCTGCTCCATAGCGTCAATAGCCTTTTCAAGCTTTTCCGCTCCGCCGCCGTTAAGCCCTGCATATATCTGCTTTACAGGAACGGAATACATCATATTGTTCATAACGATTTCCGTATAGTTGGCTATACAGTCATCTCTGTATGGCAAATCGCCGTGGTTTTCGGAATGTCTTTGCTCAATCGTAGGAACATACTCATCAAGCTCAGCCACATAATCCTTTATTGCCTGTGTACGTTCTTCCCCTGTCTTTCCTGCAACATTGAGCATAGGTATTTTTTCGCCGCCGCTCACTCTTATGCTGTACTGACGGGAATTGGGAGAGCCGCTCCATGCAGCATAAAGGGAACCGCCGTTTTCAGACACCGAAGATGTAGCTATATTGGGTATCTGTATCTCGTTTCTTCCCACCTTGAGCTGTCCGCAGTCCTTCTGCCAGTTTGCCGATTCACCGTGATTCTGTGTGGCAATAAGATTTACGTTTGTTCTCGTGCCCTCCGCCTCGTTGGGGCTGCCAAGATAAACTACGATTTTTTCTCCTGCTTTTACAGCGATTCCCAAGGGCTGATTGTTTGAAAGAGCCATTGCAAAATCAGAGTTTCCGTCTGATTTCGGTGTAACAGCAGTATCTATCGTAATTATGTCCGCAAGAGCCGTAGTGTTCAGAAGCTCTCTTGCATACTCAAGCTCTCTCTTGAGTATGTCATAATCTGGGTGAAGCTCTCCGCAGTCCGGGTCGGGAATCTCAAGGTCAGCCTCAAGAGCCGCAATATCCTTTTCTCCTACCTCCGGTCTGAGCTTAAGGTGCATATTGTCCTCATAAAGGGCGTCAATTCTGTCTGCGATATCGTCATAGTTGTAGAACTTGATTTCGGATATCGTTACCATACGCTGATTGACCGTAGCCACGCAAAGCTGGAACGTATCGGAGGTTATAGGCTCGTCAACTGTTACAGCATAATAAATGCCGCCTGCATCGTCCATTCTTCTGGATATCGATGACTTGGGCGCACTCTGCCATGCTCCCGCATCGTCAATATAACGTATTGTAGCGTTTACATATGTATAGGGCTGGCTTGCACTTGGTGCAAAGCGTATAGTATCTATTTTATATTTATTGTCAAGCTTTATTATGGGCAAAGCATAGTTGCCATAATGATAGCCTGTGTCCCAGTCGTCCTCAACAACGTAGGTTGCCTGAGAGTTATCCACCGTAATGTTGCTTTCGCCCACATAGGACTGAAGTCCGGAGGGAAGCTCTTCAGAAAGAACATGGTTCGTAAGAACACCCACGCCGTTTGAAGTGTTTATAAGCTTATATTCGGGCATAATAACACCCTGAGAAGCAAGAACCTTAGCCTCGTTTACAGGTGAATCGGGGCTTTTGCCGTATTCATTATAGCCCACAACATATATTTCATAGGTTGTTTCCGGAGTAAGGTTTGCTATAAGATAGCTGTTTGTTGTAAGGTCGGGAATTTCAATGTACTCAGCCGCATTCTTTTCACGGTAGAACAGTGAATAATACTGAGTATCTCTCATATTCTTCCAGCTGACCTTAATGGATTCCGTAAGACCCTCTGCGACAATACTCTCCGGAACAGGAGGTACATCATTGGGAGTCATAGTAACAACATAAGGCTCAGAATATGGGCTTTTCCAATCTCCGCTTACAGAACGCACCTTTACAGTATAGGGTACATAGGTTGAAAGGTCCCCTCCCGCAAGCTTGCTTATGGAAGCTGTGGTTTTTGTTGTCGTCTGTTTTGATTCCCTGCCATTTGAGCTTACAAGAACCTCATAAGCGTCAACATTTCTCTGAGCGTCCCATGAAATATCGAATGCGGGATATAAGCCCCACGCCGTCTGAACCCAACCGCTGATGGTAGGTATGTTCAGCTCAGGCTCGCCTATACGGCTTTCCATATTGTTGAGGAATTCAACCTTTGCAATATCCACAAGGCTTGTGCTTGAGCCTGTGACCTTGATGGTCACTTTTTTAACGGCTATCTTGGTGCCTATATCTATTACAATAGTACCGTCGCTTTCTATTTTTGCCTTCTGTTCTCCTGCGATAGGCATTGCGCCGCCTGTGGAAACAATGCCGCCGGCAAGCATAAAGCCGCCCGAACGTATACTTGCTGCCGCAGCTGTATCGCCGCCTATGGTATAATCTATTGTGCCGCCGTCCTCGTCTTCAACCGTTACCGTACCCTTTTCGATGAGGTTTTCGGAGCCGGCAGGCGGTCTTATAACAATACCGTCTATTCTGCGCTCTTCGGGAAGAGCCTCGTCCGGGTCAAGGTCGGTAGGGTCGGAAATGTTGAGAGAAACCTCTATGGGGTTTTCCTCCGAAATGGGCGCATTGTTAGTGGGAGCAAGCTGAACCACAGAGTCAAGGCTGCCCATAATGTCCTCAATGTTTCCTACCACGTCAGTGCCATCAGCCACTTCGGGGACAACATTTTCCGCCGAAACAAGGCTTAAGGGAGTCGCCTTTACGGCACTTCCGTAGTTTAGTGATATGTAAGCCAGATCAGCTATGTTGACACTTGAATCGTTGTTAAGGTCCAATGCAGAGCTTCTGCTGCCGGCTTCTATTGCCTCCATCATAACATCTGCGTCAGCCTCGTCAACAACACCGTTTCCGTCCACATCGCCTATGGGCATAACGCCGTATACGTCTGAGCCTACAATTTTGTTTTTCTCTTTGCTGTTGTTGAGTTCTATCTGGGTAGTGGTTCCCTTCTGGATCTCAATTTCCTGCTGATAATCAGCATAGCCGTCAGCTGATACCGAAAGAGCATATTTGCCAACAGGGATATTTGTCAGAATCCCCGAAGCAACGTTTCCCTTTTCGCTGCTTATAAGCTCCATGCTTTGGGTATTGCCGCTGTTGTCGGCTGATGAAAGAACAGCCTCAAAGGTATCTCCGGGAGCAGGCAGGTCAAGGTCTATTTCAAGCTCGAAGCTGCCAACCTCAGAAATACTGATGGGCATAATGCCATTATCGGCGGAAACAACAGATGTAAAAGCATTTTGTGACAAAAATGCGGCTGCAAGTGCAGCTGCAAGTGCTTTTCTGCCGATTTTCAGATTTTTTTTCATTTACATACTCCTTTCAGAATTTGACCAAAGCGGTATAGATATCGTTATGGTTCATACGCTTTCAGTATAACATAATTGTACAAAATTGTATATAGTCATAACATAATTGAAACAATATTGAAATATTTGTAATATTTCATCCGATGCCCCGACTTCATATAAAGATATTGTTTTTTTATTTGTATTATGATAGAATATCATAAAAAATATGGGGGATAAGACTATGAGAAGAGTAATAGCCGACTTCAGCGAGGATATTATAAAAACCGCATTTGTGGAGGACGGAGAGCTTACAGAGCTTACGGCAACAGATAAAAATCTGAAATTCATACCCGGCAGTATATATGTCGGCAAAATCAAGCGCATACTGAAAAGCGGATTTGCATTCATAGACATAGGAGATGAAAAAAACGCTTTTTTATATTTCACCGACAAAAAGGAAAGCACCTTTTTCAAAGACGGAAAGCCTGCCCTGATGGAGGGAGATGACGTTGTTGTACAGATAACGAGGGAAGCAGTAAATAATAAGGGAGCAGCGGTTTCCACAGCCCTGTCCCTCAACGGGGATTATTCCGTATTGATGATGGGCAGCGGCGAAATAAGAATATCCCGTAAAATAACGGACAGCGCCCTGCGCATGGAGCTTAGCGAAACGGCAAAGTCTGTCGGCATAAAGGATCACGACATTATAATAAGAACAAAAGCCGAAAATGCCGATCCGCATATGGTGAAAACAGAGCTTGAATTTCTCAGAAGAAAGCTGGAGGAAATACGTGAAGCAGGCAGATATCGGAAGGCGCCGTCTGCCCTTTATTCCGGCGACAACGAAGCTATGGCGGCAATAAAATCATTTTACAGAGAAAATGATTTTGAAATAGTCGTAAACAATGAATGCGAATATTTCAGATATATTGATACCGAAAAAATAACCAAGCCGAAATGCCTGCCGCCCGGCACGCCCTTATTTAGAGAATATTTTTTGGAGGACAAAATAAGAAAAGCCCTTGTCCCGAAGGTATGGCTTAAAAGCGGAGGGTGGATAAATATAGAAACAACGGAGGCCATGGTAGTTATAGACGTGAACACAGGAAAATTCAATCTTAAGAACCATGAAGAAAATGTTTTTAAAACAAACAGGGAGGCGGCTGTTGAAATAATGAAACAGCTTCGCCTCAGAAACCTGTCGGGAATAATCATAATTGATTTTGTGAATATGAACAATGCAGAATACAAGAACGAAATTTTAGAAATTCTGAATGAAAAAGCAAAAAAGGACAGGATATCCGTATCTGTGGCAGGTATGACAAACTTAGGACTTGTTGAGCTGACAAGAAAAAAGGTGGGGCTGCCCATAGCTCAGCGCCTTTCAAAGGTTTGTCCCAACTGTATGGGGTTCGGACGGATATTTTAATATGGGTTGCCCGCCCATCGGGAATGGCTGTTTGGCTCTGCCAAACAGCCATTCCCGATGGGCGACCAATGGGGGAAGGGGGCGGCGCAGCCGCCCCCTTCCCCCATCGGAATTTTTGCAGGTTACAGTGTAAGCTGCTCGGTTAACGGGGGTGGGTGTTTGGCCCTGCCAAACACCCACCCCCGTTAACCGACCCGTGGGGCGAGGGAAGGGACGGCTGCGCCGTCCCTTCCCTCGCCCCCACGGGTCGGTTGTAAAGTGGCGAAAGCATAAAATTATTTTATGAAAAATTGGTTCTGATTGTAAAAATACGGAACATAAGGGCATAGGAGTTTTGGGCTGCCCGGTTAGCGGGAGGGGCGTTTGGCTCTGCCAAACGCCCCTCCCGCTAACCGACCAACGGGGGACAGGGGCGGCTGCGCCGCCCCTGTCCCCCCGTTGGTCGGTTGTGTCATAACACAGATTATAAGACCTTTTCAAGAAATGATTTTGTTCTTTCATTCTGAGGATTTCCGAAGATTTGCTCCGGCGTACCCTGTTCCAGAATATAACCGCCGTCAAGAAAAAGAACTCTGTCAGCGACCTCTCTCGCAAAACCCATTTCATGCGTTACGATCACCATAGTCATTCCATCTTCTGCAAGCTCCCTCATAACATCAAGCACTTCTCCTACCATTTCCGGATCGAGGGCTGATGTCGGCTCATCAAAAAGCATAACGTCGGGACCCATGCAAAGCGCTCTTGCTATGGCTACTCTCTGCTGTTGTCCGCCCGAAAGCTGTGAGGGATACTGATCTTTTTTATCGGCAAGTCCCACTCTCTCCAAGAGTCCCATGCCTATCTTTATAGCTTGATTTTTTGACATTATTTTTCTGTCAACAGGTGCAAGTATAATATTTTGCATTACCGTAAGATGAGGGAAAAGATTAAACTGCTGAAAAACCATTCCTATATTTTCCCTTGCTATGTTTATATCTATTTTTTTGTCTGTAAGTACATCTCCATCAACAGTCACGCTGCCCTCGGTCGGCTGTTCCAGACAATTTATACATCTGAGGAGTGTGCTTTTTCCCGATCCCGAAGGACCTATAAGGCATACGACCTCTCCTTCCTCAACCTGCAGGTCTATTCCCTTCAAAACCTCCAGCTTGCCGAATTTTTTTATAAGTCCTTTAATTTCTATTTTTGCCAACGGAAAGCCTCCTCTCTATATATTGCGAAATCTTGGAAAGAGTATAGCATATTACAAAATAGACGCAGCCTACAAGAAGCCATACAATAAATGATTTATATGTTCTGGCAATTATCTGTTTTGCCTGCATTACTATATCCATAAGTCCTATTACCGAAATAATAGATGTGTCCTTAAGAGTTATTATAAACTGATTGACAACCGAAGGTATAACGATTCTGAAAGCCTGCGGCAGTATAACCTTTCGCATTGTGCTTGAATAAGACATACCCAAGCTTCTTGCGGCTTCTGTCTGTCCTATATTGACAGCCTGTATGCCGCCTCTGAAAATTTCCGATAGGTAAGCGCCCGCATTCATACTTAAAGAAATTACACCTGCCGTATATGCTGTCATTCTGAATCTAAAAAACTGGGTCAAGCCGAAATATATGAAGAAAACCTGTACTATTATCGGCGTACCTCTTATTATTGCTATATAGATATTGGATATGAATTTAAAGTGCTTGGTCATACCCAACAGGCAGGATATAAGACCCAACAAAACCGCCAAGGGAAGAACCACGATGGTCAGTTTAAGCGTAATCACCGCTCCCTTAAGCAGCATAGGCATTGTCTGCTGAAACAATTCATAAAACGTCATTATTTATTCCCCTTTGAAATTCTTAAAAAAACGCTTTCAAAAAATCAAACCTTATCGTCTGATTAATCGAAAGCGTCAAATTTGATTCAACTTATTTTTTAGATAAAATATTTTCCATTATTCAGAGATATATGTGTCTAAAATTTCCTGATATGTTCCGTTTTCCATAATATTTGCAAGACCTGTGTTGAACATTTCAAGAAGTTCGGCATTTTCTCCCTTTGGAACAGCAAAACCATAACTTGAACCCTGTTCCTTATCGGTTACCGTTTTAAGTGCAAGCCCCTGGTTGATAGCGTAGCCAAGTACGGGATAATCCTCGAAGCAAGCAACTGAATTGCCGGCGATAACATCTTCATACATCATCGAAGAATCTGTGAATGTGACCATTTCAAAGCCATATTCATCTGCTATGGATTCTGCGAAATCTGCGCCTTCCGTACCCTGCTTGACAGCAACCTTCTTGCCGGAGAGATCTTCATAGCCTGTAATATCGGAATCTGCGGCAACGCCCATCATAACTCCCGAATCGAAGTAAGGATCTGAAAAATCGAAGCTTTTCTTTCTTTCGTCTGTTATGGACATACCTGCAATAACGCCGTCAACCTGTCTTGACTCAAGAGCCTGAACAGCAGCGTCAAAACCAAGAACATTGACTTCATATTTGAATCCCTGATCTTCAGCAACAGCAGCAAGTATATCCATATCGATACCTACCTGATTTCCGTTTTCGTCCTGGAATTCAAAAGGAGCGAATGTCGTATCGGTTCCTATAACATAAACCTTGTCATCAGACTTGTCATCTTCCGCATTTGCGGAGTCAGCAGCCTCGTTTACGTCAGCGCCGTCCTCTCCGCTTTCATTTCCCGTTGAGCAGGCAGCGAGACTGAATGTCATAATACCGATCATAAGTGTACATAAAAATCTTTTCATTTTAATAGTTTCCTCCTTTAGTATTTATAAAGTATATAACAACTTGTATATATTTTAACATAAAAAACAAGCTTTTACAATCGCTAATTTATTAAATTTTTATAAAGAAGTAAAAATAAACCCCACTTTTGGTTTAAAATGGGGTTTTGGGCAATTATAAGTTTTTTATTGTCTTCTTCCTCTTAAGAAGCTGGGAATTTTTATTTCCGAATTTTTAAATCTTTCGGGATCGGATACGGTAAAGGAATCCTCTGAACCGGCGCCGCGTCCCTGATATCTGCTTTCCCTTACGGGCTGAGCGTCATATGTCTGTTCGGACGCTGTGCCCGGATTATAGTTCTCCGAAAGACCTGTTACAACAAGGGTAACGATAACATCTCCGTTAAGCGTCTGATCAAAAGATGTACCGAATATAATTTCAGCATCGGGATCAACAGCCTCCTGTATGGGCATCATAGCCTCGTCCACCTCGTGAATGCCAAGGCTGTCATCTCCCGTAACATTTACAAGCACATACTTTGCACCGCTGATGGAGGTTTCGAGCAAGGGGCTGTTTATAGCCTTAAGCATAGCGTCATTGACGGTTTCCCCTCTGCCTATGCCCATATGCGCAATGCCCTTGTCCTTCATAATGGTTCTTATATCGGCAAAATCGACATTTATGGTTCCCGCATCGGAAATAAGCTTTGAAATTCCCGAAACACCCTGCATCAGAACCTCGTCAGCCATTAAAAATGCATCGCTGAGGGAAGTGTTTTTATCTGATACGCTTATGAGGTTTTCGTTGGGAATGACTATGAGTGTGTCTACTACATCCTTTATGCTGTTGATGCCTTCCTGTGCAAAGCGGGCTCTTTTCTTGCCCTCGAAATTAAATGGCTTGGTCACAACGCCTACGGTAAGTGCGCCCTGACTTTTCGCAATATCTGCAATAAGGGGAGCTGCGCCGGTGCCTGTTCCGCCGCCCATTCCCGCAGTGATGAACACCATATCCGCACCCTCAAGGTACATACTTATTTCATCTCTGCTTTCCTTTGCAGCGTCATAGCCTACTGCGGGACGTCCTCCGGCTCCAAGCCCTCTCGTGGTTTTCGCCCCTATAACTATTTTTGACGGCGCTTTGTTTTCTTCAAGTGCCATACGGTCAGTATTCACGGCTATAAATTCAACTCCGTCAATTCCGCTTTCTATCATGCGGTTCACAGCGTTTCCGCCGCCGCCGCCTACACCAACAACAAGTATATTTGCCAATAATTCATTATCATATTCATATGCGCTCACTTTGCTTACCTCCCAAAACTATGCTAAAGAAACATTTATCCATACTAATTTTGTTTATTTTATCAAACAATTTTATATATGTCAAGCATCGATATGGGCATTATTATATTTTATCGTCATTTTTCATCATATAATCTGATGTTTTCTTCACTTTTTAAACAAATTAACAAGCGCTCATATGAATTCTTACAAATAATGATCTGTTCAGAAAACAGCCGGTCAGTCTGCTTTATTTAACATAAAAAAACTGCCGAAATCATCTGTGATACTGTCGGCAGAAATTGGATTTTGTCTGTTTTTCAGAGGTGTGCGTTGATCAGTCTTAGAAATTTCTGGGGATCGGTGTTTATTATGAGGTCATCGGGCATATTTGCCTCCTTAAGGAGCGGTTCTATGCGTGAAAAATCTCCTATATAGGTGTGATAGTGAGCGTCACTGCCCAGAATGATGCTGTGGTTTTGGCGTTTGCATTCCTTTATTATTTCAAGTATTGTTTTTTCGCCGCCTTGCCTTGAATTGTCGGGGTCAAGAGAAGAGTTGTTTATCTCTATAAGTGTGTTTGTTTCTTTTGCGGCTTTTACGACCTCTTTTATGTCAATGGGATATCTGGGATCTCCGGGGTGACCAAGAATATTCACCATAGGATTTTCCGCAGCGTGGACAAGGGCCTCCGTTGATTCTCCCAAGGGAATGCACACCTTGTGCAGACTTGCTATAACAACGTCCATTTTTTCAACAATGTACTCAGGCAGATCCACCGTGCCGTTTTTGTCAAGTATATTAAGCTCGACCCCCTTCAGCACTCTTATGCCCTCTATATATTCGGGAAGTATATGCAGATTGAAAAAATGCAGCCTGCATGCACCGCCGGGCATTTTGGGGGCATGGTCGGTAATTGCAATAAATTCAAGCCCCTTTTCATGGGCATAACGTGCGTTTTCCGTTATTGTGCTGTATGCGTGACCGCTTGCCACCGAATGAATATGAACATCAAATTTATACATAAAATCACCTGATCTCACACAGTTTTCTTAAATCGGCTTTTCCTGCTGCTCCATTAATGGGTCGGTTACGCCGTTTTTTTCAAAGGCGGCTATTCTGTCCCTGCACGTACCGCATATGCCACAGGGCTTTTCTTTCCCCTCATAACAGCTCCATGTAAGCTCATAAGGAACCCCCAGCGCAAGTCCTCTCCTTACAACGTCCGCCTTTGTCAGCTTTATAAAGGGCGCTCTGAGAATAAGCATTCTTCCGCTGCCCTCATAGACAGCCCTGTTCATAGCGTCAAAAAACTCCTCGCTGCAGTCCGGGTAGGCATTGCCTGCCGAATCGTCCCTGTGCGCTCCGTAATAAAGCTCACCGCAGCCCCACGATAAAGCCGCTGCCGCCGCCGATGACAGAAAAAGACCGTTTCTGAAAGGAACATAAGTCGAAACAGGCTCTCCGCCCGTTTTTTCAAGCTGTCTTTCATAGGACTCCTTGGGTATATCCTCAGTTGAGTGAGAAAGCAAGGAGCTGTTGCTTTGGGCAAATATATCACTCAGGTCAATGCATATGCGCCTGACATTATAATATCCGGCTATTTTTTCGGAACAGTCCATTTCCTTTATATGCTTCTGTCCGTAAAAAACCGATATGGCAAGCACATTTTCGCTGCCGTATTCATGAACGGCTTCCGCAAGACAGGTTGTACTGTCAAGTCCGCCGCTGAGCAAAACTGCCGCTTTCATATGCTCACCCCTTTGTTGCCGCCGCTCTCAGGGCAGGCTCTGTTTCAAAGCGTCCTCTAAGAGTGTGCGTATATGTTTTTGCTGCCGTCTTTTTTATTCCTCTTGCCGTCATACAGCTGTGACAGCCCTCTATAATCACGGCAACGTCCTCAGACCCTGTTATAATCTGCATAATTTCCGCAATGTCGTTTCCCAGTCTTTCCTGAAGCTGAAGCCGTCTTGCCGCCATATCAGCAATTCTTGCAATTTTGCTCAGCCCCACGACCTTTCCCTTGGGAATATATGCAACGCTTACCTTCATATCATACATAAGGGCCATATGATGTTCGCAATAGCTGAAAACCTCTATATCCTTTACAAAAACCATATCGGAGCTGTGAGTAAGATAGTCCTCGTCCTCAAAGGTTTTGTCAAACATATGGGCGATTTCCTCGTTTGAGTAGTTCATTCCCTCAAATACCTCTGCATACATCTTAGCAACTCTTTCCGGCGTATCCTTAAGCCCCTCCCTTTCGGGGTCGTCGCCAAGAGCCTTGAGAATCTCCCTTATATGATATTCTATTTTTTCAGTATCTATCATTTTAAACACCTCTTTTGTCCGATTCCCATATTACCTTGTGAAGCTGGATCTGAAGACTTACATTATTCATTTTGTTGTCGATTATAAATTCCGCAAGTATGCGAGGCTCTATACTGCCGAAAACAGGACTGATGTATATCTTTGCTTTCGGCTTATATCTGTCTGTTATATATTTTGCTTTTTCAAGGTCGTCAACACTTCCGCAAACGAATTTCAACGTATCTCTTTCGTCAATAAAATCGTAGTTTGAAATAAGCATTCCGCTTTCCATTCCGCTTGACGGCGTTTTATAATCGAGAGTGAAGGAGGGACGGTTTTCCATATTCATAAATTCACTTATATCCCTGCTGCCGTTTGTTTCGATTTCGACCTTAAGACCTTTGTCTGAACAAAGCTTTCTTATAAGAACGCCTATATCCGGCTGAATAAGAGGCTCTCCCCCTGTAAGCGTCACCCTTTCTATGCCGCTTTTTCTGATGTATGAATATATTTCATCTTCCGACATTATCTCACAGGGAGCGTCACTTCTGTTTGCCCATTTCGTATCGCAGTAGGAGCAGTTCAGATTGCAGCCTTTAAAGCGTATAAATACAGAGGGACTTCCGGCAAAGCGTCCTTCGCCGTTTATGCTTATGAATTTTTCACATATATTATAGCTGCTCATATCAGTCCTCACTAAAGGAAGCGCAGTTGTTGGGCGTTTCATATACCGTTGCTTTTTTGGTGTCATAGCCTGCCGCCTTTAATCTGTCATAAAAATACCTGGCAAAATTTTCTGCGGTAGGACGGAATCCCACCTCCGTTATCCTGAAGCCCTCCTCCTTAAGTGCCGACAGAGTGGAGGGTCTGAGAGAATTTTTCTCTATTATAAAGGAATGGTCAAAAAAATCCGTTTCTCTCCGGAGTATCTCCTTGAGAGATGAAAAGTCGTCTATCATACCCATGGTCTGCCTGTCGCCCCTTAAGTCATTGCTCTTTATTTCTATTATAACACGCCACCTGTGACCGTGTATGTTGCTGCATTTTCCTTCATAGCCTGCAAGAAAATGAGCAGCGTCAAAGCTGTTTTCTGTTTTTAAAGTATACATATGTCATCGTCCCTGATTTCTGCGGATTAATAAAACTATAATAACACATCAAAAAGTCAAAGTAAAGACTGATTTGCTTTTATTTTTTATTTCAGACAGACGTACGGTTTTTGGGCGGACGTTCGCCGAAATACTGATAATAGTCGGTTTTGACATTGCCGTTGAAAAGCTTGCGTTTTTTGTCGGCTTTTCTGCCATACAGCCTTTCAAAGCCCTCGTGGGAGGTAAGTATGTAGACTGACCATGTTTTGTCGGCGCCGAATATACTTCCCATATTCCTGTAAAGCCTTTCCACGTCCTCAAGCTCGCCCATTCTCTGGGCATAGGGTGGATTGCATATACATATACCGTATTTCTCGTCAAGGCTCAGCTCTTCAAGAGGAAGCCTTCTGAAATCTATGCAGTCCCCGACACCGGCTCTTTCGGCATTTTCCTTCGCAAGCTCAATAACCCTTCCGTCTATGTCGCTGCCTGTGAGCCGTGGACGTATGTCCCTGTCAATAAGGGCAGCGGCTCTTTTTTTCTCCTCTTCAATATAAACAGGATCGATAATATACCAGTTTTCAAAGTCAAAATTCCTGTTAAGCCCCGGAGCGATGTTTTTCGCCATAAGCGCAGCCTCTATAAGTATCGTGCCCGAACCGCAGCACGGATCCACAAGAAGCCTGTCCTTTCTCCAATAGCTAAGCTCAACCATTGCCGCCGCCATAGTTTCCTTAAGCGGAGCAGCCCCGATAGCCCTTCGGTATCCTCTCCTGTAAAGAGGCGTTCCCGAAGTATCGAGGGTCACTGTGACCATATCATTTCGCAGAGCAATCTGTATCATATATCTGCTGCCTGTTTTCGGAAAATGTTCAATATCATACCTTGTCTGCAATTTTCTTATAACAGCCTTTTCGGCAACCGACTGACAGGCGGGAACACTGGAAAGCTGAGATTTTGCCGATCTTCCGCTTACAATGAATTTTCCGTCAGGAGGGATTATGTCCTGCCAGTCTATGTCATATACACCTCCGAAAAGCTCTTCAAATGTCACGGCGCTGAATTCGGCAAGCTTTATAAGAACTCTGCTGCCGCATCTGAGCCATAAATTAAGAATTGCTATATCTCTTCCATCTCCCTCCAGCTCTATGCTGCCGTCGCTTACCTTAAGTATGTCATATCCCAGACCGATAAGCTCTCTTTTGACACAGGCTTCAAGCCCGAATGTGGAGGTAACAATAATATTAAATTTTTTCATCAGAATTCCTTTCCGCCACAATAAGGGCAAGGTAAATATAAAGGCAGTTCCGACCGGACTGCGGCCGGAGCGGAGCGAGGGGAGGGGGAAATGAAAACGGCGACCAAAGGAGCCGTTTTCATTTCCCCCTCCCCTCGCTCCGCCCCGACCCGTGGGCAAAACCTGCATTCGGGCTGCCGGAGGCAGCCCGAATGCAGGTTTTGCCCAACGGAACCCTCATAGGTAAAAGGGAGCCGCCGCTTAATACATAAATATGTATCTCACATAGACTCCCCGCTTATTTAAAATCAGTTAAGAGCCTCTGCCGCTTTGTTCTTTGCAGCTGTCAAGGCTTCATTTATTTTTGAAGGATCCTTTCCGCCGGCCTGAGCCATATTGGGACGTCCTCCTCCGCCGCCTCCGCACATAACGGCAGCGACTTTGACAATATCTCCGGCCTTTGCTCCTGCTTTGACGGCAGAGTCACAACAGCTGACCACAAAATTGACCTTTCCGCCAAGCTCCGATGCCAGAATAATTATGGATTCGGGAGCCTTGTCCTTTATAGCGTCACTTGTCTTTCTCAGTTCATTCATATCAGCATCACTGAGTCTGCCGCTGATAACGGTTATGCCGCCTATATTTTCGCCGGATTCTATTATTTTTTCAAGACTTCCTTTGGAAAGCTTTGATTTAAGCTTTTCTATCTCTTTTCTGAGCTTTTTGTTTTCATCAAGAAGGTCGTTAAGCCTTGAAGCGGTATTTTTGACATTTGTCTTTAAAATTGCCGTAATATTATCCTGAAAATCCTGTTTTTCCTTAAAATAACCGAGAGCGCTGTATCCTGTAATGGCTTCGATTCTTCTTACGCCTGCGGCAATGCCGTTTTCGGAAAGTATCTTGAAACAGCCGGCAACAGCAGTATTTTTAAGATGCGTTCCGCCGCAGAATTCCACAGAATAATCCCCTACAGAAACGACCCTTACGACCTTGCCGTACTTTTCTCCGAAAAGAGCCATTGCGCCAAGCTTTCTTGCATCGTCAATATCCATCTCACGACAGCTTACTTCCATAGCGGAAAGTATCTTGCTGTTTACTATATCCTCGACCCTGTTAAGATCCTCCTTTGAAATAGGCTCGAAATGTGTGAAGTCAAAACGCAGACGGTCGTCACTCACATAGGAACCTGCCTGCTCAACATGATTTCCCAACACATCTCTCAGCGCCTTCTGCAAAATATGCGTAGCGGTATGGTTGCGGGCTATTGCCGTTCTTCTTTCACTGTCAACCTGTGCCGAAACAACATCGCCTCTTCTTATAACTCCCGCTCTAACAACGCCGGTGTGAAGATGCTTGTTTCCTCCGAATTTGGTGGTATCTCTGATTTCGACAACGCCGTTCGGTGCTTCAATTATGCCGCTGTCGCCTGCCTGACCACCCATTTCGGCATAGAAAGGCGTCTTGTCCAGAAGTATGGTTACATTTGCGCCCTCAGATGCTTCCTCGGCTATTTCGTCCTCTGAAACCAAAGCGGTCACAACGCCGTCTGCCTTAAGTGTATCATATCCGACAAATTCCGTTGCAAGCGCAGGATCGATTTTGTGGAATACCGTTTCTTCAGCACCCATATAAGTATCAGTTTCCCTTGCATCTCTTGCTTTCTTTCTCTGAGCCTCCATCTCGGCCTTGAAGCCTTCCTCGTCCATGGAAAAGCCGTTTTCCGCAAGAATGTCGGCAGTGAGGTCTGTCGGGAATCCGTAGGTGTCGTAAAGCTTGAATACCTGCTTTCCGTCCAGAATCTTCCTGTCGCTGCTTTCTTCCATATATTCATTCAGCTTTTCAAGCCCCTTGTCAAGAGTTCTGCTGAAGTTTTCTTCCTCCGTAGCTATAATTTTCCTGATTGTAGCCTGTTTTTCCCTGAGCTCGGGATAAGCCTCTCCCGAATTGTCAATAACCACCTGACAAACGTCTGTCAGAAACGCTCCCTCAATTCCGAGAAGTCTGCCGTGTCTTGCAGCTCTTCTGAGAAGTCGTCTGAGAACATATCCTCTGCCGTTGTTTGAGGGCAGAACGCCATCGGCAGTCATAAATGTCATAGAGCGCACATGGTCTGTTATAACACGAATTGATACATCATCGCCGTGATTTTCAAGATATGCTTTTCCGGCAATCTGACATACCTTATCCCTTATTGCCTTTACAGTATCCACATCGAAAATGGAATCCACATTCTGCATAACGGCGGCAATTCTTTCAAGCCCCATTCCTGTGTCAATGTTGGGCTTTGCCAGTCTGGGATATGAACCGTCCTCCTGCTTGTCAAACTGTGTGAATACGAGATTCCATATTTCCATATATCTGTCGCAGTCACAGCCAACAGTACAATCGGGCTTTCCGCAGCCGTACTCCTCGCCTCTGTCATAGTATATCTCAGAACAAGGACCACAAGGACCTACTCCATGCTCCCAGAAATTATCCTCTTTGCCCATTCTGGATATTTTTTCCTCAGGAACGCCTACCTTTTTGTTCCATATTTCAAAGGCTTCATCATCATCGAGATAGATAGATACATACAGCCTGTCCTCCGGCAGCTCAAGAACCTTCGTAAAGAACTCCCACGCCCAGGGAATCGCCTCTTCTTTGAAATAATCACCAAAGGAAAAATTGCCGAGCATTTCAAAGAAAGTGCCGTGTCTTGCAGTTTTTCCCACATTTTCAATATCTCCGGTTCTGATACATTTCTGACAGGTGGTTACTCTTCTTTTCGGCGGAACCTGCTGTCCCGTAAAATAGGGCTTAAGAGGAGCCATTCCGGAATTTATAAGAAGCAGCGATTTATCGTTGTGAGGCACAAGAGAAGCGCTTGCAAGTCTTAAATGCTCCTTACTTTCAAAGAAGCTGAGGAATTTTTCTCTCAGTTCATTTACTCCCATATACTTCATTTCTAAAAACCTCCGTATAGCGTTTAAACAAAATTTATCCAATATAATAATGTAATCTATTATAAGTTTTTTTAACCCGGTTGTCAACCGTAAGAAAAACAATATCCTCTCTTCTCAGGCAATATATAAAGACCGAGGCTTTTTTCGTGCTTGCAATAAATATGACGGTATGTTATAATATGTTCTGTGATGAAAAAACAGCTTTTTCGGAGGACGGGAATGATAAATACATTTTTTTTGATTATATTCGTAATTTTAGAGATAGTGGGTCTGATAGGTTTTTTTATAAAGCTGAGAGAATTCATAAAGGTTCTGGGATATAAGGGCAGAGCAAGAGCCGAAGTTGTTGCGGTTGCCCAGGACACTGTACAGGTAGGGAAAAACCAGACGGAAACATATTATTCTCCCATAATCACCTTCAGGGCAAACAATATTCTTTACAGAAAGACCTTCACATATATAAGCGAGCCGGCTAAACAGAGGATCGGCAGTCTTATATCCATAAGATATGACCTTAAGGATCCCACAAAGTTTGCTCCCGAAAAAATGACTTCTCTTTTTGCGCAGACATTTGGCTTTCTTTTTATGTGTGTGGGGCTTATGATAATAGCTTCAAACGTATTATTATGAGGTATATATGAAATGGATTCTGAAAGGACGCCGCAGTGCCGCTATACCTATGTCACAGGCTCTTGGCATATCGCCCATAACAGCTCAGCTTCTTCTGAGCAGACACATAAATACGGGAAGAAAGGCAGCGGAGTTTTTTGCCCCGACCCTTGACGGCTTCGGAAATATTGATACACTTCCGGAGGTGACAAGGGCATATGAAATTATTTCCGAAAGCATAAAAAACAACGAAAAGATAACAATATACGGCGATTATGATGCTGACGGCGTTATGAGCAGCGTAATATTGATAAAGGCTTTGCGGGGACTGGGGGCAGAAGTCAGTTGCTATATCCCCGACAGATTCGGACAGGGATATGGACTTTCTCTTGGCGCCGTAAAGGAAATATACGACAGCGGCACAAAGCTTATAATATGCTGTGACAACGGCATATCAGCCATAGAGGAGTGCCGTTATATAAAATCCCTCGGAATGAAGCTTATAATACTCGACCATCATTCTCCTCACGAAAAAAACGGTGTCCAGATATTGCCCGAAGCTGACGGACTTATAGATATGAAAATAGAAAGCGTCACATATCCCTTTAAGGAATTCTGTGCCGCAGGACTTTGTTACCGATTTGTTCATGGCTTTTATGAGAGCCTTGGCAAGGAAATAAAAAACGAAGCGGAGCTTTTCATATTTGCCGCCATAGGCACTGTCTGCGATATGGTAAGCCTTACGGGGGAAAACAGGATAATAGCTCATATGGGACTAAGGCTTATCAATTCAAGGAAAAATACAAATCCGGGCTTAAGGGAAATAATATCGGCTCAGGGACTTGACGGCAAGCAGATTACCGACAGAACACTGGGCTTTATGATAGGTCCGTTTATAAATGCTGCCGGCAGACTGGCAAAGGCGGCTGACTATATAGATATATTTCTTTCCGAGGATAAAGAAAAAATATGCAGCCTTGTGCAGAAGCTAAAGGAGCTTAACGATCTCCGCAAGGCATATACGGAGGAAGCGTATAACAGAATAATTAAAGCCATAGGCGAAAACCAGCCCGACAAGGTAATTGTATGGTATGATAAGGAAATTCATGAAAGCGTGGCAGGTCTTGCGGCGGGAAGGCTCAAGGAAACTTTTTCAAGACCGGCGATAGTGTTTGCCCATGGTAATGAATATGCCAAAGGTTCGGGAAGATCCGTTGAAAGCTATGATATGTTTTCGGCGATAAATTCATGCAGAGAGCTTTTTGTAAGATACGGCGGTCATAAAATGGCAGTGGGCATTACCATAAGACCGGAAAACATAGAGGCACTCAGAAAAAGACTGAATGACGAATGTCCGCTTTCTGAGAAGGAGCTTGAAGAAACGCTTTACATTGATGCGGAAGTCGGATTTTCGCAGATAGACATGAAGCTTATAGATGAAATCGATATGATGAAGCCCTTTGGCACAGACAATGTACAGCCGTTGTTTGCGACTAAGGAGGTTTATATCAAAAGAATAAGATTTGTCGGGAAAAACAGGGACATACTGCAATTTGTTTTTTTCGACGGACAAACGGAAATGAGAGGTGTTGGCTTTGGTATCTTTGAAAAATTCAAAAGCCTGATAATAAAGGAATTCGGCGCTCTTTCGTGGGAAGAGCTTTATTCCGAAAGACAAGGACTGCAATTTTTCGTTGATATCGTATACAGAGCGGAAAAAAATGTATTCAACGGTAACGAAAGCATACAGCTCAGATTGACGGATCTGAGAATGCACTGATATATTGATTAAAGGCGGTAGAAAAAATGGGAATAATTTTAGACAGCATAAGGACGATACCCGATTTTCCAAAAAAGGGAGTAATGTTCAGAGATATCACAACTCTCCTCAAGGATCCGATCGCTATGGTGGCAACCATAAATGAAGTTATGGAAAGCCTTGTGGGTGTGGAATTTGATTATGTTATAGGACCGGAATCCAGAGGATTTATTTTCGGTATGCCCATAGCATACAATCTGAAGAAGGGCTTTGTGCCTGTAAGAAAGCAGGGCAAGCTTCCGGCGGAAACGGTTAAAAAGGAATATGACCTTGAATATGGCACAGAGGTTATAGAAATACATAAAGACTCTCTGAAAGCAGGCGACAGGGTGGTTGTAATTGACGATCTTCTTGCCACCGGAGGAACGGCAAGGGCAATTTGCGAGCTTGCGGAGGAAATGGGCGCAGAAGTCGCAGCATTGAGATTTGTGGTGGAGCTTCCCGATCTCAGGGGCAGAGAGCTTCTGAATGGCTATGATGTTTCATCTGTTGTTGCTTTTGAAGGCGAATAATATATGTATGGGTTTCGGCGCTTTAATAAGACGCCGGAACCCTTTTTTTGTTTCAAACAGGTATTTTTGAAATATTTCCATAATATAAATATTAAAAAAGGACAGAGGGGCAATTTATTTGGAAAATAACGATCTGACGCTGGAAAGGCTTGCGGGACTTGCCAAAATGGTGAAGGCTCTGAAAGACACGGATAAGCCTAAAACCGAAAGGGGGAGAATATCCGACTTTGATATGCAGTTTGAAATCCCGGCAATTAAAACCATTAAAGCGGCTATACCCTATGTGGACGTTAAATATCAGAGAGAGCTTGGCGTTATGGTCAAGCTCATAGAGATAGATAAGCTTCTCGGAGCCTGCAGGAATGTTGAAAGCACTTCGACAGGCATAGAAAATGGGGATATGGGTATGCTGAAAGCTATTGTGCCCAATCTGCCGAAGGAGAGCAGATCTATGGGGGAAATGCTTATAAGGCTTCTCGAAATCAAGAAAATAGCCGAGGGTGGTCCAATATGACAGACAGCTGCAAAAAAATATTGGAGCTTGATGCTTTCAGAGCATTGGGCGAAAGCAGAATAAAATTTATAAAGGAACTTATGGGCCATGATAAAATCACATCGGAGGATATAAGCCGGCTTATATGTGAAACAGCTTCATGGACGGACTTGTCGGCAGAAAGCAAAAATGCCCTGATAACTGCATTTTACAGCGGTTTATCGGATAATGAGCGCAAAAGAATTGATTATATTCTGGATATCGTCAGTGCATTTAATTAATTATGCCCCCACCTTGGTGAAATGTCCCTGACATTTCACCAAGGCGGGACCAATGGGGCCGAATAGGGGGTGAGGGGACAGGGGGAGCAGGTGAAGGACAGCGCACTGTCCTTCACCTGCTCCCCCTGTTCCCTCACCCCCTCTTCGGCTGTCGCTGCCGGCAGTTTGTAGGCTATATATGTTTATATTGCGGCAAGATGCTTAAAGTGCCAAAAAGTAAGAGTTGGAATCTGACAAAGAACTTTCAAAATTAAGGTTGAAATACAGCTGAAAAGATGTTAAAATATATTGGAATTACATTTGATTGAAATATACGAGGAGGAAAAAGTATGTCAGGACATTCCAAATTTGCTAATATCAAGCACAAGAAAGAAAAGAATGATGCGGCAAAGGGAAAAATATTTACGGTTATAGGAAAGGAAATCGCAGTAGCGGTTAAAGCCGGAGGAGCAAACCCGGATTCAAATTCAAAGCTCAGAGATGTTATAGCAAAGGCAAAAGCAAACAATATGCCCAACGACACAATAGAAAGAAGTATCAAAAAAGCAGCCGGAAACTTAAGCGCAGTCAATTATGAGGCTATAAGCTATGAGGGCTACGGTCCCAAAGGTGTGGCGGTAATAGTTGAAGCTCTGACAGACAACAAAAACCGTTCGGCGGCCAACGTGCGTGCGGCTTTTACAAAGGGCGGCGGAAACATGGGTACAACAGGCTGTGTATCGTTTATGTTTGACGAAAAGGGTCAGATAATAATAGAAAGAGATGAAGATATAGACGAGGACGAGGTTATGATGACAGCAATCGAAGCCGGCGCCGAGGATTTTACGGCTGAGGAAGACAGCTTTGAAATAATAACGGCTCCAGATGATTTTTCGGCTGTAAGAGAAGCATTGGAAAATGCCGGTTATGAGCTTGCTCAGGCTGAAATTACAATGATTCCACAGACATATACAACTCTGACTGACGAAAACGACATCAAGAAAATGAACAAGCTTCTGGATATGCTCGATGAGGACGACGACGTAAAAAACGTATATCATAACTGGGACGAATAAGGTTTGCGAGGCGGTCGGAAAACGGCCGCTTTAATTATAGGAGGAATATTTATGAAAATAATCGCGCTTATAATGAGTCTTTTCCTTGCAGCCGGCTGCGCAGTGAATACTCCGGGGGTGGAAACTGTTCCGAATGTGCAGGCTGATGCTGTTCAGGCGGAGAATGTTCATATAACGGCAAAGCAGGCAGTGCAGGATATAAGGGTAGGCTGGAACCTCGGAAACAGTCTTGACAGTCACAATAACGGCTATGGCGGACTTAGCATAGAGCAAACGGAAACCTATTGGGGAAATTCCAAAACCGTTGAAAGCACATTCATAAACATAAAGAATGCCGGCTTCAATGCCGTAAGAATACCTGTGACATGGCAGGAGCATATACTCTCCGACCAAAGGATAGACCCTGCCTGGCTGTCAAGAGTAAAGCAGGTAGTGGATATGGCAATGGATCAGGATCTGTATGTCATTATAGATATTCACCATGACAAATGGGTATTTCCATCTTACGCCGATTATGAATCGGTCAAGGCAAAAATGTCAAACATATGGACGCAGGTTGGAAACGCATTCAAGGATTATGATGACAAGCTTATGTTTGAGGCGCTTAATGAGCCGAGGCTTATGGGGCTTGACAATGAGTGGACGGGAAGTACGGCTGCCTATGAAATAGTTAACAAGCTGAATACGACCTTTGTGGGACTTATAAGAGGTCAGGGCGGAAACAACAGCAGCAGAATTCTTATTATTCAGCCTTATTGTGCGGGAACAAGTGAGGAAATACTCTCCGGAATGACCGTACCGGCAGACGAAAATGTAATTGTTGCCGTACACGCTTATACGCCATATGATTTTGCGCTCAACCAATACGGAACAAATTACTGGAGCGCTTCAAATCCCTCTGATACGGCAGAAATAAACAATCTTATGGCAAGGCTCAACAGTCACTTTGTTTCCAAGGGCGTACCTGTTTTAATAGATGAATTCGGTGCGCTTGCAAAGGGCAACAACGACCGCAGGATCGAATGGGTCAGATATTATAAGGCTGAAGCCGCAAAATACGGCATAAAATGCTTCTGGTGGGACGATGGCGGAAACTTTAAGCTTTACGACAGAAACAACGGTTCCTTCACGGACAATGAGCTTCTAAGCGCCATAATAAAATAATTGCGCCGCCGTTTCTGACCATCGAAGATGGTCTGAAACGACGACCCCGCAGGGGGTAACGGGCGAGGGACATACAATAGGACGGCGGCTCCTGCAGGAGCCGCCGTCCTATTGTATGTCCCTCGCCCGTTACCCCCTGCTCCGCAGTCCGGTCGGCTTATATTTTTTTTAATCAAATTGTACATCAAGAATAGTCTGTTCTTTATTGATGGTTATATATTGGGAAACTGTTTTGTCTCTCCTTGTTGCGGTAACCTTATGGCTTCCGTAATCAAGAAACATGGGATTGCCGAAGCTGCGTTCCACTCCGTCTACATAAAGAGCCGCGCCAGTTGCTGTGGTATCGACTATCAGGGAGCCTCTTGATATCTGCACAGAAGAAAGGTTCATTTCCGCTTCCGTATCTTTCTTTATTATAAATTCCTTTGTAAAATCGCTGCAGCTCGGACTTTGTACTGTGATCGTATGCAGTCCCTCCGTAAGATTTATTGTGCTGCTTTCCGGTATATCTATAAATTCACTTCCGTCAACAGAATATGTGACGTTTGAAATATTTTCATAGTTGGTAAATTTCAGCCGGCCATGGGATTTTTCCATTATTACTGACCATGCCTTATTATCGATGGCTTTCACTGTTATTACATCAAATTCGGTTATGTCCTTTGGACTGATTACACTGTCTTTATATCTGAAAACAGTATTATTGTTGTATTTATATACATTATCGCTTATTGTAATAAGCTTTCGTGCGGTATTGACCCGGACGTCAAGGGAGGTATACTCCCCGACGTCTGAGTTTTCTTTTAATGTAAGAAGATTTTTATTTTCATCACAGGTGAAGATGATCAGATCTCCCTCGTTCACCTTGCTTATCGAAATATCAAGTCCGTTTTCGTCAGATACCTCTGTATTGCTGTCAAAGCTGAGCAGCACAGAGCTTTCATTGTCTGTATCGTAAATTTTTATTGTGTTGGAGCCAAGGCTTATCTGAGAAACAACGCCGTTTCTTTCGGTGTTGTACAGGCTTTCTTCCGTCTTTTTGAATAAATTGTTTGTGTCAACATAGTCTTCATTTGTTGCCGGCTCACTTTCACTGTCCGCAGATACTTCCTCGCCCCTGATTATGTTTATGAGGTCGGACACCGAATGCTCCTGCATAAAAGACACAAATACTGCAAAAGAAACCAGAAAAACCACAAGGCAGATGAGCATAAGAAAAACAGGAAACAAACAGCCCCTTGAGGTTTTTCTGCTTTCCTCCGCCTCATCAAAACGGTCAATATTATGTTTTTTAGAAGGTTTTCCATTGCCGTTCATAGTATTTTTTCTCCGTTTCCTTATGTCGTCGCCATCAGGCGGACGCCGTCTTTTTTCTGCCTGTGCCGACAGAGCCGCATTTTTTTCGGAATATGTATGCTGCGTTGTCCCTGACTTCCTGCGCCTGATGTCGGGGGCTTCGTGATCCTCCGATGGTTTGGGACTTCGCCGTCTTACTTCGCCATCATCGGGAGGTCGATGCCTTCGCTGCTGTACTTTTTCTTCTTCGGGTGGTCTGCGCCTTCGCTGCTGCATTTCCCCATCTTCCGGAGGTCGGCGCCTTTTCTGCCTTATCTCTCCATCTTCCGGAGGTCGGCGCCTTCGCTGCCTCACTTCTTCTTCAACAGGCTGTCTGCGTTTTCTCTGAGGGGGCGCTTCACCCTCCGGCGGTCTTTTTCTTTCCGCCGCCGCATTTTTGTGCTGAGGATATCTTCCTTTTCCGGAAGTACGGACTTCAACGTGCGCAGCTTCCTCATTGTTATTACGGTTATCCATAATACACCTCGAAAATTGTAATATTCTTAATACAATTTTACCACGCATATAAAAAAATTCAAGTATAATTTATTAAATTTCACAAAAACTGTTTTATTGACCGTAGGTATGTCCCCTTCTTATACAGATTAAAGACATACTTATGGTTATATATTGAAATCAGCTTCGGAATATTGTATAATATAGGGGAATCGGAGAAGATATCGGCACACGGGAGGAGGAGTATTATGACGGAGTATGTTTTCGGAGTCGATGTTGGCGGAACTACTGTAAAAATGGGGCTTTTCAGCAATGAAGGAGAGCTTCTGGAGAAGTGGGAGATACCCACGGACAAAAGGGAAAAGGGCAAAAACATTCTGAATGATATTGCCGCAAGCATTGAAAGCAAAATCAATGAAAAGGGGCTTGACCGAAGCGGCATTGCAGGCATAGGAATGGGGCTGCCCGGTCCTGTAACGGACGATGGGATCGTCAGAAGATGCGTAAACCTCGGCTGGGGCGAAATAAATGCCGAAAAGGAGCTTTCAAAGCTTACGGGGCTTACGGTGAAATCGGGCAACGATGCAAATGTGGCTGCTCTTGGCGAATTATGGCAGGGAGCAGGAGCGGGCTATAAGAGCATTATTATGATAACCCTCGGTACAGGCGTAGGCGGCGGCATAATTATAGACGGCAAAATAGTTTACGGCTCTCACGGCTCAGGCGGGGAAATAGGTCATTTTCCATCGGCGGATGATGAAACGGAGCCTTGCGGCTGTGGGAATTTCGGCTGTCTTGAGCAGTATGCCTCAGCGACCGGAGTTGTAAGGCTTGCCGGAGGACTGCTCAGAAAAGGAAGAAAATCTGTTCTTAAGGAGGAAGGGCTGACGGCCAAGGCTGTGTTTGATGCAGCAAAGGAGGGAGATGAAACAGCCCTTGAGGTTCTGGATATGTTCGGCGAAAGACTGGGCAAGGCTCTTGCGGCAGGAGCGATCTTTGTTGATCCACAGGCGTTTATTTTCGGCGGCGGCGTAAGCAATGCAGGTTCCATAGTAACGGATACCGTAAAGAAGTATTATGAGAAATATGCCTTTCACAGTGTAAAGGGCACAGATTTCAGGCTTGCAAGGCTTGGCAGCGACGCAGGCATATACGGCGGCGCAATGCTTATATTGGGAATAAATACTTGACACTAAAGGCTTAAACTGATAAAATGAATGTAATAATAAAACGAAAGAGGGTGCGGTTATGTCAAGAATAACTACAATAAGCACAAGAGATCTTGCAAAATCAAAAATAAACGGCGGCTGCGGAGAATGTCAGACATCTTGTCAGTCAGCAAGCAAGACTTCATGCAGCATTGCCAATCAGCAGTGTGAAAAATTGAAATAATTCACTAAAATTCGTTGCTTTTACAGCAGCGATTTTTATTATAGGGGATAAAGAGGTTTTATGATACACAGATATAAAAACAACGGCTATAATATTATAATAGATGTAAACAGCGGCTCCGTTCATGTGGTCGATGATGCGGCTTACGATGCAATAGGTATGTATGAGAATGCCCCGAAGGAAGAAACGGAAAATATGCTTGCCGAAAAATACGGCTTATCCCATGACGAAACAGAAGAGCTTTTCGGCGACATAGAAGCCCTTAAGGAAAACGGCACTCTTTTTTCCGAGGACATATACAGAGATATAGCCCCCTCTCTTAAGGAGCGTCACACAGTGATAAAGGCTATGTGTCTGCTTGTGGCTCAGGACTGCAATATGGCGTGCAGATATTGCTTTGCCTCCGAGGGTGAATACAACCAAGGCTCAAGACGTCTTATGTCTTACGAAACAGGCAGGAGGGCTATTGATTTTCTTGTTGAAAATTCGGGAACGAGAAAAAATCTTGAAGTGGACTTTTTCGGCGGCGAGCCTCTTATGAACTGGGAGGTCGTAAAGAAGCTTGTCACATATGCAAGAAGCATAGAAAAGGACAGCGGAAAGAATTTCAGATTTACAATAACCACAAACGGGCTTTTGCTAAACGATGAAATAATGGATTTTATAAACAGGGAAATGTATAATGTTGTCCTCTCCATTGACGGCAGACCTGAGGTAAACGACCGTCTGAGGGTAACACGGAACGGCGGGGGCACATATGAGCTTATAATGCCAAAATTCAAGGCTGCCGCCGACAGCAGAAATCAGAGGGATTATTATTTAAGAGGTACATACACCCACTACAACACCGACTTTTCAAAGGACATACTCCATCTGGCGGATCTCGGCTTCAGACAGCTTTCAATGGAGCCTGTTGTTGCTCCCGAGGGCGCCGACTATGCCCTGACCGAGGAGGATCTGCCCATACTTCTTGAACAGTATGATATATTGGCAAAGGAAATGCTCAGAAGAAAGGATTTCACATTCTACCACTATATGATAGATCTTACGGGCGGTCCCTGCATATATAAAAGAATTTCGGGCTGTGGAGTAGGTACGGAATATATGGCTGTCACTCCCGAAGGAGATCTTTACCCCTGCCATCAGTTTGCGGGCGACAGGGAATATAAGCTCGGAAATGTATACAGCGGCATAACAAACAGGGAAAAACAGCAGGATTTCAAAAACTGCAATATATACTCCCATAAGGAATGTGACGAATGCTTTGCAAGGCTTTACTGCAGCGGAGGCTGCGCCGCCAACGCCTATCACTATACGGGCAGCGTGAAGGGCGTATATGAATATGGCTGTACTCTCCACCGCAAAAGAATAGAATGCGCCCTTATGATGAAAGCGGCAGAAAACGAAAATGCTGACAAATAAGCTTGAGGGTCTTACAAACTATCCTTTCCATATGCCCGGTCACAAAAGGAATACTGAGCTTTTCAAAATGGATTTCACGGAAATAGAGGGGGCGGACGATCTTCATCACCCAAAGGGCATCTTAAAAGAAGCTATGGATCATGCCGCCGATATTTACGGTGTGAAAAAAACATATTTTCTCATAAACGGCTCTACCTGCGGAATACTCGCCGCCATGGGCGCTGTTCTTGATCCCGGCGACAGAATACTTGCCGCAAGAAACTGTCATAAATCGGTATACAACGGCATTTATATAATGGGACTAAAGCCCTCGTATGTATATCCCGAAAACGTAAAGCTTGGAATCTCCGGCGGCATTTCTCCCGAAGATGTGGAAAGGGAGCTTATAAAAACAGGGGCAAAGGCATTTATAATGGTATCTCCCACCTATGAGGGAATGACCTCCGACATAGAGAAAATAAGCGGCGTCTGCCATCGCCACGACTGCATACTGATAGTTGACGAGGCGCATGGGGCGCATTTCCCCTTTCACTCCGCTTTTCCAACCTCGGCGGTTTCTCTTGGGGCGGACATAGTGATACAGAGTCTGCACAAAACACTTCCTGCCCTTACACAGACGGCGCTGCTCCATATCTGCTCCCGAAGAATATCATCGGAGCGTGTGGAAAAATATCTGGACATATTTGAAAGCTCCAGTCCCTCATATATACTCCTTGGCTCCATAGACAGCTGCATAAGATATATGACATCTTCGGAGGGGCGCATCGCTATGGAACGCTATGTAAGCAGGCTCACAGACTTCCGCAGAAGGGCGGAGGGGCTTATTCTTGAAGATTTAAAGGGGCGCTCCAATATCTGCGGCACGGACATTTCCAAAATAATAATACCGGGCGGTCGTGAGGTGATGGAGAAGCTCAGAAGTCATGGGCTGGAGGCTGAAATGGCAAATGCCTGTTATTGTCTTGCCATGACATCTGTTGGCGACACCGATGAGGGCTTTGAAAGGCTTTTTGAGGCATTGTCACATATGCCCGCCGGAAAACCCCCTGAATACAAATATGAATTCAAGGCGGAAATTTCCCTTGCGCCAACAGAAACCGCCCATATGAAAAGCAAAGGAATATATATCGAAAACGCCCTTGGCAAAACAGCGGCAAAAAGCATATACATATATCCTCCGGGCATTCCCATAGCCGCTCCGGGGGAAATAATCACAGAAAATGTAATAAAGATAATAAAGGACTATATCGCTCTCGGCTTTGAAGTCATAGGAGCCGAAAACAGCCTTATTTACTGCATTGAAGCTTAAAAGCGGAAAGCGGCATAATCGCCGTTTTCCGCTTTTTTTAAGAAAGGATGGAAAATCTGAAAATCTTAAGCTTTAGCTTATGAATATATTTATAAACCAACAAAATAAGACAGTCATTATACATATATTAATTTACAATTAGATTTCAAGCATTTTTGCCCTTAGTCTTTTTCTGTAAAAGGCAAAGAACATAAACACCGTAAATGCAGAGCCGACAACATCGGCTATTGTTCCCACATAAAACAGATTGTCAAGTGTTGTGACGACAGGCAGTATAAAAACAAATATTATGTAAACGGTCTTTCTGAAAAGGGAGATAGGCAAAGCATACCTTACCTCTCCCATTGCCGTTATGCCGTCAACAAAGGCAAACTGTATGGCAATGCCCCAAAGCCCAAGAGTATATTTGGATATAAGACGGGAGGCAAGGGCGGTCTGCGTCGGGTCGCTTATAAACAGCCTTGCAAACGGCTCCGCCGCCGTCTGTGAGATGACCATAAGCACAAGCATATAGGAAAGGCACAGCAAAAATACATATTTGAATATATCCATTACCTTGCCGTAGTTGCCTGCGCCATAGTGAAAGCTGAAAAGTGTTCCGCAGCCGTTTGTAATGCCCTGTCCGGGGCAGTTTGCAAAAACCATAAAGCTCTGCACCACCGCAGCGCAGGCTATATATACGTCCCCCATATCGCCGCCGTATTTTCTGAGTGTTACATTCAGAAGTATAAGTATCATATTGTCAAAAAGGGTTATGAAAAAGGGCATAAAGCCTATGGCAAGAATTCGTCTGAGCGTTTTGAAATCAAAGCCCCGAAGTCCCGCCCTGACGGTCATTTCCTTCCGGCGCAGCGTTTTCAGAACAAAAATCATTGCGAGAAGCTGGGATATAACCGTTGCAAATGCGGCTCCGGCAATGCCCATTCGGAATACGTAAATCAACAGCGGATCAAGAAATACATTGCATACAGCCCCTATTATGACCGCAGCCATTCCCCGTCCCGGATATCCTTGGGCAAGTATAAACTGATTCATGCCTATGCTGCAAAAGGAAGCGAAGGTTCCCGAAATATATATTGTTATATACATATCCGCATAGGGAAACATGGCATCGCTGCACCCAAGCCCATACAGAAGCTGTTTTTTGAAAACAAACACAACAGCCATAACCGCGGCGGATATTGCAGCCGTCATTATAAGGGCGGTGTTTATGGCTTTCTGCGCCGTTTTTTTATCTCCGCGCCCTATGCTCAGGCTCATATATGAAGCTCCGCCTATGCCTATCATAGATGCGAAAGCCGATATGGCGGTGATGGCAGGTGCACATACTCCTATGCTTGCCAGTGCAATGCTGCCGTCATGGGGCATATTGCCTATAAAAATTCTGTCAACTATGCTGTAAAGAATATTGAAAAACTGAGCAAGCATAGACGGAACGCCCAGCTTTAAAACCAACCTTGGTATGGATATATTGTTGAATTCCTTTTCCATTATGTTTCCTCTTATTTACGGTTATATAAGCCCCCGGAAATTTTCATATAAACCTCGCCGTTATGCTTTCCTTGCAGGACTTTACCTGTTCCGGCATTCCTGCCGCAATTATCCTGCCACCGTCCTCGCCGCCGCCGTGTCACATATCTGTTATATAATCGACATTCCTTATTACGTCCGAATTGTGTTCAATAATAACAGTCGCTCCGTTTCATATAAACCTCGCCGTTATGCTTTCCTTGCAGGACTTTATCTGCTCCGGCGTTCCTGCCGCAATTATCCTGCCGCCGTCCTCGCCGCCGCCGTGTTCCATATCAATTATATATCGGCATTCCTTATTGCGTCCGAATTGTGTTCAATAATAACAGTCGCTCCGTTTCATATAAATCTCGCCGTTATGCTTTCCTTGCAGGACTTTACCTGTTCCGGCGTTCCTGCCGCAATTATCCTGCCACCGTCCTCGCCGCCGCCGGGTCCCATATCAATTATATAATCGGCATTCCTTATTACGTCTAAATCGTGTTCTATAACAACAACAGTCGCTCCCTTTTCTATAAGAGTGTCAAACACTCCAAGAAGTGTTTTCACGTCAAGGGGGTGAAGCCCTATGGTCGGCTCGTCAAACACGAATACTGAGTCGGTCTGCGTTCTGCCCATTTCACCGGCAAGCTTGAGCCGCTGAGCCTCTCCGCCCGAAAGTCCCGGCGTTGCTTCGCCAAGAGTAAGATAGCCAAGTCCCAAGGTCTCAAGGGTTTTCAGCTTCGGGAGTACGTTTTTCATATCGCAGCAGAAATCTATGGCGGAGCTTACGTCCATATCCATAAGCTCCGGCAGAGAGCAGAGCCTGCCGTCCTTGCTCCTGTACTTTATGAGATAGGCTTCTTTATCATATCTTGAACCTCTGCAGTGAGGACAGGGAATGTCCACATCGGGCAGAAACTGCACATCAAGGCTTATGGAGCCTGTTCCGTCACATACGGGACACCGCAGCTTTCCCGTATTATATGAAAAATCCCCTGCCCTGCGTCCTCTCTGCTTTGCATCGGGAGTACGGGCGAAAATTTTGCGCAGTTCATCGTGAATATTGGAATATGTAGCGACTGTGGAGCGAATGTTTATTCCTATGGGTGCTGCATCTATAAGTCTGATGCGCTCTATTCCCGGTGCATCGGCAGACAGAACGTGCTCCGGCAGCCTTTTCCCCTGCTTCAGTGCTTCAACGGCAGGAACAAGGCTTTCCAGAACCATAGTCGTCTTGCCCGACCCCGAAACTCCCGTCACTACTGTCAGTCTGCCCTTTGGCAAATCTATTTCCAAAGGCTTTACAGTGTGTATATGAGATGTGGAAATATGTATTTTTCCGTATTCAAAAATATCGTCCTCTGTGCTTTTCGGCTGTCTGTGGAGATTTTCCCCAAGAAACGGACCTGTTACAGAGGCTTTGTTTTTTATCAATTCCGAAACAGTTCCCTCGGCGATAACTCTTCCTCCCTCGGCTCCCGCTCCCGAACCCATTTCAATGAGCCAATCGACCTCCTTCAATATCTGCGTATCGTGGTCTACCAAAAGAACGGAATTTCCGTCTGCCGTAAGATCGTGTATAACTCCGCAAAGCCCTGTTATATTGGCAGGATGAAGCCCTATTGACGGCTCGTCCAGAACATACAGCACGCCTGTTGTGCGGTTTCTGACGGCTCTTGCAAGCTGCATTCTCTGACGCTCTCCCGTGGAAAGAGTAGAGGAGGAACGGTCAAGGGACAAGTATGAAAGCCCCAGATCCATAAGGCGTTTGGTCGTTTCCTCAAAGGAGGCGCATATACTCCTTGCCATAGGCCGCATTTTTTCGGGAAGTGATGAGGGAACCTTTCCGACCCACTCCAACACCTCCTTCAGCGTCATTCTGCATACCTCATCAAGGGAAATGCCCATAAGTCTCGGAGCGCGCGCCGCTTCGGAAAGTCTGCTGCCGCCGCATTCGGGACATACGTCCTCTCTGAGAAATTTTTCCACACGCTTCAGCCCCTTTTCGTCCTTTACCTTTCTGAGAGCGTTAAGAACTGTGGCCTCTGCACTGTAATATGTAAAATCCATTTCACCGGCGCTTACGCTTTCCTTGTTTTTTGACTTATAGAATATGTGCTTTTTGACCATAGGTCCGTTATATACGATTTCCTTTTCTTCATCGGTAAGCTCCTTAAAGGGAATATCCGTGCGTACTCCCATGGCGCGGCACACATCTGTCATAAGGGACCACATAAGGGAATTCCACGGAGCAACGGCGCCCTCGTCTATCGTCATATTTTCATCGGGAATGAGGGTGCTTCTGTCCACCGTCCTGACTACGCCTGTTCCGCCGCAGCACTTGCAGGCTCCCTGACTGTTAAAGGCAAGCTCCTCTGCCGAGGGTGCGTAGAATTCCTCGCCGCACCTTGGGCATACAAGCTTTCTTCCGGCGGCAACGTCCAGTGAAGGCTCTGTATAGTGACCGTTGGGACACCTGTGGCTTGCAAGCCGGGAATACATAAGGCGCAGACTGTTGAGCAGCTCCGTACCTGTGCCGAAGGTAGAGCGTATGCCCCCTGCTCCCGGACGCTGATGAAGAGCAAGAGCCGCCGGAACATACATAACCTCGTCCACGTCCGCCTTTGCCGCCTGTGTCATTCGCCTTCTTGTATAGGTGGAAAGGGAATCGAGATATCGCCTTGACCCCTCCGCATATACCACTCCGAGGGCAAGGGACGATTTGCCTGAGCCTGACACCCCGGCAATGCCCACTATTTTGTTAAGCGGAATATCCACATCTATATTCTTCAGATTGTGCACTCTTGCTCCCCTGATAAGTATTTTATCGTTATACCTTGTCATAAACCGCTCCCCTTTTCCTTATGCTTTGCTCATACCCAAAATGTCCCTCCCTGCGGAGCCTTACATTTTCCGCCGGAGGGATTTATCTTAAAATGTAGTATATCCGTCATATTTTATTGTGACAGAATGTACCTGTATGAACTTATTATATAACATAAATGTACTTTTTACAATGTTTTTTGTCGAAATATATTGTCACTTAATATAACAGGGGCTTTAGGGTTTATTAAAAATCGTCTTATCAAATTGTTTGATATAACATATACTAAAAGTGTAACACTGGGCAAAGTCTTTGAAAAAAGGCGACGCAAAGCTATGAGTCTAAGGCATTAATTTGTTATGATTGTCAGGCTGCAACTTACTGCATTATATCGTGCGGTTTTTTTGTGGTCTTTTTCGATTTGTTTTCCGAAAATAACTCCAAGCCGTTCAACCTGATTTTAATAAAGGAGAGATTTAAATGGACCGGCTTATGTCTGATGAAGCCATGGACAGAATATTGATTATTGATGATGACGAAATTAACAGAGAGCTTCTCGACAACATTTTTTCCGCCTACTACCTTATCGATAAGGCGGAAAACGGGAAAATAGGCATTGACAGAATAGAAGCCGATCCCGATCGTTACAGCGCTGTTCTGCTTGATGCGATGATGCCTGTTATGGACGGTCTTGAGGTTCTGAGAAGAATGGAAAAGGACGGTCTGCGCAATGTTATTCCCGTATTTCTTATTACGGCGGAAGCCAGCACGGACGTAACAAGAGAAGCCTATGAGCTTGGCGTAATGGACGTAATATTAAAGCCCGTAGTGCCCTATCTCGTTCTTAAAAGAGTAAATTCTATCGTAGAGCTTTTCCGTGCAAGAAAGCGTCTCAGAAGTCGTGTGAGAATGCAGGAGAGCGAGCTTATCAAAAGAGCAAGAAGAATCGCCGAGCTTAACCGCGGCATGATCACCGCTCTTGCCGCCGCCATAGAATTCCGGAACGGCGAATCGGGAGAGCACGTAAGCCGCATACACGACATAACCGAAATCATACTCAGGAATACCAAGCTTGGCGATGGACTTACCGAGGAAGAAATTATGAATATTTCCCTCGCCTCCATAATGCACGACGTGGGAAAGATAGCCATTCCCGATTATATATTGTCCAAACCGGGCAGACTTACAAGCGAAGAATATGATATAATGAAAACCCATACAACAAAGGGCGCACAGCTTCTGGAAACCATTCATGAGCTTCGCGGCAGCGAAGTATATTCCTATGCCTGCGACATAGCCCGTCATCATCACGAAAGGTGGGACGGACGGGGCTATCCCGATGGGCTTAAGGGCGATGAAATATCCATATGGGCGCAGATCGTTTCCCTTGCGGACGTCTATGATGCCCTGAGCTGCAAGAGAGTCTATAAGGACGCCTTTCCCCGTGAAAAGGTAATAAGTATGATCAGAAACGGAGAATGCGGAACCTTCAATCCGCAGCTTCTTCAGTGCTTCTTTTCGGTTGAGGATAAGCTCAGCCGTATGTATGAAAATTAAAGTACAGATGACAATTACAAGAGGGGGAATGTTTTATGGATAAGCAAAGATCAGAAATGCTGTATGAAAGCGGAGTTGACGTAAACGATGCACTGGCAAGATTTATGGGCAACGAGGCTCTTCTCGAAAAATTCCTGCTGAAGTTCTGCAGTGACAAGAATTATTCCGAGCTTAAGGACGCAGCGCTCAGGCGTGACGTTGACGGTATGATCAGAACCTCTCACTCCCTTAAGGGAATGTGCGGAAATCTGTCTATGCCAAAGCTTTTCGGGCTGTTTACAGACCAGCTTACTGCCCTTCGCAGCGGAAAAACCGAGGACGCTCTCAGGCTTATGCCCCAGATTTCCGAAGAGTATGATAAAGTGGTAAAATCCATAAAAAAAAGCTGAATGTATTGATATTTTTTGGGAATACGGCGTACATCTGTCCGCCGCATTTTTCATAAGGGGACTTCATATATGAACTTTTTTAACCACATAAAAACCGATATGCAGCAGCAGAAGCAGTATTTCCAAACAGCAGGAGAGGAAATAGCCGCAAGAAATATGAATGCCTTAAAAAATCTGAGCATAGTGACAGTGGGTTTTCTGATATTTTTACTTATTCTTGCGCCGCTTATCATACACGGTTGGAAAATGTCGGTTTATCACGCTATGTTTGTGCCGGCGGCTGCGATTTTCTGTGTCGGCGTATGGTGTGCTTCACTCAGACACATCTCCGGCATAAGATACACCTCTCTGATCTGCGCCGCATTCTGGGTAATGATATTCACATTCATAATACTGATCGACATATTCAGCAACCCCAATGCGCCAAGCTGTTTTATGCCTGTAATATGTATTGTCCTTCCTGCAAGCTTCATAATGCCTGCCTCCGTTTCCTTCGGGTTGGTAGGCATATTTGAAGTGATTTATATAATAGGGCTTGCAGTGTATAAAAATCCGTCAATAGCTCAGTACGATCTGTTCTGCTCAGTATGCGCACTTGGTATATCGACGGTGGTATACTTCTGGATTATGACTATGCGTGTAAGGGATTATTACAACTATATAAAATACGAACAGCTCAGCAAGCACGACACCCTCATAACAGGGCTGTATAACAGGCAGAGCGCACAGTTGATCATAAACAGATATATAAAACTTCATAATCCTGTGAAAAGCTGTGCCTTTCTCGTGTTTGACCTTGACAACTTCAAAAATATAAACGATACCTACGGTCACCGTATGGGCGACCTTGCGCTGGAGCATATGGGCGAAGTCCTGCTTGACGTATTCGGAGAGCAAGACGTTATCGCAAGGTTCGGCGGCGATGAATTCATAGTTTTCAAAACACAGAACGCCGACAGACAGTCTGTAATGAAAAACTGCCGTTCCATAAGCAATATGCTTAAAGGCTTTCAGACCTCAGGCAAAAGGGTAACAATAGAATGCAGCATAGGCGCCGTAACAGCCGAAAATCAGAATATAAGGGACTTCGACAGCCTTTTCGGTCAGGCGGACGCCGCGATGTATTCAGTAAAGAATTCCGGCAAGGGACGCTGTGCCGTACGCAGCTACATCGAAAAAAAGTAAATACATGGCATAAAAGTGAGGGATGGTTATATGAGCGGGAAAAATAAAAAGGATATGAATATGTCAGCAACAATCGTTATGATAGCGGTTGTTGCAGTGCTGTGTATAATGGTTTATATACATATAAGCAGACTTATAGAAAACCGCTGTTTGCAGCGTCTTGACGAGGGCGTTTCCACTGCCGTGGCGGAGATAAATCAGAAGCTTAACCGTGACAGTCAGATTCTTAATGCAACAGCCTCTCTCATAGCTTCTTCAACAAATATAGATTCGGCAGATATAAAAACAGATGAAATAAGCAGAATAATAAATGTCATCTCCCCTCTTCTTGCCACAAAAAGAATACAGGTTCTTATGCCCGACAATACGATATATGACCCTAATGGCGAAATAATAGACGTACACGGCAGAATCTCCTTTGCGGAGGAGGCGCTTCTGGGAGAGCATATTTCAAACAGGGATATAAGCCTTACAGATGACAAAAGCCCTGTTATACGTCACTATGTTCCCATTAAAAAGGACGGCAAAACCGTAGCCATGCTTTACGGAGTTACCTATCTGGAGGAGCTTCCGGATGAGCTTAATATAGAAAATATTTACAATGCAAGCTCCAGTGTGTTTATAATAGACACCGACAACGGGGAATTCATAATGGATACATGGCACCCAAGCCTTGGCAGCATAAAGGATTTTGCCGTGCGTGAAACAAAGGGCAAGGAAAGCTGGAGCGAGTGTGTGGACGATATTCTTGTGGGCAAGAAGGGTCACATACTTATGAGGTCCAACACCACAAAAAAATGGACTTATCTGTATTATTCCCCGGTAGGCACAAACAACTGGTCGCTGTCCGTAGCCGTTCCCGAAGAGGTGGCTATGGCAAATCTCTACGCAATCAGAAAGGTTTTCATAGTCTTTGCCATATTTATGATGCTTACAAGCCTTTTCTATTATCTTTGGGTGCGCCATAACGCAAAGCTTCACACAAAGAGAGAGGTCGAACAGGCTGTTCTTGAAGAAAAGCTTCATAAGGCGGAGGCTGCGGAACGTGCAAAGACTATGTTTCTGTCAAATATGTCCCACGACATACGCACCCCTATGAACGCCATCATAGGCTTTACGACACTTGCCGAAGCAAATATAGACGACCGTGCCCGTGTGCAGGATTATCTCGCAAAAATACTGTCCTCAGGCAATCACCTGCTCAGCCTTATAAACGATGTGCTTGATATGAGCAGAATAGAAAGCGGCAAGCTGAATATTGAAGAAACAGAGTGCTGCATATCCGACATTTTCAGAGATATGCGCAATATTATACAGTCACAGATGCAGGCAAAACAGCTTAACTTCTTTATGGACACCCTTGACGTGATGGATGAAAACGTATACTGCGACAAGCTCCATCTGAATCAGGTTCTTCTGAATCTTCTGAGCAATGCCATAAAATTCACTCCTGCCGGCGGCTCCGTTTCACTGACTGTCTCACAGCTTATAGGCTCGCCAAAGGGCTATGGCGAATATGAAATACGTGTGAAGGACACGGGCATAGGCATGAGCAAGGAATTTCAGAAGCATATTTTCGAGCCCTTTGAGCGTGAGAGAAACTCCACCGTAAGCGGCATACAGGGCACAGGACTTGGTATGCCGATCACAAAGAGCATTATAGATGCTATGGACGGCTCAATAACACTGAACAGCGAAGAGGGCAAGGGCACCGAGTTTATTATAAAGCTTGATTTGCAGGTGGTTCCCGATTCAACAAAAGACGTAAGGATCCATGAGCTTGAGGGTCTGCGCGCCCTTGTTGTAGATGACAGCTTCGCCACCTGCGACAGCGTGACAAAAATGCTTATGAAAATAGGTATGCGCTCCGAATGGACCCTTTACGGCAAAGAAGCCATACTCCGTGCAAAACAGGCAATCGAAATGGGCGATGAGTTTTATGTATATATAATCGACTGGTCCATGCCGGATCTTAACGGAGCAGAGGTTGCACGACAGATAAGAACATTTGTAAGCGATACCGTCCCCATAATAATTCTTACGGCATACGATTTGAGTGAAGTCCATGAAGAGCTTGCGGACATAAATATAACGGCTATGTGCAACAAGCCTCTGTTTATGTCGGAGCTGAGAGATACCCTTATATCCATAATAGAAAAGGAAGGCGCACCCTTGGAAAGTGAGCCTGTAATTCCGCTTTCGGAGGGACTTAAGGGCAAACGTCTGCTTCTTGTGGAGGATAACGAGCTTAACCGTGAAATAGCCGAAGAAATTCTGAGGGAAAGCGGCTTTGAGGTCGAGTCTGCCGAGGACGGAACCGTAGCCGTTGATATGGTCAGAAATTCCGAGCCGGGCTATTACAGCCTTATTCTTATGGACGTACAGATGCCTATTATGGACGGCTATGAAGCAACAAAAGCAATACGCGCCCTTGACAATAAGGCACTTGCGGAAATTCCTATTGTTGCAATGACAGCAAACGCATTCGACAGCGACCGCAAGGCGGCAATCGAAAGCGGTATGAACGACCACATAACAAAGCCAATTGACGTTCAGGCTCTCACAGAAACAATTTCACGCATATTATTGAATAAGTAAAAAAAATAACGCAGGCGTTAAAACCTGCGTTTTTTTAATGTTTATTTATAAGCTGTTCAACTGTTTCACGAAGTGCGTTCATATCTATGGGCTTTGCCAGATGTGCATTCATTCCCGAATCAAGCGCCCTCCTGACGTCCTCGGAGAAGGTGTTTGCCGTCATTGCGGCAATAGGTATTCCGGCGGCATCGGGGTGTTGTGACATACGGATTTTACGCGCGGCGTCCTCACCGTTCATTACAGGCATCTGCACGTCCATAAGTATCATATCATAATGTCCCGGCTCTGATTTTTCAAACATCTCCACAGCCTTTGCACCGTTTTCCGCCAGCTCACAGCCTGCCCCCTCCATTTCAAGTATAGCCGTAATTATTTCGGCATTAAGCTCGTTGTCCTCGGCAACAAGGAACATAAGCCCTGCCAATACGCTCTGTTCCACCTCTTCATCTGAGTTGTTATATCCGGAATATTCCTCTAAAAGCGGCTTTATTATCTGACGGAAGGTAGATAAAAAGAATGGCTTCGGCATAAAAGCATTTATTCCCGCCGCCCTTGCCTCTGTTTCGATTTCGCCCCAATCATAGGAGGTAAGAACCATAATAGGAACAGCAGCCCCTATCTGACTGCGTATTTTCCTTGCGGTGTCAACGCCGTCACTGTCGGGCATTTTCCAGTCTATAAGAATAACGTCAAAGTCATTCCCCTCATTATGCGCCTTTAAGGCAGCGTCCACAGCAGCCGCCCCCTCCGTAACATAGACCACATCTACGCCCGTATTCTTCATAAGCGCCTTTATATTCAGACATATATCCTCCTCATCGTCCACAACGAGCATATGTGAAATATTGCTGCTAAGCCATGCTTCGTCCTCGTCCTCAGCCTCCGGCAGTGAAAACGACAGCTCCACTGTAAATGTACTTCCCTCGCCCGGCTTGCTTTCCACAAGTATAATGCCGCCCATAAGGTCCACAAGGTTTTTGGTGATAGCCATACCAAGCCCCGTACCCTGTATTTTATTGGTCATAGAGCTTACCTCTCTGCTGAAGGGCACGAAAATCTGCTTTACATAATCCTCGCTCATACCTATGCCGTTGTCCCTGACCACAAAACGCAGCTTTGTATACTGAGCCGAAGTGGAAACCTCGCTTACGGTAAATTCTATCCTGCCTTCATCGGGCGTATATTTTATGGAATTGGAGAGAAGATTTATAAGTATCTGATTAAGCCTTAATCTGTCGCCGATTATTTTTTCCGGCGGTGTACCGACCACATGGGTGGTGAAGGTCTGCCTCTTAGCCTTCGCCTGCGGCATAAGTATTATATTCAGCTCCTTCAGAAGCTCCGGCAGTTCAAAACAATCCACATTCAGCGAGGTCTTGCCGCTTTCTATCTTGCTCATATCAAGCACATCGTTTATAAGGCTGAGCAGATGATGGCTCGAAGAGGTTATTTTGCGTGTATACTCACGAACCTTGTCAGCGTTGTCGGCGTCCTTTTCAAGAAGAACCGAAAGACCGACTATTGCATTCATAGGTGTACGTATGTCGTGGGACATATTGGCAAGGAAGTTGCTTTTTGCTTCGTTGGCGCTCTTCACTGCTGTCAGTGCGTCCTGAAGCTGCTGATTCATCTGCTGTTCGTGAGTGCGGTCAGACATAACCACAATGTACTTTCTTACGTCCTGAAGGCTCATATGGTACATAGTCAGTCGATACCAGCGGCGTTCACCGGTAGTCTGATGCATATATTCCCACTCCCAATAGCGGCTTTTGTTAATGGGTATCGACTCCATAATCTCCTTGGGTATAACAACGTCCAGATTGATTGCGCATTTTTCAAGACAGCGTATGTTTTTGCTTACCTCCTCCGAAGAAACGCCGAGAAGTCTTTCCACATTGGGGCTTATATAATCGACATGGTGGTTTTCCTCATTTATCATTATAAATATGTCGTCAACGCTGTTTGAAAGCACATCAAACATAAGCTCCCTATATTGAAGCTCCGCCCTGTTTTTCTGTGATACGCCCCGACTGTGAAGCAGAATCAAAGCCATTGCAGCCGCACCGATAAGTGTAAAAATTACAATCAGAACATTTGTGGTTGTTTTCTGAACGGACAGAAAGCCTGCGCTGACAACATTTCTCGGTACGGCGCTGAGAAGTATAAAATCCTGAAAGCCCACAGGCTGATAAAGAATACAATAGCTTATGTCACCGATATTGCAGTTTACCACGCCGGAATTGCCGACTTCCCAGTCATTCTGTATTTTTGCCACGGCATCTTCGTCTAAATCCGATACCGCCTTGAGATAGAGGAGACAGTTTTCAAACACATTGCCGCCCGTACGGGTAGACAACAGAACACTGCCGTCCTTTTTTACAACAAAGCATATAGCCTCTCCCGAATATGCGGAAACATTAAGGGATTTTGCCATATCGGCATTTGTATAGCTTACCGAAATAGCATCAAAGCCAAAGCCCTTATATTCCCCATGTGGCACAGGAACGGCAAAAAGAGTCACATCGTGACCGAAATAGTAAGCGCCCTCTGCTATAACAGGCTTGCCCTCCTCCATCAGAAGCTCCCATGTATCTCCCGTGTTCAGCTCCTGGATAATACCGTCCGGCGTCATACATTTTTTGTCCTTCGAAAGAAAATAGAACTCCGAAAAGCCCCAATAGCTCTGCTGCTCTTCAATAAAGTCCGCAATCGCCTCATCGTCGGCTGCCCTTTCAATGTCAATGCTTTTATCCCAGCTTTCCAGAAGTCCCCAGTTACTTTTAGCAAATGAGCCAAAAGCGCTGTTTACCTGTCTGTAAAGCTCCTCCAGATGTTTGGTGCTGTCCTCATATATTCTGTCGGAGATAAAGCTGAAATAAATAATCCCTATCGTGACTGCCATAACCGCCGCAATACACACCAAGAGCAGGTATATGAATTTTCCTAGCTTCTTTTTCATAACCCATTTAACTCCCTAAAACCAAAAAATCCCATACTCTCCCGAAAACTGTCATTTTCCCTATTTTATCATATACCCAAATAAAAGTCAAACATTCAGGTAACATATTCATATGTAAAAACACAACATAGCTATTGACTTTTGGGAATTATTTTGATATTATTGTTATAATAGATAAAATTTACTTGTAGAATTTAGGGAGGACAATTTATGTTATCAGCAGGCGAATTCAGAAACGGTGTAACAATAGAAATAGACGGAACAGTTTATCAGGTAATAGAATTCCAGCACGTTAAACCGGGCAAGGGTGCGGCATTTGTGCGTACAAAGCTTAAAAACCTCGTAAACGGCGGCGTAGTTGAAAAAACCTTCCGTCCTACCGAAAAAGTGGGCAGAGCTCACATTGACCGCAAGGATATGCAGTATTTATATTCCGACGGCGATCTTTACTATTTCATGGATATGGAATCATACGATCAGATCTCGGTTTCCTCTGCCGATGTGGGAGACGGACTTAAGTTTGTAAAGGAAAATGAAATGGTCAAGGTAAATTCATACAACGGAAGCATAATAGGCATAGAACCGCCTCTTATCGTTGAACTTGAAATTACCGAAACAGAGCCCGGCTTCAAGGGAGATACAGCCACAGGCGCAACAAAACCGGCTATTGTCGAAACAGGCGCACAGGTCAACGTACCTCTTTTCATCAACCAGGGCGAAATAATTAAAATCGACACAAGAACAGGCGAATATACGGGCAGAGTAAATAAATAATTATTATGGGGCAGATTTTTAAAATCTGTCCTTGTTTTTAAGTGCTTTCTGAATATTGTCGGTTAATTTTGCATAAAATAGCAATAAATAGATTTTAATGAAACGGAGGACAAATCTTGAAACCTATAAGGCTATTCAGAAATGCCGACTCGGCAATATCAAAGGAAAGAAAACAGCTTATATCCGACTGTTATATGATGAAAAACAGGCTTTCCGACCTTTATTCCATACTTAACTACACAACAGAGGAAGATCTGATCGACAGTGTGATTTATGAAATAAAGGCGGCAAATATGCGCTATCACTATTATCTCAAGCTGTGTAAGGAAAGAGGTTATACGGCTTGACATATTCCGACAACATTACGGAATATATGATCGTCGGACTTTGCATAGCAGCTTTTTTCATTATATTTTCGGGACTGTTGAAAAGAATTGTCAAAATAGCCCTCAGAGCCGCTGCCGGTCTGCTTGGCGTGTATGTACTGAATACTCTGCTTACAGGCAGCGGTATAGCAGTCGGCATCAACCTGATAAACGGACTGTTTATAGGCATTTTCGGTTTTCCCGCCTTGGCGGGTCTGTACATAATACAATTTTTCATAAAATAAAGGCTTAGCCAACCAATCTATGGGGCTGACCGGGGCGAGAGGGGCTTAAGTGCAGAGGGGAAAACGGAGCCTGCAGGCTCCGTTTTCCCCTCTGCACTTAAGCCCCTCTCGCCCCCAGACTGTCCGAAAACTCAATTTTCACAAACAATAATCACCACTTTGTGGATTAAATTTAAAGAATTTTGCACTCAATTCTCCACCTGATAGCTATTATCGCCGGTTAGGTGCGGTGTAAAAACCACTTTAAGGTTTTACAAGTTGGTTTTCGGACAGTCTGCCCCGCCCACGGGTCAGCCATCCGTCCCACCCCGTTCGGGGCGGGACGGATGGCTGAGCAGCCTATTTAAAGAGCAGGTAACTATCATGAAAAACTTCTTGAATTTCACAGCAAAAAATCTCATAAGAATTGGTTATGAACCCATAATAATAAATAATAACTGGAGCAATATCGATGAAAACACCACTGAACTGTGCTTTATAAAAAGAAAAGGCGCTGTCATAAATATAGTTATACTTATAAATGCAGATAAGGAGGCAAACCCCTTAAGCAGATATGACCACCTTACAGAATGTATTTCATCGCAATTTGAAAAAAACACAAAAATACTAAGCCTTGGCATAGCCGCAGGTGACGGGCTGACACCATCGTTTACCGAAAGCGAAGCTTTCATACCCGATGCAGATATAATGAAAATACATTGGGCAGTTGATATAAAAAACAATAATATTATCTATCAGAAGGACGCCCCCACAAAGCTTGATGGTATAGAATCAATACTTAAATCGGCTAAAAATTCCGCCTCTGCATCAGCCGTATCCGTTACGGAATATAGTGATGTAAAAAAAAGCTTTATACGTACACACAAAACAATATTGACCTATGCACTTATAGCGGCAAACATACTTATATTCCTCATTATGGCTCTTGACGGCGGAAACGGCAGTATTCATACACTTCTGAAATACGGCGCCCTGAGCTCTGCCCACGTTGCAGACGGTCAGTGGTACAGAATTTTCAGCTGTATGTTTATCCATATAAACACTGTACATTTGCTGTCAAATATGCTGTCCCTTTATATTTTCGGCACACGTTGTGAAAAATACTACGGTCATGTCAGATTCATCGCCGCCTATATAGTGTCGGGACTTTGCAGCTCCGTTTTAAGTCTGCTTTTTTCAGGCGGAGCAGTTTCGGCAGGCGCATCGGGTGCTATAATGGGACTTATGTCATCGGCGCTCATATACACGCTTGTCAATAAAATTCCCATGGACGGTCTGGACGTTTACACATTTATGTTCTTTTCAGTAATAAACTTGGGATTCGGCTTTGTTTATGAAGGCGTTGACAATTTCGGACACATAGGCGGTTTTATAGGCGGACTTATAGTGGGTCTTATAATAGCCCTGTATGACAAAAAGAAGGTGGAAAATAATGAAAAATCTGTATAACGAACTCAAAGCCATATGCGAAGAGCAATTTTCGGGCAGAAAGCTTGTAGTCGGCGAGGGCTGCACCGAACCTAACCTCGTGCTTGTAGGCGAAGCCCCCGGCGGTGAAGAGGAAAAACAGGGCAGACCCTTTGTCGGCAAGGCAGGCAAAAACCTTGAAGAATTTTTGGATATACTGGGTCTTAAACGCAGCGACATATACATAACAAATGTGGTCAAGCTCCGCCCCTTTAAAATAAATCCCCGGACAGGGCGAATTTCAAACAGACCCCCGAACCGTCAGGAAGTGGATTTTTTTACACCATATCTGAAAAAGGAGCTTGATATACTCTCTCCCCGATATGTGGTAACCTTGGGAAATTTCGCACTGAAAGCAGTCAGCGAAGATAAAAACGCAGTTATAGGCAGCGTACACGGCAGCGAAATACCTATGCCCCACTTTATGCTTTTTCCCCTTTACCACCCTGCGTCAATAATATATAATCCGGCTCTGAAATCAGTGTATACAGAGGATCTGAAAAAACTTAGGACGCTCTTGTATTCTTAAATTTTATCGGAGGAATCATTATGGAAAATATAATAAACGATCTTATAAACAGCTATAATAAATTCAGGGAAACATCAAAAATAGACTGCAACCTTCAGCCAAGCAAAGAAATCGTTGTAAATATATTGAAAATGCTACAAAAAGTTATATTTCCGGGATTTTTCGAGCATAAAAAGCTGAACAGCTCATATATAAAATATTACCTTGGCGATATTCTGGAAGAGATAAAATATAACCTTGAAAAGCAAATGACAAAAGCCTACATATGCACCTGCTCAAAAGGGAAGGACAATATAAAGGAGCTTCAGAAGCTGTCGTCGGAAAAATGCAGACTTTTTTTTGAAAAGCTGTCCAAAATCAGAGAATATATGCAAACAGATGTACAGGCAACCTACGAAGGCGACCCCGCCGCATACAGCGTTGACGAAATAATATATTCCTATCCGGGAATTTACGCCATAATGGTTAGTCGGATCGCCCACGAGCTTTATCTTCTTGATGTTCCCCTTATCCCAAGAATAATGACGGAACACGCCCACAGCCTTACCGGCATTGATATCCACCCCGGCGCCTCCATAGGCAAATACTTCTGCATAGATCACGGAACCGGCATAGTTATAGGAGAAACAACCATCATAGGCGAACACGTGAAAATTTATCAGGGTGTAACACTGGGAGGTCTTTCCACTTCCGGCGGGCAGGCGCTTAAGGGAATCAGACGTCACCCGAAGATAGAAAATAATGTTACTATCTATTCCGGCGCATCTATTCTGGGTGGAGATACCGTAATAGGAGAAGGCTGCGTCATAGGCGGCAATGCATTTATTGTAAAGTCAGTAAAGCCGAATACACGGGTAACTCTGAAAAATCCTGAGCTCAGATATCACAATATGGACGAAAATATTCCTGCCGAAGAACTGGAGCAGAACGAAGGCTTTATATAATATAACTGACAGATATGCACTTACGCCCTGCCCCGGAATTCCTGACGGGCACAGACCCATAAAGAAGCTGTCGGTTACGATCGCAAAGCACGGCGGAGCAGTTATATCCACAACCGAAATTCAAGGTACGATTTTTTAAATTCGTACCTTTTTATTTTGCAGTAACAACTTGGACAAAAGTCAAATATATTATAACATATACATTTGATATTGAAATGTATAAATTCTTTAAAAGGAGGTAAATTCCTATATGATCAGAAGCAATAAAAGGGGCTGCGTTTCCTGCGGCTCCGGCTGCTGTTCAAACACAAATATTTCAAATATAGGTCCGACAGGTCCAAGAGGCTGTATGGGTCCGAGAGGTGCAACAGGTCCCACAGGAGCAACCGGGGCAGCAGGTCCCATAGGCGCAACCGGTCCAAGGGGCGCAGTAGGCGCAACAGGTCCAACCGGAGCAACAGGTCCAACTGGTGCAACAGGTCCAACAGGCGCAACAGGAGCAACAGGTTCAACAGGAGCAACAGGTGCAACAGGTCCAACAGGAGCAACAGGAGCAACAGGGGCAACAGGTCCAACAGGCGCAACCGGAACAACAGGAGCAACAGGAGCAACTGGTCCAACAGGTGCAACTGGGGCAACAGGGGCAACTGGTCCAACCGGTCCAACAGGTGCAACCGGAGCAACAGGCGCAACAGGGGCAACAGGCGCAACTGGTGCAACCGGAGCAACAGGCGCAACTGGTGCAACCGGAGCAACAGGTCCAACTGGTGCAACAGGGGCAACTGGTCCAATCGGTCCAACTGGCGCAACAGGTCCAACTGGTCCCACTGGTCCTGTCGGCGAAACCGGTGCAGCAGGACTAATCGGCGAAACCGGACCTACCGGCGAGATTGGTCCTACCGGCGAAACTGGTCCTACCGGCGAGATTGGTCCTACCGGCGAAACTGGTCCTACCGGCGAAACTGGTCCCACCGGCGAAACTGGTCCCACCGGCGAAACTGGTCCCACCGGCGAAATTGGACCTACCGGCGAAACTGGTCCTACCGGCGAAACCGGACCTACCGGCGAGATTGGTCCTACCGGCGAAA
>CANQXR010000013.1 GCA_947627855.1 uncultured Clostridia bacterium
AGCAGAGGAAACACCGCACCCCGGCCGGGGTGCGGTGTTTCCTCTGCTGCCGCCTTCCGCCCACGCTTCGGCTCCGCAGTCCGGTCAGTTCTGTCCGGAATTTTTGCCAAGAATTTCTGTTATAAAAATGTCGTCTATGCCGAATTTTTCTTTTATAATCTCATAAGCCGATAATACCGTATTCTTATCTTTATAAATGCCGAAAACAGCCGAGCCCGAACCACTCATAAGCGCGCCCTCTGCTCCCGAATCCATCATTTCCTTTTTTATGTCACCTATTACGGCATATTTTTCAATTGCTATGCCTTCCAACACGTTTCCCATAGAGCTGCATATATCCTTAATATCCCCTTTTTTCATATACATAAGCATTTTGTCCATATCTGGGTGAATTATATTCTTACGCCTGTCGTATTCCCGGAAAGCATCCGGGGTGGAAATTCCAACCGCAGGTTTTGCAAGCAAAACAACACAGGGCGGAAAATCCGGTACTTCTGTGAGTATCTCCCCTATTCCTTCTGCCCTCGCAGGATTCCTGTAAAGGCAAAACGGTACGTCTGCTCCAAGCCTGCCGCCAATTTCATAAAGCTCCTTTTCGGCAATATCCAAGCCGAAAAGCTCAGCCATACCTCTTAAGGCAGCGGCGCAGTCTGACGAGCCTCCTGCCAGTCCTGCCGATATAGGTATCACCTTTTCGATTTCCGCCATGACTCCCTCTTTTATTCCAAATCTTTCCTTAACAGCGGATATTGCCTTATATACAAGGTTATCTCTGTCCTCCGAATAAGCTCCTCCGTTTGTGGAAATAAGAATAACGTCCTCATCGGTTTTCTTCAGGATCACAGTATCATGAAGTTCAAGACTCAGCATTATCATATCCAGAATATGGTATCCGTTGGGATATCTGCCTTTTATATCAAGTATTATGTTTATTTTTGCATGAGCCGATCTTCTCACTTTTTTGCACTCAACCACAAATCTCCCTCCCTCAAATATGTATTTTTTAAAGCTTCGCCGACCATACTGCGGGGCCGTGGGGCGGGGCGGGGGAACCGAACAGCAGACAGGGCACGGACAAGTCCGTGCCCTGTCTGCTGTTCGGTTCCCCCGCCCCGCCCCCACGGCCCCGCCTTCCGAACCGCCTGCGGCGGTTCGGAAGGCGAGGGCAAGCTTTTTTCAATAATCGTCCAAAAAGCTGTGGTGTACGCCGTCCTTGTTATAGCCAATAACGCTTTCAACATTTACATTATACATACTTCTGAATATATTATGCTCTATCATGTCATTTGTATTTCTGAAGCTTTCTATAAGCTCCTTCATTTCATCACGCTTAGAGCCTTTTTCTCCGCCGCAGCCTGCACAGTTTTCCGTAAAGCGGCAGGCGCATTGTATAAAGCTCAGCTTGTTATAATCACGCCATGCCTTTATGTCCTCTTCCTTTATCATATACATGGGTCTTATAAGCTCCATACCCTCAAAATTTCTGCTGTGCAGCTTGGGCATCATAGTTTCTATTTTGCCGCTGTAAAGCATACTCATAAGCACAGTTTCTATAACATCGTCAAAATGATGTCCCAGCGCTATCTTGTTGCAGCCAAGCTCCTTAGCCTTTGAATAGAGATATCCTCTCCTCATTCTTGCGCACAGATAACAGGGATTTCTGTCAACTCCGGCAACTATATCAAATATTTCACTTCTGAAAACAGTAAGCGGTATGCCAAGCAGCCTTGCGTTGTTTTGTATTATCTGCCAGTTGTCGGCATTATACCCCGGATTCATAACCAGAAACACAAGTTCAAAATCAAACTTGCCATGCTTCTGTATCTCCTGCATAAGCTTAGCCATAAGCATTGAATCCTTGCCGCCCGAAATACATACGGCTATTTTGTCATTTTCCTCAATAAGTTTGTATTCCGTAATTCCATGGGTAAATCTTCGCCATATGGTCTTTTTGAATTTCTTTATAATGCTTCTTTCTATTTCCCTGCGCCTTTCGTTTACAATATCCTCCTCCCTGAGCATATCGCTTAAATACTTCCTTAAATAAGCACGATATCCTCCGTCAATATTGTACGCTTCAAAGCCCTCCTCCTCAAGCCTGTCCACGACATCAACGCTCCTGTCCCCTGTATAGCAAAGAACATACACAGGCTTACTTCTGTCAAGCATATCTATTTTATCGTCTATATCTCCAAGGGGAATATTCACAGCTCCCTCAACGGTATTTCTTCTGAAATCGTTTCTTGCTCTTACATCAAGTATTGTTATTTTATCTCTGTCAAGCCCCTCAAGCTCCTGTATGCTTATCAGCTTCACCTTGCCACTTCCTTCCCTGATAAGTGTTTCTTATTACAAACTCCCTGTTTATGCCGTTCAGAACCTTTTTCTTGTTTTTGCTGTATAAGGGTGCAATAAGATCCTGCCCCTTTCCGTCGCCTGTTATCCTGTGAACAACCACATCAGGCGGCAGGATCTCAATGCACCTTACCACAATATCAACATATTCCTCATATTCAAGACATCTGAATTTTCCTGCCTCGTACATCTGAGCAAGCTTTGTTCCTTTCAGAACATGGAGAAGCTGAAGCTTGATTCCGCTTATGCCGCATTCTGCCGCAAACCTTACCGATTCAAGCATATCTTCCCTGCTCTCTCCGGGCAGCCCCAGAATAATATGTGCAATAACGTCTATGCCCTTTTCCTTAAGAAGCCTGACGCTCTTTTCAAAACAACTGTTTTCATAACAGCGGTTTATAAGCCTTGCCGTATCCTCCTTTGAGCTTTGCAGCCCCATCTCAACGCAGGTATATTTAATTCTGTTTATTTCGGAAATAAGCGAAGCCTTGCTTTCATCAATACAGTCCGGTCTTGTGGCAATTGAAAGAGCGCAGACCTCCGGTATTTCCACAGCCTCGCCATAAAGTCTGCGAAGTGTGTCAACAGGGGCATAGGTGTTTGTAAACGCCTGAAAATATGCCATATATAAGCCGTCACGCCACTTCCTGTTCATTATTTTTCTGCCCTCGTAAAACTGCTCCCTTATGCCTGACTGACTGCTTCCGGCAAAATCTCCCGAACCTCTGCCGGAGCAGAATATACAGCCCCCTGTGCCTTTTGTTCCATCTCTGTTGGGACAGGTAAACCCGGCATTCAGCGCAACCTTTATTACTCTGTCGCCGAATTTGTTTCTGAAAAATTCATTTGCTGAATAATATCTCTTTTCCATATTCATAGCGAAATAACAGCCCCTATGACAGCTCCGGCAGCTATAACGGCAATGGGATGGATCTTTTTGCCGAAAATAAGCTTAACGGCAAATATGACTGCAAATACAGCGAAATGCAAAGGCTTTATGCCAAAGCCCTCGGAGGCAAGAAAGGACGATTTGTAAACTTGTATGCACGCCAGGGTTATAAGCGCCCCGACAGCGGGGTGAAGCGCATAGAAAACACCCTTTACATATTTATTGTCACTGAATTTTTCAAGAAAGCCATATATAATTATTATTATGACTATCCCCGGCAGCGCAAGGGAAAGTGTTGAAATTATTCCTCCGAAGATTCCACCTGCATTATATCCGGCATAGGTTGCCATATTTACTCCCATAGGTCCCGGAGTAGATTCCGATATGGCTATCATATCGGCAAGCTGTGAAGATGTAAACCAGCCGTAGTCCTTTTCCGCAAGGTCGAAAAGCCATGGAAGTGTCGCCAATCCTCCGCCAACGGAGAAAAGACCTATTTTAAAGAACTCGATAATCAGATATATATAAGTCATCATTTTCTTTTCTCCTTATTTATAAGCTTTATTCTTGTAACGCCTACAACAACACCAAGTACAACCACACATATGGGAGAAAGGTCGAAGCATAGACAAAGCGTCAGTGTAACGATGTAAAAAACAATGCCGAAAATGTCCTTTATGCCGCTTTTTAATATACCTATAAGGGATTCCGTAACAAGGGCAGCCACCGCCACTCTTATCCCCACAAAAATATGACCCACTATTTCATAGTGCATAATTTTGGAAAGAACAGATGCAATAACGAGTATTACAATAAGAGATGGAGTAATCATTCCCAATGTGGCAACAAAGCCCCCTACCGCTCCTCTGCGTTTCGTGCCTATAAAGGTCGCCGTGTTTATGGCAATAATGCCCGGCGTGCATTGACCGATTGCAAAATAATTGAGTATTTCCTCATTAGTAGCCCACTTCTTGTCCTCCACTATCTCCTTTGTGAGCATGGGCAGCATTGCCATACCTCCGCCGAATGTGAATAGTCCTATTCTGAAAAAAGAAAAATAAAGTTCCAAAAGCTCTTTCATACTCCGCCTCCAAAAAATAATACATACGCTTATTATATCATTTGCCGTCATAAATTCAAGGCGATTTTTTCTATTTCCTTCGCCACACTGTCGGCATCGTTTCTTCCTATAACGGCGCTGCAGCTTTCTCTGACCTCCGCAACGGCATTTTCAACGGCATACGACCTGTCCGCCGCCATCAGCATGGGAATATCGTTTGAATTGTCGCCAAAGGCATATACCTCTCCGGCGCCCGATATATCCCTGAGATATTCAAGCCCTGTGCGTTTGGATGCGCTCCTGCTGCAAAGCTCAAGAAAATAAAATCCCTTATCGTAAATATCCTCATAGCAGTTCAGGTTAAGCAGGCTGTCAAGCCCTTTTCTCCTGATATCTCCGACTATATCCCTGATTTTTTCCTCTTCACCGAGAAAAGTAAAATAGACAGCCTCTCCGAAGTCCGGACTGTATGCTGCCCTTATAAGCCTTTTGAGCCTCAGTCCCTTTCTTTCATCGTGAAATGCTCTTGCAGGCTCAGACTCTGTATTCTCAAAGCTCACTGTCAGACGATTGTCCGAAATACAGTGTATAAAAGGCGATATCCCTCTCGATTTTCCTGTTTTTATAACTTCATATACTATATCTTCATCTATGGTAAAGTATTTTATATAAGCCTCTTTTTTCAGATCATAATAGGTCGCTCCGTTCATACAGCATACAGGCAGTCTGAGCTTAAGCCCCTCAAGTATTCCTTCGAGAGTGGCGGGAGTCCTTGCGGTGGATATTCCGAGTTTAAGCCCATGCTCCAGAAGATCGTTGAGAATTTTCAGAGATAACGGGCTTATTTTTTTGTCACTTCCGAGAAGAGTGCCGTCAAGATCAGTCAGAAAAAGTATATTTTTCAAATTAATCCCCCTTTATGTATTGCCAATTGAAAATATCTGTGCTATTATTAAAGAGTTATTATTAATAATAAATTTAAAAATATGATCTGTCAAGTACACATTCAAATTATGTCTTAGGAAAGCGGAAGTATTCGGACTTTCTTAAGGAAACTATCCAAAGGAGAAAAGCTATGAAAAAACGCGCATTAATCAGTGTATCGGACAAAACAGGAATAGTCGGCTTTGCAAAGGCATTAAGCTCGCTGGGACTTGAAATCGTTTCAACAGGCGGAACCTACCGCACTCTGAAGGAAGCCGGCGTTGACGTAACAAGCGTAGAGGACGTAACGGGCTTTCCCGAATGTCTTGACGGCAGAGTAAAAACTCTCCACCCCAAAATCCATGCCGGCATACTCGCCATGAGAAACAATGCAGAGCATATGCAGCAGGTCGAGGAGCTTGACGTTACGCTTATAGACGTTGTATGCGTAAATCTCTATCCCTTTAAACAAACCATACTCAGGGAAGGCACAAAGCTTGAGGAGGCTATTGAAAATATAGATATAGGAGGTCCCTCCATGCTCCGTGCGGCTGCGAAAAACTATAAGGACGTTGCTGTTGTTACCGACCCCGCAGATTATGACAGGGTTATTGAGGAATACAGACAGAACGGCGAAGTCAGCGGTGAAACAAAATTCTACCTTGCCGCCAAGGTGTTCAACCATACGGCTCACTATGATACCCTTATAGCCTCCTATCTGAAGGATAAGGCAGGACTTCCCAAATATCCCGACACTATCTCATTCACCTATGAAAAGGTTCAGGATATGCGCTACGGTGAAAATCCCCATCAGTCGGCTGCATTCTATAAGGAGGTCGGAAACAACAGCGGTCTGCTCACAGGCATAAAGCAGCTTCACGGAAAAGAGCTTTCTTTCAACAATATCAACGATACCCACGGCGCATTGGAGCTTCTTAAGGAATATACCGAGCCTACCGTAGTAGCCTGCAAGCATTCAAATCCCTGCGGAGTTGCCAGCGGCAAGGATATATATGAAGCATATACAAAGGCGTATGCAACCGACCCCGTATCCATATTCGGCGGAATAGTTGTCGCAAACAGGGAAATAGACGAACAAACCGCCGAGCAGATAAGCAAAATATTCCTCGAAATCGTTCTTGCGCCCTCATTCTCCGAAAAGGCTCTTGAAATTCTTACAAAAAAGAAGAATATAAGACTCCTTGTGCTTGATGATATACAGAGAAAACAGCCTGAGAACGCCTATGACGTAAAGAAGGTATCCGGCGGACTTCTCATACAGGATATAGATTCCAAGCTTCTTGACGAAAAAGAGCTTACCGTGGTCACAGACCGCAAGCCTACGGATAAAGAAATGGAGGATCTTCTCTTTACATGGAAGATAGTAAAATATGTAAAATCCAACGGCATAGCAATAGGCAAGGACAAAAGCTCCGTGGGAATAGGCCCCGGACAGGTAAACAGGATCTGGGCTGCCGAGCAGGCTATCGACCATGGCAAAAAGAACATAAGTGAAAACGCCACCGAAGGAGCGGTTTTGGCTTCAGACGCATTCTTCCCATTCTCCGACTGCGTAGAAGCCGCCGCAAAAGCAGGCATAACGGCAATCATACAGCCGGGCGGCTCCATAAGAGATAAAGAATCCATAGACGCCTGCAACAAATACGGCATAGCAATGGTATTCACAAATATGCGCCACTTCAGACATTGACAGTCTGTCAGACAGCAAAGGCACATCTGAATTATCATCTGTGGCTTGTCTGTAATAAATATTATATAAAACCGACTTCTTCAGGTCCCCTAAGCAGTCGGTTTGTTATTTTTTTCATTAAAATATTCTAAAACTTATAGACAACACGAAAAAAATAATTTAAAATATGATTATGTAAAAAACAAGGCAGTGTTTCAGACCCGAAAAATGAAGGTAATAGTATGAACATAAAGAAAAAATATACTGTGATTATTTTAATACTTATATTCTGTATGCTCGTTTTCGCCGCTCTTGTAAGTCCCGTTTTTGAAATAGACGAAATACAGGTCATAGGAAACAGTCAGCTTTCCAATGAAGAAATATTCAGCATTGCCGGGATAGATAAAGTCGGAGGAAATATATTTGCTTTCAATTCGGGCACCGCAAAAAAACGGCTCAGCAAAAGCAACTACATAAAATCAGTGAGAATTGTCAAAAATTTTCCCTCGACTATAATAATAAACATAGAGGAAAGAAAGGTAAGGGGCTATATACCCTATCTCGGCAAATATCTGTTTATAGACGTTGACGGACGTGTGATAGACATAAGCGACCAAATGCCCATCAGCCACCCTATAATTTTAGGGCTTAAGTTTTCGGGCTTTACATTGGGCGAACCTCTTACAGTCACAAACGACTATTCGCTGAGCGATGTGGTTCAGATCTCAAAGCTTATAGATGCCTACGATCTGGCGGATATGGTTATAAAGGTCGATGTTTCAAAGCCGGAGGACATACATCTGTATGTAAATCAGATCGACGTAACTTTCGGCAGCATAGACGATGCGTATACAAAAATAGCCACTCTCAACGAAATCGTCAAACAGCTTGATCCGCAGGAGGCAGGCACTCTCGATATATCCGACATAACGGTCAATCCCAGCTTCAAGCTGCTTACATAAATATAGGAAATATCAAACATAAAATCCATTTTTATTTTTTATCAAAAAAATTAAAATAACTATGGAAAAATTATTTCAGATGTTGTATAATAGATTTGATATTGTACAAACAAATAATAAAATAACATATAAATTGGAGGTAATAGCGTTGATAGATGTTCTGAACGATATAAATCCCAAGGAAAATGCAAAAATAGTTGTTTTCGGCGTAGGCGGCGCAGGCGGAAATGCCGTTTCGAGAATGATCGAACAGGGCGCTGACGGAATAGAATACATAGCCGTCAATACGGACAAGCAGGCTCTCGACAACAACAATGCAAAGGCAAAAATAGCCATAGGTCTTAAAAGCACAAAGGGGCTTGGCGCAGGCGGACGTCCCGAAGTTGGTATGGAAGCCGCAAAGGAATCAAGAGATGAAATATACAGCGCAATGCAGGACGTGGATATGGCATTCATTACCGCAGGCATGGGCGGTGGAACAGGTACGGGAGCCGCTCCCATAGTTGCGGGAATAGCAAAGGAGCTTGGCATACTCACCGTAGGCGTTGTAACAAAGCCCTTCCTGTTTGAGGGCAAAAAGCGTATGAGATTTGCTGTTGAGGGCATTGACAAGCTCAAGGAAAATGTAGATACGCTTATTGTTATCCCAAATCAGAAGCTTATAGAAACAGCAGATAAAAACACAAGCGTAAAGGACGCTTTCAAGCTTGCCGACAGCGTTCTGGTTCAGGGTGTGATAGGCATTTCCGACCTTATAGCAAGACCCGGTGAAATAAATCTTGACTTCGCCGATGTAAGGACGGTTATGACAGAAAACAGGGGCTATGCTCACATGGGCGTAGGAGTTGCCGACAACGTAATGGACGCTGCAAGATTTGCCGTTGAAAGTCCTCTTCTCGAAACATCAATAAACGGCGCCAAAAGCATACTTATCAATATCTGTTATTCAGACGATATACCCATGGTTGAGGTTGCAAACGCTGTTAATTATGTGGACGAGCTTCTTGACGGTGAAGCCGAGGTTATTTTCGGTACATCGAAATCAGCCACAGAGGGCGACAACAACATAAAGGTAACGGTTGTTGCCACAGGGCTTTCAGATGAAAACGATTATAGCGCCCCTGTCGGCAGAAATATACCCAAATATAAGCCCCAGCCATCTTCATCAGCAGTAAAGAAGGATTATATCAATCCCTTCAGAAAGCTTGAGGAGGAGGACAGTTACAGAGAAACAGCGGCTTCAAGAGATAATCCGTTTTCAAAGACAAGCAAAATCGATATAATCAATCCACGCAGAAATTATTGATATAATAAGGGGCTGTGCAGCTAAAGCGCAGCCCTTTTTTCGGAGGAAAAGCAATGGAAAAGCTAAGCATAAGCGGAAAGTATATTTCAAAAGGAGGAAAGCCGTTTTTCTGGCTCGGAGATACGGCGTGGCTCATATTCCATAAGCTGAGCTTTGACGAAGCCCTTGTATATCTTAAAAACAGAGCCGACAAGGGCTTCAATGTAATACAGGCTGTGCTTGTATATGCAACAAATGAGCTTTGCGACATAAATAAAATGTATATACCCGGCTGCAATACGGATTCTCCCGAATATTGGCAGCACTGCGACAGAATTATAAAGGCAGCGGAAAAGGCTGAACTTTATATGGCGCTTCTCCCCTGTTGGGGCAGTCTTGTCAAGGCAGGGCTTGTTACAGAGGACAATGTAGAGAAATACGGCAGCTTTCTTGCGGAAAGATATTCTTCATATTCCAATATAATATGGGTCTTGGGAGGAGATATACGCCCAAACGGCTATGAAAACATATATAACAGGCTCGGAAAAGTGCTTAAAGAAAAAAATCCCGATAAACTGATAACCTTTCACCCGTTTGGCAGGTGCGCATCATCGACATGGTTCAATGATGCCCCGTGGCTCGACTTCAATATGTTTCAGTCGGGACATCGCCGCTATGACCAGGGTAAACTGGGAAAATGGGACGACACGAAAAGAGCGGAGGGCTTCTTCGGTGAAGATAACTGGAGGTATGTGCTGCGGGATCATTCTCTGTCGCCAATAAAACCAACTCTCGACGGCGAACCTGCCTATGAGTGGATATTACAGGGACTTCACGACCCGACGCAGCCATATTGGAGGGCAAAGCACATAAGGCGCTGTGCATATTGGTCAGTTTTTTCCGGCGCCTGCGGACATACCTACGGCGACAACAGCGTCATGCAGTTTTACAGAGGTGAAAGCGAACCGTCTGAGGGCGTGAACCATTACGGAGCAAAGGATACATGGCAGACAGCTATACATCACGAAGGCTCAGGACAGCTCAGATATCTCGCCGAGCTTATGAACTCCCGTGACTTTACCGCAGGTCGTCCCCATGACGAGCTTATACTGGGCGGTCAGCGTGAAAAGCATGAAAGAATAGCCGTATTTGCAGCAGAGGACTATCTTTACGCCTATACCTACACAGGAAAGCCCTTTGCCCTTAAACTCGATAACTACTTGGGAGCCGATATGTGGTGGATGACGCCTTCTAAGGGCATATACAGCTATATAGGAAAACTAAGGTCGGAAATATATGATGCTGTTCCTCCGGAGGTATATGACGAGGACAGGGACAGGGTTCTTGTTGTTGTAAAATAAAAGGGGTTGCCACGCCGCTGAAACCGCCGTAAGGCGGTTTCAGCGGCGCGCCGTCGGGGGCGTGACAAGAGGGGCGGGGGAAAGGCGCGCAAGCGCGCCTTTCCCCCGCCCCTCTTGTCACGCCCCCGAACGGAACGCGAAGCTAATATCAATTCATAATAAAATTTTTTAATGGATTTAAGGAAAATTCCGCATCGGTTTTTTATGGTGAGGTTGTTGCCACGCCGCTGAAACCGCCGCAGGCGGTTTCAGCGGCGCGCCGTCGGGGGTGTGACGAGAGGGGGAGGGGAAAGGCGCGCAAGCGCGCCTTTCCCCTCCCCCTCTCGTCACACCCCCGAACGGAACGCGAAGCTCATAACCCACGGGAAAAAAGGTCAAACCAACAGTCCGCAAGGATTCTGTGTCCTTGAGGCGTAAGATGGATCCCATCGGTAGTAAGCTCACTTTCAGTAAAGCTATTGTTCCTGAAAATATCGTTCATAGGGATATATTTTATATTGTATTTTTCGCAAAGCTTTTTTTCTTCAGCTATAATGGCGCAAAGATATTCCTGCCAAGTTATAAGTTCGGCAGGTCGTGTAAACAGAAAAGGAAGTATGACGATTGCCTTATATTTACTTATTTCAGCAAGTATTCCGTCAAAGGCACGGGAAAAGCTTTCAAGCCCGCTGCCGTTCCTCATAATAGCCGGTATATCGTTTACGCCGACAAGCAAACTGACAACATCAGGCTTATTCATAAGAAAGCTGTTGAGCCTGCGTTTTACATCGGCTGCCGTAAAGCCGTCAAAGCCCTCATTTATAAGTCTGCACGGCAGTTTCATGGACAGAAAACTGACATAACCATGACCCAGACCATCATCACTGTAAAATCTGCCGCTGTCTGTAATACTGTCGCCCAAAAACAATATACTTTTCATATTATCCTCACAAATCCGTTATAAACATTGCATCGCCAAATGAGAAAAACCTGTATTTCTCCTTTATAGCTTCTTCATACGCTTTCATTATATTTTCTTTGCCTGCAAGAGCGCTGACGAGCATTATAAGAGTAGATTCGGGCAAATGGAAGTTTGTTATAAGGTTATCCACAAGTCTGAATTTATAGCCCGGATAAATAAATATATCCGTCATACCGCTTTTGGCGGTTATTCTTCCGTTGTCATCGGCGGCGGATTCAAGTGTACGGCAGCTTGTAGTGCCTACTGCAATAACTCTACCCCCGTTTTCCCTTACCAAATTGATTTTGTCTGCCGCAGCTTCATCTATGCAATAATATTCTGAGTGCATCTTATGTTCTTCTATATTATCAACCTTGACAGGTCTGAAGGTGCCAAGACCTACATGAAGTGTGAGCTTAGCTATGGCAACTCCCATATTTTCTATTTCCGAAAGAAGCTCATTGGTAAAATGAAGTCCTGCCGTCGGAGCAGCAGCAGAGCCTTCGTGCTTTGCATAAACCGTCTGATATCGGTTTTTATCTTTCAGTGTTTCCGTAATATATGGCGGAAGCGGCGTTTGTCCAAGCTCATCGAGTATTTCCTCGAAAATACCGTCATAGTAAAACCTGACAAGCCTGTTGCCGTCCTGAAGCACATCGGTTATTTCGGCTTCAAGAAGTCCTCCGCCAAAAACAACCCTGTCGCCGGGTCTTGCCTTGCGTCCGGGGCGTACAAGAGTTTCCCACCTGTTGTCACTCATACGTCTGAGAAGCAGGATTTCAACCTTTGCGCCTGTATTTTTCCTTTCGCCCAGAAGTCTTGCCGGTATGACTTTCGTATCATTTATAACAAGACAGTCTCCGGCTTTCAGATAATCCTTTATATTCTTAAAAATTCTGTGCTGTACTGCGCCTGTTTTTTTATCGAGAACAAGAAGTCTTGATGAGGCTCTGTCCTCAAGGGGTGTCTGCGCAATCAGTTCTTTTGGTAAATCATAATAAAAATCACTTGTTTTCATAATCAGCTGCCTGAAATTTCAACTCCCGTATAATAATGTTTCAGAATCTGGTCATAGGTATAGCCTGCCTGAGCCATAGAATTTGCGCCGTATTGACTAAGACCTAAGCCGTGTCCCCAGCCTTTTCCGTTTATAACAAGGGAAAAGCCCTCGCCGCCGCTATGGTCAAAGCTTATGTCAAACACTCTGCTTTCAAGGCTGCCGCCCTCACCGGAGGAGAAAAATGTTCTGACCTTTTCGCCCTCAACGGTATAGCTGCTGCTTTCTCCGTAAAATGTCATGGAGTGTATTCTTCCGTTTTCGCTTCTCGACACATCTATATAGACAAGCTTGCCAATCTGCGCACCGTTTGCAGCAATAAGCTGTTTAAGCTGTTGGAAAGTATATGTACGGCTCCACTCATAAACCGCTGTGCCGTCTATTTCCTTTACGCTTTTAAGATAAGGCGTATCTGTGCCCCAGACAGCTGCTCCGTCATCGGTAACACCGCCTGCAGATGCGCAATAAACTGCGTCTATAGGGCTTCCGTCATATGTAATGATAACCCCTGTCGTGGAGCTGACGGCATTATTTGTTGACTCCGCTTCTTCTCCTGCGCCGTTGTACGCCTGACAATGAGTTGTATCGCAAATATCATAGCCAAGGCTCTTATCACTTGCTTCAAGCATATGCAGTGTATATGTTCTTGCGGCGCACGCCTGAGCTTTAAGGGCTTCACTGTTCCAACTGCTTGGCACCTCAGATGGAACAACTCCCTGAAGATAGCTTTCAAGTCCTATTACGTTTACTGCGGAAAAGCCTGACGCTGTGGGGTAAAGCTCTATATATCCCCTGTATGTTCTGCCGTTTATATTTGTAAGGGTATCCCCCGCAAAAGCAAAGTTGCCGCCGGGGCTGTCGTAAATCATTCTTTCGCCGCTGCCGTTCAGATATACGGTGTTTGACGAGGGAGCGCATACCACGGATTCATATGGATAGTTGTTATGAGCCTGAGATGCTCTTTCGCTGCTTTCATATGGACCTATATATACACTCCACAATCCGCCGCCCTTAAATGCGGGTATGGCATTATATCCGTTAAGTCCTCCGGCATATGCTTTGGCGGCACTGTAAGACGGAAAACTGCCTCCGACGGCTATGTAGTATGAATATGATTTTGAAACAGATGCTCCGCCGGACAAATCCATATATTCTATTTCTGTGAATTTATTGCCTGACGAACAGCCTGTCATAACAGTCTGACCGCCTATCTGCGTTTGGGTTATATTCTCACACGCCTTGAGTCCCACTCTGATAATTTCATTTGAACCATATGTATTCAGGGCAAACATACTCACCATCACAGCTATAAAAATGCCTGCCGCCGCAAGAGCTTTTTTCTTCATTAGTCTTTCCTCCAAAAATATAAATACATAATAGATTATAACTCAATGCAGAACAAAAATCCACACTTTTTCGCAATTTTCATAAGTTTTCAGAAATTACGCGGCTGACCTTTACAAAACAAAAGCGGACGCTGCAAAAAAATTTACAGTGCTCCGCCTTTTATAATGCATTACCTTTTCTCCACAAGAAATTTGATAGATGTTTTAAGCTCGCCCTCCACCTCGCTCTGGCTGAAGGCAGGAACGCAGACAAGCTCTATTCCGTTTGGCGCAACATAGCCCCTTGCAATGGCTATGCTTTTTACTGCCTGATTTACGGCTCCTGCGCCTATTGTCTGTATCTCCACGCTTTTGTCATTCCGTGCCACAGCGGCTATGGCTCCGGCTACTGATTTTGGCGATGACGTTGATGAAACCTTTAATATTTCCATAGCTTCCTCCTGTGATTTATTTATGCCTGCTTTTCAAACCATCATAGATGGTTTGAAAAGCTACGCCGTCGGGGACGTGCCGTGGGGCGAGGGAAAAGAGATAAGGCTCCGCAAGGGAGCCTTATCCCTTTTCCCTCGCCCCACGGCACGTCCCTCTCCGCAGTGTTGTCGGTACCCCGTAAATATTATTGGCAAGTATGGATATAATTATTCAGTCATTCTGCTTATAGCGTCCGCCGCTGCATTCTGTTCCGCTTCTTTTTTGCTTCTGCCTCTGCCTTTGCCGAGAATCTTGCCGTCATGGACAACGTCTGATATGAATTCCTTATTGTGGGCAAGTCCCGATTCGCCTATTATATGATAGACAATAGGATTCTTGCTTTTTTTCTGGATAAGCTCCTGAAGGTAGGTTTTGCAGTCTCTCATTTTAAAGTTATTTTTCAGATGCTCTATATGAGGTTTCAGAATGTTGAGTATGAACTCACCTGCGGCATCAAGTCCGCCGTCAAGATATACGGCGCCGAAAACCGCTTCCATAGCGTCTGCAAGTATAGACGGGCGCTCTCTTCCGCCTGTATAAATCTCGCCCTTTCCCAGTTTTATAAGCTTGCCAAGCCCTATTTCGGAGGCCGCCTTTGAAAGTGTATCTTCGCATACTATGCTTGCCCTGAGCTTTGTCATTTCGCCCTCCGGCATATCGGCATATTTATTGAAAATATAGTTGCTTATAACAATTTCAAGGACAGCATCTCCCAAAAATTCCTGCCTTTCGTTATTCTTATCGCTTGGAATATTCATTTCGTGGGCATATGAGCTGTGGGTAAGGGCTGTTTCAAGAAAGTCTTCATTTTTAAAGGTATATCCCATAATTTGCTTCATTAGCTTCACCTCTCACACATTAAACAGACATAACTATTCGGGCATTGGAAAATATGTCTGAATAGTTAAATCTGTTTAAAAAATAACGGATAATAAAGAAGGAACGTGTAAAAACGTTCCCCTTGATTATTATTCCTTTGCAGCCTTGATATATTCAACAGCATCGCCGACTGTCTTGATATTCTCAGCGTCCTCATTTGCAAATTCAATTTCAAAAGCATCTTCAAGCTCGGAAATGATCTGGAAAATATCCAGTGAATCTGCATCAAGATCATCTGCAAAAGATGTCTCCAAAGTTATTTCGTCTTCACTGACGCCCATCTGTTCTGCGATAATTTCTTTTACCTTATCGAATTCCATTATAAATTTCCTCCTTAAATAATTCAAGTTATTACACTTATACTATACTAAATAATTATATATTTAGCAAGCCCTATTTTAAAAAAAATGAAACTTTTTACATTTTTTCTTTTATTTTATTTACAATGTCCTTTTCAATGAAAGAACGGCATTGGCTTATAGCCCCCACAACGGCTCTGCTGTCGGAGGAGCCATGTGCCTTTACGACAAGGGAATTAAGCCCCAGAAACGGCGCTCCGTTGACATTTGAATAGTCCAGACTTTTCACAAGCCCTTTAAGCGACTTTACACAGAGCAAAGCGCCTATTTTTGAAACTATGCTTGTCATGATAGCTCCCTTAATAAGCCTGAAAAGAGATGAGACAAAGCCCTCTCCGAATTTGAGAAGTATGTTGCCTACAAAGCCGTCGCAAACCAGAACATCAGCCACGTTGGACATAATGTCCCTTGCTTCGGCATTGCCTATAAAGTTAAGGTCGGTTTCCTTAAGAAGCTGATGAGCCTCCTTTGTAAGCTGATTTCCCTTTTCCTCTTCAAGTCCTATGTTCACAATTCCGACTCTGGGATTTTCCTTACCCATTATGTTTTCATAATATACAGCTCCCATATGGGCAAACTGGACAAGATATGATGGCTTACAATCGGCGTTGGCCCCAACGTCCATAAGAAGTGACGGACCTTTTTCGGTGGGTATAAGCGTAGCAAGGCAAGGTCTTTCAACGCCCTTTATTCTGCCTATTATAACAGTTGCGCCTGTAAGCAGCGCCCCCGTATTTCCGGCGGAAATAAATGCCGATGCTTTCCCCTCCTTCACAAGATTAAGCCCTACAACCATAGAGGAATTTTTCTTTTTTCTTATAGCAACAGTGGGCACCTCGTCCGTAGCTATGACTTCCCTTGCGTCAACGATCTCTATTCTGTTTTTATCGTAGCTGTAAGCGGAAAGCTCTTTGCTTATAATCTCGCTTCTGCCCACAAGAATAAGTATGTCCTCATGGGTTTTCAGGGCTTCAACGCAGCCTTTGACGATTTCGCCCGGCGCATTGTCTCCGCCCATGCAGTCAACAGCAATCTTTATTTTATCCATATAATCACACCCCGCTGAAAGGCTCCTACATAAAAACAGGGGACCAAAGACAGCCCCTCTATGTTTTATAATTAATCTTCGATTTTGATAACAGTCTTTCTGTTATATGCGCCGCAATTTCTGCAGGCTCTGTGAGGCTGCATAAGCTCGCCGCACTGGCTGCACGTTACAAGTGTGGGAGTAACTATCTTCCAGCTCTGTGCCTTTCTTTTGTTTCTCTTTGACTTGGACATTCTGCCCTTGGGACAAATTGACATTACTTTACACCTCCTGATCAAATAAAGCTTTAAGCTTTTCAAATTCGGGATTACCTTCGGTTCTGATGCAGCCGCAGTCGCTTATATTCAGGTTATGTCCGCATTTTACGCACAAGCCCTTACAATCCTGCCTGCAGACATTTCTCATAGGGAAGTTAAGCAGAAGCTCGGAAAGAACCATAGACTCAGAATCTATTACATTTTCTGAATATAAATAGTCCTCATCATCGTCCGTTTCCCTTTTGAAAGTCCCAAACACCGGAAATTCTATTGTTTTGGAAAATTCAGTAAGGCACGAATCGCATATAAGACGGAGCGCTGCCTTGGCATTTCCCTCAAAGCGGATATCGTCGCCGACCTTAAAAAGCCTGCCCTTTACAACAACGGGAACCTGCGTAAATTCGGAATAAGACTTCGGTATGCTTATGTTTTCCTCAAATTCAAGCTCCCTGTATTCTCCTGCTGAAAGTTCATCTATATTAATAAGCATATATACCTCTCCTATAGATGGAACACAGTCCATAAGCTATTATATTAAAATACCATATGTTTGTCAAGCTATTTTTTCATCAATTTAAAAGTAATACTGCTTTCGTTCTGTATGGTAGGACGAAAGCAGTATGGTTTTTTATTTGTTTACAACGAGAGAATCGACAGCCTTTGTTACCTCGTCAAGAAGCTTTTCGTCATCTACCGAAATCTGACCGGCAATTATATAGCCTTCTGTTTCGTTTGCTTCTGTCTTTGTAACAATATATCCTTTCTCGCTGTCCTCATCGGTATAGCTGAGTGAATATCTGTTGCTCTTGACGCCATCGTCCGTAAGATTTCCTTCAAAATCTATAAGCTCATACTGAAGAGTTTCTCCGAAGGACGCTTCAAGCTCCTCCTGAGTTGTGGGGATCGTGTCATAGCTGAGATTTTCCTTTTCGGCGCTGAGGTTATAATAAAGAATCAGAGCGTCATTTTCCGATGAATCGCTGCCGCTGTCTGACGGAAGTGAGAAAATATACATACCGCTGGCTTCGTCCTCAGTATAAGGCTCCCAGTCCTTACTCGGAAGTTCAATGGTAAAGCTGCCGTCCGAAGCAGTATAGCTTTTTGTTCCGCCGCAGCCTGTGAGCATACTTACAGCCACAGTCGCAGAAATTAATAACATTAACTTTTTCTTCATTGGTTTTCCTCCTTAAAATAGTGCTGCTCACTACATTTTACTCAAAATTACATGCTTTGTCAAGAAGTTTTCGCCAAATAAAAGAACTCAGCCCTCCTCTTTTCTGTTGAAAAAAGCGTAGACGGCTTCGGCTGCAGGTCTGTCCATTCCTTCGACCGCCGCAAGCTCCTCGGGGCTTGCCTTTTTTATGCCCTCTATATCGCCGAAATGCTTTATAAGCCTTTTGCGCCTTACCTCGCCTATTCCCTTTATATCCTCAAGCACTGACCTGAATTCTCTGTTTTCCCTTCTTCTGCGGTGAAATTCGATTGCAAAGCGGTGAACCTCGTCCTGTATTCTCGTTACCAGTCTGAAGCCCTCGGAGTTCGGCGAAAGAAGTATATCTCTGCCCTTATATATAAGCCCCCTCGTGCGGTGGCGGTCGTCCTTTACCATTCCGCACACGGGAATGCTCATACCAAGCTTTTCAAGGGCATTTTCCACGGTATGGACGTGTCCCTTTCCGCCGTCTATAAAAAGAACATCGGGCAGCACGCTGAATTTCGGCTTTTCGCCGCCCTCCTCCTTTTCCTTTTTATAGCGCATAAACCGCCTTGTTATGACCTCCTCCATGCTTGCGTAATCGTTTGGTCCGTATACCGATTTTATCTTGAACTTCCGGTAGTCGCTTTTTTTTGGCTTGCCCCTTTCAAACACGACCATAGAGCCGACAGACTCGAAGCCCTGTGTATTGGATATATCGTAGGATTCTATTCTGTTGAGGTCGAAATCCGCCCCCAGCGCCTCCTTTATTTCCTCAAGAGCACCCAGTGTTCGGTTATGCTCTCTTTTTATATCCTCCCCGAATTTGTCAAGTATAAGCGCCGCATTTTTATCCGCAAGCTCGCACAGCTTGTGTTTTTCTCCCTTTTTCGGTGTAACTATACTCACCTTCTGCCCCTTTACGGAGGAAAGCCACTGTTCTATGACCTCTCTGTCCTCTATTGCCGTTCCCGTTACAATTTCCTTGGGTATAAAGGGTGTTCCTCCGTAAAACTGCTTTATAAAGGTTTCCGCAGTATTTTCTCTTTCAGCCCCATCGGGATAGCTCAGCATAAAATGCTCTCTGCCCACAAGCTTTCCTCCCCTTATGAAAAAAACCTGTACAACGGCATCTCCCTCAGCCCGTGCAAGCCCCAGCACATCTCTGTCACAGTCCGACATACCCTCAACGATCTGCTTTTCTCCCAGTCGCTTTATGGCGTTTATGCTGTCCCTCAGCTTGGCGGCTTTTTCATATTCCATTTCTCCGGAGGCTTTCATCATATCCTCGCTCAGACGCTCCAATATCCTGTCCTGTCTGCCGCTGAGAAAATCCTCTACGGCATCGGTGTGCTTTTTGTATTCCTCCTCGCTCACCTTACCCGTACAGGGAGCCATACATCTTCCTATATGATAGTTAAGGCAGGGTCTTTCCTTTCCTATATCCCCCGGAAACTTCTTTCTGCATCTTCTCAGCTGCCACACGTTGTTTATTATATCCAGATTTTCCTTAACCATGGCAGAGTTGGTAAAAGGACCGAAATATTTCGCCTTGTCCTTTCCTCTCTGTCTTGTCATAATAACCCTCGGAAACATTTCGTTTGTCGTAAGCTTTATATAAGGATAGGTTTTGTCATCTGTCAGCATTATATTATATTTGGGGCTGTATTTTTTGATAAGGTTGTTTTCGAGTATGAGAGCTTCTACCTCGCTGTCGGTTATTATATATTCAAAATCCTCAATATGGCTCACCATGGAAGTTACCTTTGCGCTCTTGCCGCCGGAATTCTGAAAATACTGCCGTACACGGTTTTTAAGAACCTTCGCCTTGCCCACATATATTACGCTGTCGTTTTTATCCTTCATTATATAAACTCCCGGCTTATCCGGAAGCTCTTTAAGCTTTTTTTCAATATCTGCCATATTCCGAAGCCCCCTATAATGCTTTCATATTCATATTATAACACAAAAAACGTAATTATTAAAGAACAGACAACATAAATTATTATAAATGTGAACAGGCAGCGGTGATGCAATGGAAAAGGAAAGAATAATAAAGGGAGCCTTCATACTTACCGGCGCAAATGTAATCACAAGAATACTCGGCTTTTTTTACAGGGTATATATGGCGGACACCATAGGCGCAGAGGGCATGGGGCTTTATCAGCTTATAATGCCTGTGTATATGCTTGTATGGAGCATTACCTCATCGGGCTTTTCAACAGCCGTTTCAAAGCTTACGGCGGCGGAAAATGCGGTGGGACGCAGCCCTCGTCCCATACTTTTCTCCTCCGCGGCAATATCGGTTTCACTCAGCGTACTTATAGGCGTGACAATGCACAGAAACGCAGACGCTGCCGCCCTTTATTTTCTGAATGATGCAAGGTGCGCCCTTTCCCTGCGGCTGATAAGCTTTTGCTTTCCCTTTATGGCTCTCGGCTCCTGCATAAGAGGTTATTTTTTCGGTATGCAGCATTCTCTGCCCCCTGCCGTAAGTCAGGTGGCGGAACAGATAACCAGAATGGCTGTCATATTCGCCATAGGCTCTCTGCTTATACCACGGGGCATAGAATATGCCTGCGCAGCAGCTGTCGTGGGTATGTGCGCAGGCGAAATAGTTTCGTGTATATATGTTGTGCTTTGCTGTTTTGGGGTCAGGAAAAAAAGGGCGGCGGCAAAAGCCCTGTCCTGCAAAGCCGCCTGCAAGGCTATACTTGCCATGGCTGTTCCCCTTACAATGAGCCGCCTTATATCATCTCTTTTTTCAACTCTCGAAAACATACTTATGCCCTCAAGGCTTATACTTTCCGGTCTTGACAAAACCGCCGCCGTAAGCGAATTCGGCAGACTTACGGGTATGGCTATGCCCTTGCTTATGTTTCCGTCGTCATTCCTGACGGCTGTTTCCATAACAATAGTGCCTGCCATATCGGAGGCCTGTGAAAAGCACAGCCGCCGGGGACTTAAAAGCACGGCGGAAAAATCAATGCTTTTCGCCGCAGTGACCGGCTTCGGGGCGTCCGCCCTCTTTATAGCCCTCCCCCACGAAATAAGCGCCCTTGTTTACGGCGATTCCTCCGTGGGCGATATATTGTTTATGCTTGGCTTTCTCTGTCCGTTTATGTATCTGAATGTAATACTTACAGGAATACTGAACGGACTCGGAGAGCAGAACGCCATTTTCGCAAACGGTCTTGCCGGCTCGCTGATATGCCTTATGTTTGTGCTTTTCGCCGTACCCCGTCTGGGAGTTTACGGCAGCATACTGGGCAGTCTTGTTTCAATGGCAATAACCGCCTCCCTGAACGTGTACAGAGTCGGCAAAAATACGGAATTCTCCATAAACGGCTGCGACATACTTATAAAGCCGCTGCTTTGCGCCCTGTTCTGCATATTGTCCGTAAGCTGCATAAAGTCCCTTGTTGCTCCGCTTATATGCCCAAACGCCGCCACTCTGCTATTGGCGATTGCAGAATGCCTTATATTCTGTCTGCTTCTGCTCGCAACAGGGGCGGTAAGCATTGCGGACGTCAGAAGTCTTTTGCTGCCCCGAAGATAAATCAGTATTTTATAGCCGCAAAGAATTCCTCATAGACATCTCCCCAGCCGTCAAGAGGTCCGTCTGCTCCTCCGTTGCAGCTTTTGAGGAGGTTTCCTCTTGTGGAATCCTCGAATGAAAGAAGGTCGCCGAGAGTAAGGGGAAAACCGAGCCTTGTGGCTGTTTCGCAGAAGGCCGCCGCCGGATCCTCCGCTTCTCTCGTTTCAAGCATTGCCGCCTTTATGCTTTCGTCCCTTCTTGCGGCTATGGTAAGTCTTGTCATAATATCCATATATATACCCCCTTTTAATATAAAAAGGGCAGCCACTGTAAGACTGCCCTGTCACCTACATTATAAACCATATGGGATATTCTTTCAAGCATTTTTTTCGTCCGTGAGCATAATCAGTAAATCGTTTTTACGCTGCTTCTGTCTATGCCGTATTTCTTGCAGAATTTCACTATATCCTCCTCGCTGCGCACGACCTCGCCGTTCATAAAATGCCCGTTCTCCCTGAATCCTATTACCTTCTCACCGTTGCATATGCTCGCCCTTATGACAGGCTCTCCCGCCGGCGCCTGCTCCCTTTGCTTTTTTGAAAACATATTCTTATCCCCCTTTGCGTTGTTATTTGTATATATTATACAAAAATATATAGGTTTTTTCAACCAACTTTAAGAAAAAATATTTGATTTATTGGAAGTAATGATATATAATGGAATGTAGAAAGATATGTATGTATTTTACAGATACATATTTCGGTTGTTTTTTTATTTTACCCGAAAAAAATCTGTTTTGGGGCAAATACTATAAGTACATCTGAAAAGGAGATGAGCGAAATGATTACAACAGCTAATTTTATTGAACTTCAGAAGGTAGTGTCGGCTGACTGCGGCGACCCTCATCATATATTGGGACTGCATGAAATTACCAAGGACGGCAAAGCGGCTCTTGCGGCAAGAGTGCTGAACCCGCAGGCAAAGGCTGTTACGCTTGTGGACGTAAAGAAGGGAAATGAATATCCTCTTGAAAGAATTCACGCCGACGGCTTTTTTGAGGGAATAATAAAGGGCAGGAAAAAATGGTTCTTCTATAAGCTCAGAATAGAAAATCATGACGGCACAGTGTGGGAAACATATGACCCCTATTCATTTGAACCTCAGATCTCCGAATATGATACCTTCCTTTTTGCACAGGGCAACCATTATGAAATCTATAAAAAGCTGGGTGCAAACTTTGCCGTTGTAAACGGTGTTGAGGGTGTTGTTTTCGGCGTATGGGCGCCCAATGCAAAGCGAGTTTCGGTAATAGGCGACTTCAACGACTGGGACGCAAGACGTCATCAGATGAGAGAGCTTTATTCCGGCGGAATATGGGAAATATTCATTCCCGGTCTTAAGAATTTCGACCGCTATAAGTATGAAATCAAAACTCCCGAGGGAACAACCATCCAGAAGCAGGATCCTTACGGTGTAATGTGCGAATTAAGACCGAGCACCTCCTCTCTCGTATACAATATATACGATTATGAATGGCAGGACGGCGAATATATGAAAAACATAAGGACTGCCGAAAAGTATAACCGCCCCATGAATATATATGAAGTCCATCTCGGCTCATGGAAGCGCCCGGAGGACGACCCCGAACGTTTCTTAAGCTATACGGAGCTTAAGGATATGCTCATTCCCTATGTTGTTGAAATGGGCTATACCCACATTGAGCTTCTTCCCATAGAGGAACACCCCTTTGACGGAAGCTGGGGCTATCAGGTGACAGGCTATTTTGCCCCCACAAGCCGTTACGGAACTCCCGTTGAATTTATGGAATTCGTAGATGCGGCACACAGAGCCGGCATAGGCGTTATACTTGACTGGGTTCCGGCGCACTTCCCCAAGGACGCCCACGGACTTGCAAGGTTTGACGGCTCCTGTCTTTACGAACACGCAAATCCCATGCAGGGAGAACACCCCGAATGGGGCACTCTCATATTCAATTACGGAAGATGTGAGGTCAAAAACTTCCTTATTTCAAACGCCATCTATTGGGTAGAAAACTATCATATAGACGGACTGAGAGTAGATGCCGTTTCTTCCATGCTCTATCTTGACTACGCCAAAAAAGAGGGACAGTGGGTTCCCAATAAATACGGCGGAAGAGAAAACCTTGACGCCATAGAGTTCATAAAGCATATGAATTCCGTTATAGAGGGCGCACACCCCAACGTATATATGATAGCCGAAGAATCCACTTCATATGAGGGCATAACAAGAGACCTGAATGACGGCGGTCTTGGCTTCTCCCTCAAGTGGAACATGGGCTGGATGAACGACTTCCTTGACTATATCAAGAAAGAACCTATTTACAGACGCTATCATCACAACAATCTCACCTTCGGTATGATGTACGCTTATTCCGAAAGGTTTGTGCTTGTTCTTTCCCACGATGAGGTAGTACACGGCAAGCAGTCCATGCTTGACAAACAGCCCGGCGACCTTTGGCAGAAATTTGCGGGACTCAGGGTATCCCTTGGCTATCAGACAAGCTTCCCGGGTAAAAATCTCCTGTTTATGGGCGGAGAATTCGGGCAGTTTATAGAGTGGAACGAAAAACGTCCCCTTGACTGGTTCCTCCTTGAATATGACCATCATAAAACAATGCTCAGATTCACCAAAGACCTCAACAATCTCTATCTTAACGAGCCTGCCCTCTGGGCAAAGGACTTCTCCTGGGAGGGCTTTGAGTGGATCGACGCAAACGACTGCACAAGAAGCATATATTCCTTCCTCAGAAAAGGCAACAGCAAGGAAGAAAATCTTCTCATTGTCTGCAATTTCACACCAAGCACATACCCCGACTATAAGACGGCGGTTCCCTTTGCCGCAAAGTGGAAGGAAATTCTCAACAGCGACAATCTGTGTTATGGCGGCAGCGGCGTTATAAATCCTGAGCCTATAAGCTCTGTGCCCGATGATATCCTCGGAAAGCAGAACTCCATAGCCTTCAGGCTTGCTCCTCTCGCAGTCCATATATTCAAGCCTGTGGAAATACCGGAGGACTGAGAAAATACCGGACAATAAAAATCATTCAAGCCCCGATAACTGTGTAAATTCAGACGGTGTTTCCGACCCAAATATAAGGTCGGAAACACCCTCCGCCGCAGCGATTTCACCGCAATAATGATTTTCCGTTTCCTTAAATCGGTATTTTCCCAAAGACACCGTTAAAACAAAATATAAAAAAATACAAAAAAAGTGTTGACGATTCTGTTTTTTTTGTGTATAATTTTGTAGTGTATGCTATATACAGCAAGGAGCCTACAAGCTTTTGTTCTGTAAGGTTGGTTTGGCTTTTGGCTCCTTTATCTGAAACCGGAAGGAGGGAATAGAATGTCAGAAGTAAGAGTAAAAGAAAATGAATCTTTGGACAGCGCTCTTCGCCGCTTCAAAAGAAACTGCGCAAAAGCAGGTATCCTTGGAGAGGTTCGCAAAAGAGAGCATTATGACAAGCCAAGCGTAAAGCGCAAGAAAAAGTCTGAAGCAGCAAGAAAACGCAAATATAATTAACAAGTAGTGCTGCGTGTATTATTATAAAGGGATGATTTTATGATTTGGTATGCCAATGGCAGACCCCATGATATCCCCTTCCGGAACGGCTTACCGGCAGTGTTGTCTGTCTGTTTGAAACAGCCTATAACGCAGCTGACGGCGAAGTAAGCCAATATTAAAATAAACCTTACACAAAAAAACTGATTGCAATGCGGTTTGTCTGCCAGACAAGCCGCATTTTTAACAGGAGGAAAGCCTATGAAAGAAAAATATATGAAAATGCTTATCAATAATATAAAGCTATACCTGAAGCTTTCTATGCATCAGCTGATAAACGACCTGAGTGAAGAGCGTTCTCCCATACCTGTTTCCCTAGAGCTTAGCCGGCTTTTCACGGAAAGAAACAAAGCCGCCGTTCGCCTTGGCGAGTTTCTCAAGGACAGCGACTCCGACAGATTAGCCTTCTGCACCGATATAGCCGCTCTGAGGGACAGAGTGCTGAAGGAAGCCGCCTCCATATTTATGACGGTCAATTACAACGAGTTAATAGAAAATATGCTTATGTATGAGCTTGTGTCAGGCAAATATACTGCGACAGGCTCTGAGGACGAAGCTGAAATGGCGGCGGATATGCTCCACGATGTACTCCATACAATGGAGGGCGATAAGCTCAGCGCCTGCCTTTCAGCCCTTATGAGCAGCATTCCCTGCAGAATGACAAAGGCTATATTCGGCGATTATGTTAAAAGAGCCGCCCGGCAGGACACAGGGGACTGCAAAACAAACGATGAGGCAATATGGTTTTACAATATGATAGGCGCCAAAACTCTGCCCTTTAAGGACGATAAAGCACGCCTTGCCTTTCCCGAAGAATTTGAAAAGCTTGACGGAATTCTGAAAAACAGCCTTTCTTCCATGAAAAACGAGGATATATCGAAGCTTGCCGATGAAACAGACCGTGACTCAAGAGAAATATATGAAATTGCCGATATAGCCTCTATGCTTTATACGGATTTCAGCTATATGATCATTCTCGCCAATTACGGCTATGACATAGATTTTCTCACAGATGACGACATTGTGCTGAAGGATCTTTTCTATGCCGCAATTGAATATGCGTCAAAGGAAAAGCCTGATGAAGCCGACAGGGATATAGCCGCCGAAATAAGCGACAGGTCGGCAGATATAACAGAAGCTCTCATGGACGAGGTACGCAGGGCTGACGACAGACTTGCAAAATATACCGATACAATAAGAAATCTTTCTCAGGATGACGAAAGTCTGGAGCATATATACACCATATACAACCTGGTGACTTATATCTATTATTCCGAGGCGGAGAACGCAGCCATGGACTATTACAATCCTGACCGGCCGGACGAGGTATACAACTGTGACAGTACGGCTGAAAAATTCTGTGCATTTTTTGAAGAAAGCATAAAGGAGCTTCCGGCATATAACAGAAGGCTCATAAGAAAGGAGCTTATAAGTCAGCTCAAATGCCCCTGCTCCATACATGAGGTCATTGATTATATAAGCGATGCCCTTTCATATTACAATGGCAGAACAGAGGCGAACAACATATATGACGTTGTGATAAGAATAATGGAATTAGCCGATGAGGATAATCACGACCACCACCATCACCATCACCACCACGACCATGACCACGACCACGACCATCACGAACCGCATTTTCATAAACACCTTTAAGCCCCCAAAAGCGGCTTTTTGAATCTTATTCATATTTTTTAAGGATATTGATAAAAAGTAATTGATTTTGGGCTTGATTAGTTGTATAATATTTACAAGACTATATTCAACTGAAGTTGAGGAAATGCGGAAATTTTCAGAATCCGTACTTTCCCGACAAACGGAATAATGGAGGGTTAAATATGGAAAAATTAAACAGAAATCTTCTGACCAACGGCTTTAAATTCAATGCCGATCTGACAATAGGTCAAAGGGAGGTGCTCCCCGAAAAGGTTATACAGTTCGGCGAGGGCAATTTCCTTCGTGCCTTTGTTGATTATATGTTTGACGCACTTAATGCCGAAGGCAAATTCGGCGGCGGCATAACACTTATTCAGCCTATCCCCGGCGGAGATATGATTCGTGATTTCATTAACGAGCAGGACGGGCTTTATACTCTTATCGCAAGAGGACGTGAAAACGGCGAAAAGGTCGTAAGCAAACGCCTTATAACCTCTGTAAACAGATGCATCAACCCCTATGTTGACCTTGACACATACAACAAATGCGCAGAAAATCCCGATCTGAGATTTGTTGTTTCAAACACAACAGAAGCAGGTATAGCCTATAAGCCGGAGCCTATGGCAGACGACAAGCCGCAGGACGCTTTCCCGGCAAAGGTATGCAATTTCTTATATAAGAGATTCAAGGCATTTGACGGCGATGCTTCAAAGGGTCTTGTGTTCATACCCTGTGAGCTTATAGACGACAACGGCAAAACACTTAAGAAATATGTTCTTCAGTATGCCGCAGACTGGAGTCTGGGCGATGATTTCACATCATGGGTAGAAAATGCCTGCATATTCACATCAACCCTTGTTGACAGAATAGTAACGGGATATCCCAGAGATGAGGTTGAAGAGCTTAAGGAAGAATTCGGCTATATCGACAATGTTATCGATACAAGCGAAATTTTCCACACATGGGTAATCGAAGGACCCGCCGAGCTTTCGGAAGAGCTGCCCTTTGACAAAATCGGTCTTAATGTAATATTCACTCCCGATGTAAAGCCCTACAAGAAGAGAAAGGTACGCATATTGAACGGCGCTCACACCTGCTCAGTTCTCGGCGCTTATCTTTCGGGACATACCTTCGTAGGCGAAATGATGAGCGACAAGGTATTCTATACATATCTTGAAAAGGCTCTCAACGAGGAGGTTATGCCTGCCCTTACAGACCTCGACTATGACGATCTCAAGTCATTTACGGACGCTGTTTTCGACAGGTTCCAGAATCCTTACATCAAGCATAAAATACTTGATATATCCCTTAACTCAACAGCAAAATTCAAGGCAAGAGTTCTTCCCACAATAAAGGAATATATCGCCCTTAAAGGCAGCCTGCCCAAGATTCTTACATTCTCATTTGCAGCCTATGTAGGCTTCTATAACGGCAAGGAAATGCGTGACGGACTTCTTATAGGTCACAGAAACGGCAGCGAAGAATACATAATAAACGATGACAAATCGGCTCTTGAATTTTTCGCAGACATAAACAATAAATACGACAGAACAACAAAGGAAGGCTGTGAGGCTGTTATAAAGGCAGTATGCGCAAACACAGACTTCTGGGGAGAAGATCTCGGCAAAATCGACGGCTTTGCAGACGTATGCGCCGACTATCTTTACAGACTGACGACAGGCTCACCGAAAGCAGTTGTTGAAGACCTGATCTGATTAATTTATGGGGGTGTGACAATGGAAAAATATATTAAGCTGAATGACAATGACAATGTTGTTGTTGCCATTGCGGATATTTCAAAGGGTGAAACCATCTGCGGCACAACAGCCGCCGAGGATATTGCAAGGGGACATAAAATGGCTCTTACCGATATTCCCGTAAACGAAAACATAATAAAATACGGCTATCCCATAGGACACGCCGTTAAGGAAATAAAGGCGGGAGAATGGGTTCATTCGGAAGGTCCCTCCAACATAAAAACAAACCTTAGCTCTACTCTTGAATATACATATAACCCTAAGCTTAAGGATATCCCCGTGAGCCGCAGCGACAAATTTATGGGCTATGTAAGGAAAAACGGGGAAGTCGGCATACGCAACGAAATCTGGATCGTAAACACCGTAGGCTGTGTAAACGGCGTTTCAAACGCTATCGTAGCAGAAGCAAACAAGCGCTTCGGCGGCAGAGTTGACGGAATTTATAACTTTGTTCATCCCTACGGCTGCTCTCAGCTGGGAGAGGATCACAATAACACACAGAAGCTTCTTGCAGGTATGGTAAGACATCCCAATGCAGCAGGCGTTCTCGTATTAAGTCTTGGCTGCGAAAACAATAACGTTGAGGAATTCAAGAAGGTTTTGGGAGAATATGACCCCGACAGAGTAAAATTCCTTATCGTGCAGGAGCATGAGGACGAAATAGAAGCGGCTATGACGGAAATAGAAAAGCTTGTAAAATATGCGGAGGGCTTCAAACAGGAGGAGGTTCCCGTTTCAAAGCTCGTTATAGGGCTTAAGTGCGGCGGCTCCGATGGACTTTCAGGCATTACGGCAAATCCCCTTATAGGCAGAATTTCCGACATAATGGTAGCTAACGGCGGTAAAACGGTTCTTTCGGAGGTTCCCGAAATGTTCGGCGCGGAAACTATTCTTATGGACAGATGTCAGACAAGGGAGCTTTTCGATCAGACGGTAGAGCTTGTAAACAACTTCAAGGAATATTTCCTGAGTCACGGTCAGCCCGTAGGCGAAAATCCCTCGCCGGGCAATAAAAAAGGCGGTATTTCAACACTTGAGGACAAGTCTCTGGGCTGCACTCAGAAGGGCGGAACCTCAAATGTTCAGGGCGTTCTTAAATATGGCGATAAGGCGACTGCACAGGGTCTTAGCCTTCTTCAGGGACCCGGAAACGATATTGTGGCTATAAGCGGTATGATGGCAAGCGGCTGTCACCTTATACTCTTCTCAACAGGCAGAGGCACACCCGTAGGCTCTCCCGTTCCGACAGTGAAGATCGCCACAAATTCATATCTTGCAGGCAAGAAGCCCAACTGGATCGACTGGAACGCCGGCAGACTTGTTGAAGATAAGGAAATGGACTCATACGCTGAGGAATTCTTTGAATATATCCTCGATGTTGCATCGGACAGAAAGAAAACCAAAAACGAAATCAATGGATACAGGGAAATTGCCATCTTCAAAGACGGCGTAACATTATAAAAAAGGAGGCAGTAAACTATGGGATTTATTGATAAGGACTTTTTATTAAAAACAGAAACAGCTAAAAAGTTATTCTTTGACTATGCACAGGGCGAGCCTATATTTGACTTCCACTGTCATCTCAATCCTCAGGAAATATATGAAAACAAGACATATAAGTCAATCACTGAGGTATGGCTTGGCGGCGACCACTATAAGTGGCGTGCTATGAGATCTCTGGGTGTTCCCGAAGAATACATCACAGGCAAGGAAACAACGGATTTTGAAAAATTTGAAAAATGGGCAGAAACTCTCCAGTATGCCATAGGAAATCCTCTCTATCACTGGACACACCTTGAGCTTCAGAGATTTTTCGGCATCTATAAGCCTCTTACAAAGGCAAGTGCAAAGGAAATATTTGACGAATGCAACGCAAAGCTTGCAACAGATGATTTTACCTGCCGCAGACTTGTTGAAAGATCAAATGTTGCCATTGTAAACACAACGGACGACCCGGCGGATTCTCTTGAATATCACAAGCTTATAAAGGCAGACCCGACAATGAAATTCAAGGTATTCCCCGCTTTCCGTCCCGACAAGGCGTTAAATCTTACGGCTGAAACTTTCCCTCAGTACATAATCGACCTCGGCAATACAGAAAACACACAAATCAAGACATTTGCCGATCTTAAGGCTGTTCTTGCAAAGAGAGTAGACTTCTTCGATGAAATGGGATGTACAGCCTCCGACCACGCTTTTACATATGTTCCCTGTGTAAGAGCATCAGAAGCTGAGCTTGACGCAATTCTTGCAAAGGCAGCAGCAGGTCAGCCCGTAACAAAGGAAGAGCAGGACAAGTACAGAACAGAGCTTATGGTATTCCTCGGCAGCCAGTATTCAAAGAAGGGCTGGGCTATGGAGATCCATATGAATATAAAGAGAGACAACAACTCGTTTATGTTTAAGAAGATGGGACCCGATACCGGTTTTGACTGCATTTCCGACTGGTCAAGCGCTGAAGGACTTACAAATCTTCTTGACGCTCTCAATGCTGACGGAACTCTTCCCAAAACAATTCTTTTTGCAGGAAATCCCGCAGACAACCAAGTTATAGGAACGATTCTCGGCTGCTTCCAGTCATCTGACGCAGCTTCAAAGATACAGTTCGGTACGGCATGGTGGTTCAATGACAATATAGACGGTATGGAAGCACAGATTAAGTGCCTCGGCAACTTAGGCGTACTCGGCAAGTTCATAGGTATGCTTACAGACAGCCGCTCATTCCTGTCATATCCTCGTCATGAGTATTTCCGCCGCATACTCTGCAATATAATCGGTCAGTGGATCGAGGACGGCTGGTATGCAGACGATATAGAATTTGCAGGACAGATGGTAAAGGATATCTGCTTCGGCAACGCTCTTAATTATTTCAAGCCAAAAATCTGATTGAGTAAGGACAGACACTTTCGCCTGCCCCTAAAACCGTCAGGGACGGTTTTAGGGGCAGGCCGCCGGCGCAGCCAAAAAAAATCAACCCGCCCTCGGGCGGGTTGATTTTTTTTGGCTGCGCCGGCGGGGGCGAGGGGGCGAGGGGCGAAAAATGCGGAAACGGGACCCCGCGGGGGTCCCGTTTCCGCATTTTTCGCCCCTCGCCCCCTCGCCCGCAACCCGCAGGCTTGTCGGCAATTTTCAGTCTTTTTTTATTTTTATGCAAAGCACAGTTGTCCCGATTAATACGAAAAAGACAGACAAAACCATAGAAACAGGAAGCCCGAGAAGCTTAAGCTGATCCGTTCGCAAAGACTCTATCCAAAATCTGCCTATGCCATAGCCTATAAAATAAAACGCCGTAAATCTGCCCCCGAAATCTCTGCCTTTTCTGCGAAGTATGGCAAGAATAACAAGAAGTCCCAGATTCCACAGGCACTCATACAGAAATGTGGGATGAACCTGTATGTATGACGTTCCGTTCCAGTCTATTATGGGGTATTGAGCGCCATTATAGACATATACACCCTGCTCCTTAAAGGCTGTACCTACTGTTTTGACCTGTTCAAGCTTCATTCGCATAGCAAAAAGTCCGTCACAAGCCCTTCCGAAAGCCTCTCTGTTAAAAAAATTTCCCCATCTGCCTATTGCCTGCCCAAGAAGCAGACCTCTTACACATATATCGGTGAATTCAAAAAAACCGACTTTTTTAATTCGGGTATATATAAGCACGAATATAAGCGATCCTATGAGTGCGCCGTATATCTGCAGTCCGCCGTTTCTGAATGCAAAAAAGTCAAGGATAGTAAGGTAAGGATCGAATATAATATAGCCAAGCCTTGCACATGAAAGAGATATTAAAACACCCGGCAGCATTATGTTATGCACCAAATCAGGGTCATATCCTTTTAATTTAGCGTCATGGAGAGCAAAAGCATAGCCTGCCATTATAGCAAGGGCAATGCATATTCCATAACAGTATATATCGAAGCCGCCTATTGAAACAGCCACATTCCTTACGTGTTCAATTTTTATTCCCAAATTATAAAACCATATATCAGGTGCCATATTTCCCCCTATGTAAAGGGCATAAGCCCTCTTATATTTTCATTATTTTTCAAGGCTCCACAAGACTTACCGCATAGTTGTCCTCTGAAAACAGAGAGAGCCTGTTTAAAACATCGTCCCTTGTAACTGTCATATATTTGCCGTATACATCGGCAAATTCAATATCCTTGAAAGCGTAGTCCGTCTGTGCAGCCACAATGCCGTCTATTGAGTTGAAGCCCTTCAGAAAAAGCCCCCTGAGTTTTTTTACGCTTCTTTCAAAGTCGTCATTGCTTATGCCTTTTTGCTTTATTTCATTTATCCTTTTCATTATACTGTCAAGAACAGCAAAAGCATTGTCCGAAATGCCCGAAAAAATCGCTCCTCCGAAGGTGCTGCCAAGGAGATATTCCATTGAGAAATCTCTGTCCAGAATGCCCTTTGAATACAGCTCTCCATAAAGCTCGCCGCCCTCGCCTATTATCAGATCCATAAGTATCCTTGCCGTACACAGCCTGTGAGCCGGAGAAACCGTGAAGTCATTTTCTCTGAAGCCTATATTGAAAAGTGCCTTTGATATCTCCATATTTACGTCAATAAGCTTTTTGTCTATTTCGTCTGCGGGCGGCGCAATTTTCATACGCTTTTTGCCCGCCTTAAGGGTTATAAGATCATCTGCAAGATAAAAGGCTTTTTCAGGCTCTATATCGCCGCAAATGACAAGGGCTGAGTTTTCTCCGCAGTAAAATTTGTGATAACAGTCCATGAGCATATCCCTGTTTATTTTCCCCAAATCATCGATTGTGCCTGCAATACTGTTTTTTACGGGATTTTCGGAGTACATAGCTTTTATAAGGTTGAAATAAACCTGCCACCACGGGTCGTCGTCATACATTTTTATTTCTTCCCCTATAATGCCCTTTTCCCTTTCCACGCTCTCATCGGTGAAATATGGATTTGCCGTAAAATCCAAAAGAGTTTTCAGATTTTCCTCAAATTTGTCACAACAGCTGAAATAGTACGCCGTTGTATTAAAATTAGTGAATGCATTCACATCGGCGCATCGGCTTGAAAAAGCATCAAACACATTCAGATTTCTTTGTTCAAAAACCTTATGCTCAAGAAAATGGGCAAGCCCCGGAACAAAGCCCTTTTCGGCGGCTCCGAAATTAACCGAAAACATCGCCTGCTTCATCACATAACCCTTTTTATAGATTATATAACACCTTGTCCCGTTTTTCAACCTTCTTTCAAGAATTTTCATCGGTGTTTCCTGCCTCTCTCAAAAAGTATATTGTTTCAAAACCTCTGTCTGCAAACGTCTTTCTTATATCCTCATTATTTACCGCCTTTATGCTTCCCACAAGCTCGCCGCTTTCATAGCCGCCGCCCCACAATATGCCGTCAAGACAAAGATTCATAATGCTCTGAGGTCTGTCGCCTGTAAGCTCATAATTCTTGATTATATTGTCTTTCGCCGTCTTTATCTCATCATCGGAAACCTTCCGGAACTCCGACAATTCCTTTGCCGTCAGGTTCATAACCTTGTCAAGGTTTTTTCCCGAAATACCCGCCTGCAAAATCACTGCGCCCATACCCCTCGGAACAGAGGTGGTTATATAATAACACAGCCCCTCCTTTTCACGTATATTTGTAAAAAGTCGGCTGTTTGCGCTTCTGCCTAGAATTTCATTGGCGCATACAAGAGTGAAATAATCGCCGTCCATGCGCATTCCGGCGCACAGCTTGCCTTGCGTTACGTCCATATCCTCGATTATCCGTCCGGTTTTGCCGCTGCCGGCGGCGCTCTCCTTTCCCGGACTATCTTTTCTGCCGCCTATGTCAAATTGCCTTATATATTCCTTTATTTTGCTGTCAAAGCTGCCAACGGCAATTATATATATTTCCGACTCCCCTATTATGCGTCTGTAATGTTCAAAAAGCTTTCGGGGAGTTATTCTGTCAATATCCTCCAGATATCCGTCGCCGTATATGCCTATGCTTTCTCCCGAAAACATTTCGCTTATGAGCCTGTTTTTTGCGTATTCCCTTTTGTCGTCCTTCATTGCCTTAATGGCAGCTTTAAGCTCTGTTTTTGCTCTTTCCACATATTCGCTCTTAAAGCCGCCGTTTTCACTGAGAGGACGCAGCATGATCTCCCCTGTCAGATCGACAGCCCTTTTAATGTTGTCACCATTGTCAAGAACCTCGAAATAAAAATCCATAAGCTGAATACCGCCCTTTTTCATATTGATTATATCCACTTTTCCGCCGTCAAGCTCATCGGCGGCTCTGTTTATATCTGTAATTCCGGTGTATTTTTCACACCCTTGCCTTAAAACCGCCGGAATAAGGGCGTTCATGGTGACCTCATCTCTTGACAGCCTTCTCTTTATAAGCACACTCATACAGCAGACGGAAAATTTATCTGCGGGCAGAAGATAAGCCCTTATGCCCTCGTTTATTTCATATATTTCCAACAAAAACGCCTCCCTACATATATTTCCTCATATTTTTAAGAGCACTTTTTTCAAGTCTTGAAACCTGCGCCTGACTTATGCCTATTTCCTTTGCAACCTCCATCTGCGTTTTTCCTCTGAAAAACCTCAGATCTATAATGTGCTTTTCCCTTGGTCCAAGTCTTTTCAGCGCCTCGCTGAGTGCTATGCTTTCCACCCATGTATTGTCGCTGTTTTTGTCGTCACTTACCTGATCCATTACAAATAAAGCATCTGCCCCGTCATGATAGACAGGCTCAAAAAGAGAAACGGGATCCTGTATTGCGTCCAGAGCAGTCACCACCTCTGTTTTGTCGGTATTCATTTCCTTTGCTATTTCCTCTATGGTAGGCTCTCTCGAAAGAACATTTGTAAGCCGCTCCCTCGCCTGAAGTGCCTTATATGCCGTATCCCTCAGAGATCTGCTGACCCTTATGGGGTTATAATCCCTTAAATGCCTTCTTATCTCGCCTATAATCATCGGAATGAAAATCATTTGTAGAAAAAATGTCAGAAGCAATATTCTATATTTATTTTTTCTCCCGTCAGTGTGATTTTTCTGACAAGGGTGTGTATAATGTTCTGCTGCTCTTTGGGGCTTAAAAACTCCCATACCTGAGACAGATTTTCCACTGTTTCGTATATCTGCTTTCTTTTGTTATAAACCTTTCTTCCCTCCATATAGCTTTCTGTCTGCTTTTTTATTTTGTCATATTTTTTCTTTAAATCCTTTATTGCCTCTAAAAGTATTTCATCGTCCTCAGATGAAGCATACAGCTCATAAAGCTTTTTTATTTTTTTCTGTATTTCCGCCTCCTGAGCCTTCAGCATATCTCCGGCGGAATCGTCACTGTCCTTTATGCTCCCCTTTTTCAGATCAATGGAAAGCTCAAACAAATCATTTATTACTATTCGTTCGACCTCCTCCGCCCATACCTTATCCTGTGAGCAGTTTTCGTCCTTTATGAGGTATGGCTTGGATTTCTGCTGAGAATAACACATAAATTTATACCCTGCCTTGCCCCACTTCTTATAGGTCATTTTAGCACCGCATTTTCCGCAGTATACAAGCCCCGTAAGCAGATGCTTTGTTTCCACACGCTTATTTACGGACCTTTCGTTCATCATATCCATAGCCCTGTAATATGTTTCCTCATCGATTATGGCTTCGTGTCTGCCCTTATATTCCTCTCCTTTATACACAATATAGCCGCAATTGCTCTTTCTCGTGAGTATCTGATATACAAGCCTGTCATATTTAAGCCCGCACACATTCGCTATCATCTGCGGACTGTAACCCTCAAGATACATAGAATATATCTTCTTCACCTTTGCCGAATCCCCGTTTGGCACAAGTATGCCAAGCTCTCTGTTGTAGTCATAGCCGAAAGGTATTCTTCCGCCGCCCATCCAATAGCCGTTTTTGACCCTCTCTTTCATACCCATACGGGTCCTCATGCGTATATTCTCCCTTTCAAGCTGAGCAAAAGCCGAAAGTATTCCAAGCATAAGCCGTCCCATAGGCGTACTGGTATCCATTGATTCATTTATGGAAACAAAATCCACCCCATTGGGATTAAAAACGTCCTCGATAAGATACAGCGTGTCTTTCTGACTTCTTGAAAGCCTGTCAAGCTTATATACAATGCAGTGGGATAATCTGCCCTCTCCCGCTTCAGCTATCAGCCTTTGCATTTCCGGTCTTTGTATATTGCTTCCCGACCAGCCGCCGTCTATGAAATATTCATAGTTCTTAATGCCCTTTGCAACACAGTATGCAGTAAGCTGCTCTTTCTGGGCATCTATTGAATATCCCTCCTCCGCCTGAAAATCAGTTGAAACGCGAATATATATAGCCGCCTTTTTCTTCAAATAATCACCTCCCTGAGTAGGACGCAGCATGACCCACGTCCATAATAATTATACCCCGCCCCTTTTTTACCTGTCAATATGGTGGAATCAGCCATTTCTGAACAGCCCTCCTGACTATGTTCAGCACAACAGGGTCGCTTATGCTGAATTCCTTAAGCTCCTCTCTGCCTACGGCAATACCGTTTACTGTTCTTTCCACTCTGAAGCCATTTGTTTCTTCCCTTGTCATTTTAATACAGTCCTCTCTGTGAATGCTTTCTTACATTGATTTTCACCACAGAAGCCTGCCTTTAAACCGTTTCCCAAGCTTCGGAGCATAAAAAACCGAGGTCATTGCCTCGGTCTGATTTTATACCTTTATTTTGCCTGCAAGTATATCCTTGTAGTCCTCGTAGTTTCTTCTGAGAAGTGCCGGTGTGTCAAGTCCGTAGGGACATTTTGACCTGCACTTGCCGCAGTTAAGACAGCCGGCTATTTTATGCATTTTTGCCTGTCCCTCCGGGCTTAAATGCGATGATGACGGCGAACGTCTTATAAGAAGTGACATACGGGCGCAGTTGTTTATTTCTATTCCGGCAGGACAGGGCATACAATAGCCGCAGCCCCGACAGAATTCCCCTGACAGCGTCTTTCTTTCATTTTCTATAAATTCCCTTATATCATCGGTCATAGTGGGAAATTCATATCTGAATCTGAGAAATTCGTCAAGCTCTCTTTCCCTCTGAACGCCCCATATGGGAACCACATTATCATACTGCGCCATAAAAGCCGCAGCCGCCTGTGAATTTGTTATAAGTCCGCCCGACAGTGCCTTCATTGCAATAAAGCCCATATTATGCTCTCTGCAAAGTCTGACTATTTCAATATCCTTCCCGGAGGCAAGATAGCTGAAGGGAAATTGCAGTGTATCATAAAGCCCTGAGAGAATTGACTCCTTTGCAACGCTGAGACGGTGGTTCGTAATACCTATATGTCTTATTTTGCCTTGGCGCTTTGCCTCCTCCATAGCCTCATAAAGACCGCTCCCATCTCCTCTTTTGGGGCAGAACGGCGGATTATGAAACTGATAGATATCAATATAATCCGTTTTCAGCATTTTAAGAGAGGTTTCAAGCTGAGAATTGAACTCATCGGCGGTGGAACACATTGTCTTGGTAGCTATGTATATTTTATCCCTCACATCACTGAGGGCATAACCTATTTTTTCTTCACTGTCGGTATAGAATCTTGCTGTGTCGAAGAAATTAACGCCGTTGTCATATGCCTTTCTCAGCAGGTGAGCCGCCGTTTCTATATCAACTCTTTGTATAGGGAGAGCACCGAAGCCGTTTTTATTTACGGTTATATTTGTTTTGCCCAATGTTACATTCATATTATACCCCCTTATGATATTAAAGACGGTTCATAAAGAACCGCCTTTAAATTCAACTGCTGATTATTTTGCTGCTTCGGCTGCCGCTGCAATAACCTTATTGCATACGTCCTGTGGAGCTTCTTCATAGCTTGAAAAAGTCATACTGAATTCGCCTCTGCCCTGTGTCATAGAGCGAAGGTCGGTTGCGTAAGATGACATTTCGGAAAGAGGAGCCTGTGCAAGTATCTTCTGCTTGTTGCCATGAGCCTCCATACCGTTTACACGGCCTCTTCTCTTATTCATATCGCCCATAATATCGCCTGTGTAATCACCGGGAACTATAACCTCTACGTCCATAATAGGTTCGAGAATAGTGGGCTTAGCCTTGAGAAAGGCTTCCTTGAAGCACATTTTTGTAGCTGTTCTGAAAGCGTTTTCGTTTGAGTCTACGGCATGATAGGAGCCGTCCTTAAGAACAGCCTTTATGCCTACAACGGGATAGCCTGCAAGAGGACCTGCCTTAACGCTTTCCTGAATACCCTTTTCAACAGCAGGGAAATACTGCTTGGGAACTGAGCCGCCGAAAATCTGCTCTTCAAATACATAGGGCTTTTCGGGATCTTCAAAGTTGGGTGAGAATTCTATCTGAACATCGCCGTACTGACCGGAACCGCCCGACTGCTTTTTATATTTATGTCTGTGTTCAACGGTAGCTCTGATTTTCTCTTTATAAGCTATCCTCGGCTCATCAAGAAGAACGTCGATTTTATATTTTGACTTAAGCTTCTTTACAAATACATCGAGATGAGTGTCGCCAATGCCGGAAATTACAGATTCCTTGGTTTCGGAGTCAACAAGGAAGTTGAGAGTCTTGTCCTCTTCAAGAAGCTTTGCAACAGCAGAAGCCATCTTATCCTCATCGCCCTTTGCGGCAGGTCTTACGGCCTTCTTCTGATAGGGATGGGGGAAGCTGATAGGCATATATGTCTTGCCGAACTTGGGGTCTGCAAGTGTGTCGCAGGTGCTTGTGTTTGAAAGCTTTGCAAGAGCGGCAATGTCCCCTGCCTTTACTTCGTTTACTTCAATCTGTTCCTTTCCTCTTACGATATAAATATGACCTGCCTTTTCGTTTGTGCCTTTATTTATATTTCTTATAACCATATCTCTCTTAAGAACACCTGTACGAACCTTGAATATGCTCAGACGTCCGATATATGGGTCTGCAATGGTTTTAAATACAAATGCTGAGAAGGGAGCGTCCTCTTTGACCTCAACCTCTGTTTCGTTTCCGTCACTGTCAAGAGCCTTTATTGTAGGCTTAAGCTCGTCTGTTGAGGGAACGTATTCTATAATCTGATTAAGGAGAACCCTTATTCCCATAGTTGACGTAGCGGAAGCGCAGAGTACGGGTGTAACCGAGCCTTCAAGAACGCCGTTCTTTATGCCTGAGTGAATTTCCTCACTTGTGAATTCCTGATCATCGAAGAATTTTTCCATAAGGTCTTCATCTGTTTCGGCGACAGCCTCGGAAACAGTAAGTCTTGCTTCTTCAACATCGTCCTCAACATCTGCGGGAACTCCGCAGTCCTCTACCTTATCTCCGGCAAATTTTCTGCCTGCACGTCCTATAACGTCCACGAAGCCTGCAAACTTGCCGCCTTCGGTGAAGGGATAGTGTATGGGAGCGATTCCCGTACCAAACTTCTCCTTAAGCTCATCAACAACTCTGTGGAAGTCTGCATTCTCATCGTCCATACCGTTTATAAGTATCATTTTGGGCACTTTCATTTCTTCGGCAAGCTCCCACGCCTTTTCCGTACCTACCTCTACGCCGCTTTTTGCGCTGACAACTATCAGCGCCGCATCAGCAACCTCAAGTGCCTCCTTAGCTTCGCCCACGAAATCAAAGAAACCGGGTGTGTCAAGGAAGTTTATCTTCTTTCCGTTATATTCAACGGGAATAACGGAAGTGCTTATTGAAACCTTGCGTCTGATTTCTTCAGCGTCGTAGTCGCTCACTGTGTTTCCGCTTTCTACTTTACCGAAACGCTTGATAACGCCGTTTATGTAAAGTATAGCTTCACATACGGTAGTTTTTCCGCAGCCGCTGTGTCCGAGTACGGCTACATTTCTGACATCTTTCATAGAATAAGTATTCATTAGTTTACCACCTTTTCATTAATGTATTAATATGTCTTGCTGACATATAAATATACTGCGAAATGTTAAAATTAATAATTTTACATAAACACTTATATTTATATTTTCTACACATTAGTTAATTTTCCTTTTTTTATTTTTAAAAATATTGTTTTTTTGTTCAAAATATCAAAGTATAAACTGTTGACATAATACTTTCAAAGCATTAAAATATAAATTAAAGAAAATATTATTTATTTTTATAGACAGGAGATTTTTTCTATGATAATTGTTATGAAGCCTTCGGCAACCGATGAAAACATCGAAGCCGTTAAGGATTTTATTGAGGATCTTGGGCTTGACACTCATATTTCAAAGGGCAAAAGCGTTACGATAATAGGAATTATAGGCGACAAGAAGAAGGTTCCGGATACCACAAGGCTATTCCCCGGAGTTGACAAGCTTGTTCACCTTACGGAAAGCTATAAGCTTGCCAACAGGAAATTCAAGTCGGAGCCTACCGTTATAAGCACAGGAAAAATAAAATTCGGCGTGGACAGCTTTGTTGTCGCAGCAGGTCCGTGTCAGATAGAATCCGTTGAGCAGATGCTTGAGATTGCCCACGTCATAGAAATAAACGGCGGCGACATACTCAGGTGCGGAGTATTTACCCCTGATGTTGCCCCGATGATAGATGAAATAAGAAAGAAAACAAATCTTAAGCTTATAGCCGAGGTCAAAAGAGAGTCGCTTGTTCAGGAGGCCGCAAAGCACGTTGACATATTGCTGGTCGGTCCTTCAAATATGGAAAACTACGGCATATTAAAGGAATGTGCGGCAACAGACAAGCCCATCATACTTTGCAGAGGTCTTTCGGCAACTATTGACGAGCTGCTGAACAGCGCCGAGTATATACTTACAAACGGAAACGACAAGGTAATACTCTGTGAAAGAGGAATAAGAACATACGAAACCTCCACAAGAAACACTCTTGACATAAGCGCCGTTCCCGTTATAAAGGCAAAATCCCATCTTCCCATAGTGGTTGACCCAAGTCACGCCGCTTTTGTGATGGAATATATAAAGCCCCTTTCAAAAGCCGCCGTAGCTGCCGGTGCAGACGGACTTATTATTGAAATACACCCTACTCCGGGAAATTCCGCAACGCACTGCTCACAGGCTCTTGATTTTTCCGATTTTACCGACGTTATGCGAGCAATCAAGCCAATTATTCTGCTTGAAGAAAGAAATATTTGATTTGAGGTAAAGGCAATGATTAAAAAGGCAGGTATTCTGGGTTTTGGTCTTATAGGCGGCTCTATTGCCTTGGCACTTAAAAACAGATGTAATATTGATGTAGTTGGATTCAGCAGAAGTGAAGGTCCTTTGAGGGACGCCTATGCCCAAGGCATAATATCGGCTTATTCTGTTTCCGATCTGACCGTGTTTGCCGACTGTGACATAATTTTTCTGTGTACACCCGTAAACAGAATTTGCGGCTATGCCAGACAGCTTATTCCCATTATAAAAAAGGGCTGCATATTAACCGATGCAGGCAGCACAAAGGGCGAAATATATAAGGAGCTTTCCGAAATAAACGATATCTGCTTCATAGGCGCACACCCGATGGCAGGCTCTGAAAAAACAGGCTTTTCATCAGCCAAGGACAATCTGTACGAAAACGCATTCTACATTCTCACGCCGTCTGCGATGGCGCCGCAAAATCTTATTGACGAATATACGGAGCTTGTCAGAAAAATAGGAGCTATTCCCATTGTGATGGATCCATATAAGCACGACCATGTTGTGGCGGCTATAAGCCACGTCCCCCACATAATTGCGGCAGGACTTGTCAACACAGTGTCGGAGCTTGACGATGAGGAGCATGATATGCACACCCTTGCGGCAGGAGGATTCAAGGACATAACGAGGATAGCCTCCTCCGGCTCTGAAATGTGGAGCAGCATATGCGCCGAAAACAGAACGGAAATATTAAATGTAATAGATGTATTTACGGAAAATATAGGCAAATTCCGCCGTGCCCTTGCTGCAGAGGACTATGAGCGCATACACTCTCTTTTCAGCAGTGCAAGGGAATTCAGAAACAGTTTTTCAGAGGGCATAGGCAGAAGCCACCTCAAGGCATATACCTTCAAGGTGGATATATCCGATCAGCCGGGCGCAATTGCTGACGTTGCCAGAATACTCAGCGATCAGCGCATCAACATTAAAAATATAGGTATCATAAACAACAGGGATTATTCCGACGGCGTTATGCAGGTCAGGCTCGAAAGCGACTCAGCACTTAAAAAAGCCTCGGAAATTCTTGCGCAAAATGGTTATAATGTGATTATTTAAATGTTGCCCCGCCCTTCAGAACCATCACAGATGGTTCTGAAGGGCGGACCGCCGGGGGCGTGGAGAGGGGCGTGGAGCAGAGCAAGGGACAAGACAAGCTTGTCCCTTGCTCTGCTCCACGCCCCTCTCCACGCCCCTCCAAGCTCTCGGTTGTCAGTTTCCGAATAAAATATTTGCCAAGCTGTAAGAATGTTATAACGGCTGTCGGTATTCAAGATAATCTATGAAGCGCTTTACGGCAACAGACGCCGTTTTTTTATTTTTGAAAGCAAGACCTATTCTGCGGCAGGCAGGCGGGTCAAGCTCTTTTATTACAATATTATAGGATATCCTTTTAAGAATAAGCTGTGGGAGAATACTTATGCCCAGACCGCTTTCTACCATTGACATAACCGCATAGTCGTCCCATGTGGTGAAATGCACCCTTGGCTTGACACCGTACCTTTCCAGAATATCGGAAATCTCCGCCTTGCCTCCTTTTTCAAGAAGCATAAACGATTCGCCGCTAAGAGCATCAACGGGAAATTTATCCCTGTCTGCCAGTGGGTGATCCGGCGGAATGACAGCCATAAGCTTATCATTCTCAAGAAAAATCGTTTCCAGTTCGGGGTGAGTTGGCAGGCGAAGAAAGCCGCAGTCCACCCTCCCCTGCATTATCCATTCCTCAATTTCACTGTAATCACCCAAAAGAAGCTCATAATCTATATTGGGATAGTCCTTGCTGAATGCCTTGATTATATTCGGCAGCCAATGTGTGGCAACACTTGAAAAGGTTCCTATTCTTATAATACCCGTCTGAAGTCCGTTCAGCTCGTCAACCTGTATCTGAAGCTTTTCATATTCCGAAACAAGACTTTTTGCATACGGAAATATTTTCAGCCCGTCTGACGTAAGCTTCAATCCCTTTTTGCTTCTTTCCGGAAGTGTTATTTTCCATTCCTTTTCAAGGTCGCTTATCATACGGCTTATTCCCGATTGGGAATAATTCAGAATTCCGGCAGCCTTCGTAAAGCTCCCGTATTCAACGGTTTTTACAAAAGACATATATTTCTGTATGTTCATATCCATAAAATCCATACCCCCTCAATATCTGATTTTGTAATAATAATCATCTGAATTATTCGTTTTTATTATCCTTATTGATATGATATAATGATTCCTGTGAAAAATCAACAAAAATTTTTATCTGAATTAAAATGGAGGACAAAATGAAAAAGGCATATGTTAAATATATATCGGGGCTGCTGCTTTTCGGCTCCAACGGTATCGTTGCAAGCTTTATAGGGCTTGACAGCTATGAAATTGTTTTGCTGAGAACACTTATAGGCAGCATTATACTTTTTGCTTTTTTATACATTTTCAGGGTAAGGTTTTCCTTTATGAAATATAAAAATATGAGACATACTCCCGTATAGGCGTAGGCACCGCAACACTTCTTTATTACTGCGGTCCTGTAATAGTAATGATACTGTCGCCGTTTTTATTCGGCGAAAAGCTGACTATATATAAAATAGCAGGCTTTTTGTCTGTTCTTGTCGGGGTTGTTTTTATAAACGGAAATATTGCCGGAGGCGGCGATGGCTTCGGCATAATATGCGGACTTTCCTCCGCCGTTATGTACTCCCTTATGGTTATATTCAATAAAAAAGCAAAGGATATAACGGGACTTGAAAATGCTGCGCTTCAATTGTTTATAAGCTTTCTTACGGCGGCGGCTTTTGTCGGCATAAAACAGGGATTTTCAGTAAATATCAAAATGGCGGACATTCCGCCCATACTCATTCTCGGAATCGTGAACACAGGCATAGGCTGTTATTTTTATTTTTCGTCCATAGGCGAGCTTCCTGTCCAGACGGTGGCGCTCTGCGGCTATATAGAACCTCTCTCTGCCGTTTTGTTTTCTATGCTGTTTTTAAAGGAGTCAATGCTCCCATTGCAGTTTATCGGAGCGGCAATGATTATCTCCGGCTCATTTTTGGGTGAATACATAGGGGAAAGGCTGAATATGAAAAAGACCGCAGTGTGAAACCTTTTTTAGAATACAATTTGTACTTGTTGAATCTCCGTAAAGCGGCTGCGGTCGGAATATGTGTTTTTTTGAATATCCGTATTTACCGTTTCGCCGAAATATGGTATAATATCTGACAAATAATCAATATCGGAGAAACATAAAATGACAGTCCTTGCAGACCAATATGAGCTTGAACAATATAAAACACTTGAAAATCTGGACAAAAAGGGGAACGTGCGCCTTGTACGGGATATAAGGGACAACAGTATGTGGGTCATAAAAACCGTATCGGAAAATGCAGCGGATATATACAGACGCATCATAGGAATAAGCTGTGAAAATCTGCCATATGTAAGAGCTGTTCTCAACGGCGGCAGTGATTTCTATGTTGTGGAAAAATACATAGAAGGCTCGGAGCTTATAAAAATAATAACTGAAAAGGGAAATATGTCCGCCGACAGAACCGTGGCGATAATGATAAATATATGTGATGCTATGAATATACTTCATTCAAGGGGAATAATCCACAGGGACATTACGCCCGCCAATATAATAATAACAAAGGAGGGCAAAGCCATGCTTATAGACATGGGCATATCCCGCATAAGAAAAAAGGATATCTCCCACGATACATCTGTGCTTGGTACGGCAGGCTATGCCGCTCCGGAGCAGTTCGGCTTTGCCCAGACCGATGTTACCGCCGACATATACTCCTGCGGTGCAGTAATGAATGTTATGCTCACGGGAAAGCTGCCGCCGGACGAAAAGTACAAGGGCAAAATAGATTACATAATAGACAGATGTATAAATATAGACCCGAAAGAACGCTATCAATCGGCAGGAGAGCTTAAAGCGGCGCTTATACGCTCCGAGGGCTTTATGGGCAGAGTTATAAACTGCTTTGGCAGACTTCCGGGCTTAAGCGGCGGCGGTCCTGAAAAATCCGCAGCGGTTATTGTTTATACGTCTGCCGCCATTTTTGCCGCCCTCGGACTGCTCAGCCTTGCCCTCCTTGGCAGCATAAGGGACCTTGCAATGTATTTTTCCATCTGTATATTTGTAATACTGCTGCCCTTTCTTATTGCAGGAAATTACCTCGGCTTTGTTGACAGAATTTTACATTCGGAAAACCGCAGCAAACAGTTCAGACGGGCTTTGTGCTGTATACTCGCCTTCTGTGAGTTTACTCTCAGCCTGTTTCTGATACTTTATTATTTTGCAATGTAAAGGAAAAACACCATGCTTTATCTGAAACGACTTTATACACTCTTTTCTGCTGCGGCGATGGTTCTGCTGTGCTTCGTGCCTGTCTGTGACGGCATATATGTCGCATCGGCAAATACCCTTTCCCTATGGGGGCTGTTCGGCGGATATATACTTCTCATACCTCTTATTACGGTTCTTGATGCACTTCTTGACGGGCTTTTGTTTATGCGCTTCAAGTTTAATTTTGTGTTCGGCTTGCTTTGGTGCATCATACTTTTTTACATATACTGCCGCCTTGCCATATACGGTCTTGCACCAAAGAATATGAGCGCTGCCTTTTATATTGCATTCTTACCGGGCATAACCGTTTCAGCCCTTGCCCTCACCATAAGGGACTGCGACAACTCAGGGCTGTGTCCCATAAGAAAATGTGATATGATATGGCTTGTATTCTTTGCGGTCTTGGGAATTCTCACTGTAATCAGACTTGTAATTATGAAAAACGACCCATCATCTCTTTACGCCTTTGACGATGTCATAAAAAAAGCCGCCATAGGTTAGGCGACCGTATATATACCGCTTTTGTGCCTTGCCGTTATATGTTCCCTTACCGAATCATAAACCATCAAGCCATACCCATCAGTTCAGAAAGCTGTCTGAAGGAATCTATGCGTGCATAATATTCGCTGCATTCCCCGAAGCCGTAAGAAGCAAATATAAAAGGAACTCCGGCTTTTTTACAGGCAGCAGCGTCCATATTTGTATCACCAACATAAACAGCCGACTTAAGACCGTTCCTCTCCATAACAAGCCTGATGTTTTCCGCCTTTAAAAGTCCCGTGCGTCCGTTGTCCTCGTGGTCGTCAAACATATCCCAAAGGCGGTGAGCCTCAAGAAAAGCCTCTATATATCCGCTCCTGCAATTGCTTACAATAATAAGCTTGTATTTTTCCTTCAGCCTCTCAAGGGTTTCCCTGAGCCCGTCATAAAGTATTCCTCCGTGCTTTTTCAGAATATCCAGCTGGTCCATACAGCAGGTTTCTATTATGCTGTCTTTCTCAGCCCTGTCAGAATCGGGAAAAAGCCTGTCCGCTATCTCGTTAAGGGGAAGCCCAAGACAAGGCGTAAGCTGTTCTTTGTCTATAACAATGTCTATGCCCATTTTCGCCAATGTATTGTTCCACGCCTTAACCAGCATATCCCTTGCGTCCCAGAGCGTTCCGTCAAGGTCGAATATAATTCCGTCAATCATGTTTTTCTCCTTTCAGCAAAAAAGCTCGATAGCCCCCAATAAAATAAACAAAACTCCCGTAAAAAAACCAACGGCAGGCAAAATAACATTGGCAAGAACACCTATTCCAAACGCCAGCATAGCAAGCCCCAAAAGCTTCTTTTTGATTTTCATAATCTCACCGATTGCAGCTTTTCTATATAATATGCTCCCCTGTGTTTTTTTGTTATTTCAGCCGACCGGCCTGCGGCTTGCAGGCGATGGGGGAATGCGTCCGGTGCTGCCGTGGCGAGGGTGTGCCGCTGCTCCGTCAGCGGCACACCCTCGCCACGGCAGCACCGGACGCATTCCCCCATCGCCCCCATTGGTCAGCCATAAACACCGTCCCTTCAGGGACGGTGTTTATGGCTGAGCAGCCTTTATCAGTCCTTAGCAATGATAATCATAAGAATGCCTTGACTTAAAGATATTTCTATATTATCCTCCGTACATACATTGCTGACTCCGAGAGATTCTCCTATATGCATAGAAGCCCCCTTCAAAGAATAATATAAGCCCTTTGTACTGATGCCCAAGGCTTCGGTTGTCAGAGGAATAACAGAAACCGTACTTCCTTTGCCCGGACTAAGACTTATAATATCGTCAACAACATATATTTCATTGTGCTCATTTGCAAGAAAAGCCCTTACACCCCTTTTAAGCGCCTTTATAAGAATGTGGCAGTTCGTAAGAGTGTGGTCTATGCGGCTCCCTATTCCGCCAAGAATAACAACCTCATCGGCTCCGGCTTCAATTGCTCTCATAAGTCCCAGCTCGCCGTCTGTAAAATCCTTTTCCGCCGGAACCCTCACTATGTCAACACCCATAGAAATATAAGCTTCAAGCTGTACGGAATCCGCCGAATCAAAATCTCCCACTATAAGGTCCGGCAAAACTCCCAAACCATCACAGTGTCTTATTCCGCCGTCACAGCAGATGACCTTCGTTACGCCGCTTATGTATTTTCTCGTAAAGGAATAGTCCTCTATGCTTCCGCTGCACAAAACCGCCGCTTTCATTTCTCAAACTCCTTGAATACGCCATAAATTTTATTTATATTATCTTCAATTCTGTAATCCTTATATATATAAGACCCTACCACAATAACATTGGCTCCTGCCTTTAATACGCTTCTGATGTTGCTTGCATTTACACCGCCGTCTATTTCAATGTCGGTGCTCAGACCATGCTCTTTAATATAATTCTTTATTTTCTTTATCTTGTCAAGCGTACCCACAATAAGCTCCTGCCCGCCGAATCCGGGCACAACTCCCATAATGAGAACTTGGTCGAGCCTATCAAGATAAGGAAAAATCAATTCGGCGTCTGTTGCGGGGTTCAGCGTTATGCAAGCCTTTTTTCCATACTCCTTTATGCACTCTATCGCCTTGTCCGGCTTGCTTGTGGCTTCCAGATGGAATGATATTATATCAGCCCCGCACTTACAGAAGGTCGATATATGTTTTATGGGGTCATATGCCATAAGATGAACGTCAAGCACGAGGGACGTATTCCTGCGAAGATTTTCAATAGCAGATGTACCGAAGCTGAAATTAGGAACAAAAAGCCCGTCCATAATATCTATATGGATATAGGGCACATTCATTCTTTCAAATATTCTTATTTCATTTTCTATATGCATCATATTGGATGCAAGAATAGATGGTGCTAATTTAATCATAAATAACTCCTTAAAATCTTTCGGAATCCTTTATTTCCCTGTAAAATTTCTTAAATCGCTCATATCTTTCAACGGAAATGTCCTTTCCCACCTGCTCCTTAAGCTTACAGTCAGGCTCGTCAATATGCCTGCAGTCACTGAAGCGGCAGAGCGACAGATAAGGTCTGAATTCCGCAAAATATCCGCAAAGACTTTCAGAATCAAGATATTGCAGGTCAAGAGATGAAAACCCCGGAGAATCCGCAATATAACTGTCCTTATCCGTTTCCAGAAGCTCTATATGTCTTGTGGTGTGCTTTCCCCTCTTGATTTTTCTGCTTATATCTCCCGTTTCCATTCTGCCATTTGGCACGATGAGATTGACAATGCTTGACTTGCCTGCTCCGGAGGGTCCGCACATAACGCTGACCTTGCCTTTTAAATTTTCCTTAAGAGCATCTATGCCCATTCCGCTGACAGCCGACACGGGAAAAAGCTTGTATATTCCGCCGTAAATACGTCTGATATTGTTATAAACCTCCTCGGCACCCTCCTTGTCGCATTTGTTGATAACTATGCATATTTCATCTATGTTGTCCTTTTCGGCAAATATCAGAAATCTGTCAAGCATATCCAAATTGACGTCCGGCTCCTTTGCTGCAAAAACCATAACCGCACAGTCGATATTTACCACTTTGGGGCGAAGGAGAGAATTCTTTCTTCCGAGAATCCTCTCTATAACGCATTCGCCGGAGGGCATAACGGTAATTTCCGCAAAATCCCCTATTGCAGGCTTAAGCCCTCTCCTCATTGCCCCTCTTGCTCTTGCTTCATAATGTGTATCTCCGACTGCAACAGTGTACAGTCCTCCAACGCCTTTTATTATTCTGCCTGTCATATTAATAATTATCACTGCCCGTAAGCTTTCCGTCCTCATAATAATTTGAGCTTGCCAAAGCCCCGTCCTCAAAATTGTGTACGGCGCTTATTTTGTCGTCATAATATACATTATAAGTGCCGCCGGAGCCTTCCAACGTAAACGAATAAGGAAAGCTGCTCTTTGAAATTTCCTTCTGATATACAACCGTTTCCGTTCCGTCAAGTCCAACCTCCGTTATTTTAACATTGACCTTGTCCTTGTCGGGTACCTGTGTAATAGGCACTGACACTGTGGATTTTCCTCCTACGGCATCATTGAAGTCTATATTCTGCACATCGTGGTCAGGCGCAGACGGCTGTGTCTGCTCCTCAGCTTCTACCTTGACTTCCTTTGGACCGGTGCTTACATATATCATTATGGAAGAACCCTTGAGAGCCTCAAAGCCTCCGTCCTTGCTCTGGGCGCAGACCTGTCCTTCCGGATATTCGTCAGAAGCAACCTTGTCCGTCTTGACAACAAAGCCCTGCTCCTCCAATATCTTTACGGCCTCAGACTCGCTCTTTCCCAATACGTCCTCAACCTCTATTGTTTCCTCCTTATCGGAAATGCTCACAAAAAGCACTACCTCGTCATCTGCGTTTATCATTGTTCCCGCATCGGGCTTGGTGCTTATTACAGTGCCGGAGGGTATATTGGGACTTTGCTGGAGTGAGAAATTGACATTTGTAATTCCCGCTTCCTTAAGTGTTTTCTGAGCCTCGTCCATAGTGCTGCCCACAACATCAGGCAGTTCTACCTCGCCGTTGCCCATGGAAACCTGTATCTTTACCGTATCCCCTCTGGATATTTTTTCGCCCTCCTCAATTTCCTGTCCTACAACTACGCCCTTAAGAGCATCACTTTGTACGGACTCTATATCGAGAAATATTCCGTTTTCCTTTGCCGCCTTTTCGGCAAGCTCCTGAGTGAGGTCCACAAGCTTGGGCATAACAACATCGTTAGAGCTTGCGCCGCCTATAAGGAAAGCCACTATTACAGTAATCACCACAACAATAGCCACTCCCGTAAGCACGCCGCCTATAATAAACTTTCTTGACTCAGCGCTTTCTCTTTTTGCTCTTGCTCTTTCCCTTTCAGCCATTCTTTCCCTTCTGTAATCTTCACTGCTGCTTTTGGGACGTCTTGGCGGCTCCGAGGGTCTGTCGAAATTTCTTGATTTTTCTCTTATAACCTTTCTGTCCTCAGATGTAATAACAATAGTGTGGGACGTTCTGTCAGGTTGATTGTCCTTCACAAACTCGCCGTCAGGATCATTTACAGCCATTCTCAGATCCTCAATAAGCTCTTCCGCACTCTGATATCTGTTGGCGGATCTTTTTGCGGTAGCCTTATTTATAATTTTGACAAGGCTGTCAGATGCATTGGGATTTATAGCCTTTATATCGGGAATCGGCTGATCCATATGCTTTATGGCAAGAGCAACGGGAGAATCGCCGTCAAAAGGAACCTTTCCAGCAAGCATTTCAAACATAACTATGCCAAGTGAATATATATCACTTTTATTATCCACAAATCCGCCTCTTGCCTGCTCAGGCGAGAAATAGTGAGCAGAGCCCATCTGTTCTGTCGTCAGAGTAGAGGAGCTTGCCGCCCTTGCAATTCCAAAATCGGTAACCTTTATATTACCCTCTTTTGTAACAAGAATATTCTGAGGCTTTATATCCCTATGTACAATATTGTTGTTGTGAGCCGCCTCAAGAGCCGCTGCGATCTGAAGTGAAACACCGAGGGTTTCTTCATTGGTAAAGGGAGCATTTTTCCTTATAAGCTCCTTCAGGGTATATCCGTCTATATATTCCATAATTATATAGCATATATCCCCATCTCTTCCAACGTCATATGCGCTCACAATATTGGGATGGTTAAGCCGTGCCGCCGCCTGAGCCTCGGTGGTAAATCTTTTAATAAATTCCTTGTTGTCCACATATTCCTCACGGAGAGTCTTAAGAGTAACAACTCTGCCCAGCTTTTCGTCAGTCGCCTTATAAACAACGGCTGTTCCGCCTATGCCTATCTGATTTTCTATTCTGTATCTTCCGTTTACGAGTGTACCGCTTTTCAACTTCATATCAACCATCAACCTCCCTGTCTATAAGTATGGCAGTAATGTTGTCATACCCTCCGTTTTCGTTGGCAGTCTGAATAAGCGCCTGAACCTTTTCCTCCGGAGCCTTATCAGAGCTTAAAATATAAGCTATTCCCCTGTCATCGATCATATTGGTCAATCCGTCGGTACACATTAAAATAAACCGCTTATTAAAATCCCTTACAATACCGTCCACAAGAAGATCTCCGTTTACGCCGAGCGCTCTGGTTATCCAGTTTTTATCGGGGTGCCATCTTGCTTCCTCCATAGTCAGCTTGCCCGCTTTAACAAGCTCCATAACATAGGAATGGTCGGTAGTAAGCTGGATTATTTCATCACCCTCTGACATATAAAGCCTTGAATCACCCACATGGGCAATATAAAGCCTTCCGCCCTCCACAACAAGGGCTATAAAGGTAGTTCCCATTCCGCCGAGCCGTTTTTCCTCACGTCTTGCATCCTCAATTATCTTAAGATTGGCATATTTTACTCCGCCTATAAGCAGATCCATAATGTCCTCTTCTTTTCCGATATTTTCCGCATATTCGCAGAAATATTTTATAGAAGAGCTGCTGGCAACCTCGCCGCCCTTATAGCCGCCCATACCGTCGGCGACAATATAAAGATTCGGAAGCTTTCCCACATAATTGTTTGACACAAAAAAGGAGTCCTCATTAAGCTTGCGTATTTTGCCGATATCGCTTTTACCATAGCCTTTCACCGCTTATTTTCACCTCTTTTATTTATTGTTTGTTTGCCCTGCCCTTTCAACCGTCACAGACGGTTTGAAAGGGCAGGGCCGCAGGGGCGGGGCGAGAAACAGCGTCCGAGGGAAACGGCTCCGCAGAGCCGTTTCCCTCGGACGCTGTTTCTCGCCCCGCCCCTGCGGCTCCGCAGTCTGGTTGGTAACCCATATAAAAATACCAATTTTCAGATTTTCTGAAAAAGTCTGAATAATTTACAATAAAAATCTCTTCTGTAAATCAATGTTCTTTAAAGCTTTTTCTGAGCTGACCGCAGGCTGCGTCAATATCCGTTCCCAAACGGCGTCTGACGGTATTTTCCACCGAACGTGCAGTCAGAATATTGCTGAAAAGTCTTATATTGTTTTCAGAACTTTTTTTATACCCTCTTTCTTCCACAGGATTTACAGGTATAAGATTTACATGAGCCAAAATGCCCCTGAGCCTTGCTGCAAGCTCTTCGGCATTTTCCACCGAATCATTTACACCGTCTATGAGGGCATACTCAAATGTAATGCGTCTGCCTGTTTCGGAAGAATAGTCCTTTGCCGCCTTCATTACCTCGTCTATACTGTACTTTTTTGCAACCGGCATAATAGAACGCCGTATGCTGTCGTTGGGTGCATGAAGGGAAATTGCCAAGGTTATTGGCAGATCCAGTTCCGCAAGCTCATATATTTTATCTGTAAGTCCACAGGTTGAAAGAGTAATTTTCCTTTTGCTTATGCCGGCACCATCGCTGTCGGATATAATATTTATAAATGCGACAGAATTGCTGAAATTGTCCAATGGCTCTCCACAGCCCATCATAACAACTCTGCTGACACGTATATTCTCCTGCTTCTCTATTTCATATATCTGAGAAGCAATCTCGCCTGCCGTCAAATTGCTCTCAAGACCTCCTATGGTTGAAGCGCAAAAGCTGCACCCCATTCGGCAACCTGCCTGAGTTGAAACGCATACAGTGTAGCCATAGCTGTATTTCATAAGTACACTTTCTATTATATAACCCTTCTCGGTTTCAAACAAGTATTTTATTGTTTCGTCCGCCGATGATTTATACTTTTTAATATATTTAAGTCCTTTTATACAGGCATTTTCATCAAGCTTTTGTCGCAGAGATTTGGAAAGATTCGTCATTTCGGAAAAATCCTTCACCATTTTCATATGAAGCCAGCCAAAAATCTGTTTTCCTCTGAACGGAGCCTCTCCAACCGACTTCATATATCCGCATAAAGTATCCTTCTCCATAGACAAGATATCAGTCTTTTCCATCAAATCACCTTTTTCTGAATTTAGCAACAAAAAATCCGTCACCGCCCCACATAAAAGGAGTTATATTTATATAGCCGTCCTTCAGTGTAGAGCAATTTATATTCTGCGGCACATAACTGCTGATATCACAGACTTCATAGTCAAAGCTGTCAATAAACCACCTTACATTTTCCTCATTTTCAAGATGTGACAGGGTGCAGGTAGAATATACAAGCACTCCTCCCGATTTTACATATTTCTGCGATATTTCAAGTATTCTTCTCTGCAATAGGGCAAGCTGCCTTATATCATCGATGGTTTTATTATATTTTATGTCCGGCTTTCTTTTTAAAAGTCCCAAGCCGGAACAAGGCGCATCAACAAGGACTCTGTCAAAGGCTCCCAGATCCTCCTGTTTAAAAACCTCTCCGGAGAAATTTTCAGCTTTTATTATATCAATGCCAAGTCTTTTAGCTCCGCTTTCTATAAGCTTTATTTTATGCGGATATATATCCCTCGAAACAACCTCGCCCCTGTTTTCCATAATATAAGCGGCAAGAAAGCTTTTTCCTCCCGGAGCAGCGCATACGTCCAATATTCTTTCATCAGGTTCGGGAGCAAGAATATTTACACACATAAAAGAGCTTTGATCCATTATATGGAAATACCCGTTTTTGAAAGCATCACTCTCCGTCATATCCGAGGTTTTGGAAAGTGTTATCATACCCTTGCCAACCTTTGCCTTTGCAGCTGAAAAGCCCTCTTCCCTCAGCCGGAATATCAGTTCTTCATCGGATATTTTCAATGTATTCACAGCAGCAGTCACCCTTGGCGTCTTTAAATTTTCTTTGCAAAGCTCCAAAACCTCATCGAATGAATATGTATCAAGCCAATATTTTATAATATCCTGCGGGTATGAGTACATAACGGATAAATATCCCACAGGATCCTTTTCAGCACTCGGATAAGGGATTTTGTTTATATTTCTTGCAATATTCCTCAGAACGCCATTTACAAATCCGACAAGATTCTTAAAGCCCTTCTTTTTAACCAGTTCGCAAGCTTCGTTTATTGCTGCTGACGGCGGAACCTTATCCATAAACAAAAGCTGATAAACGGAAATCCTGAGTACGTTCAGTATAAGCGGCTTCATTTTGTTTACTTTAACACTTGAAAATCGTCCGATTATATAATCTATCCTTATAAGATTTCTGAAGGTGCCGTTTACAAGCTCTGTAATAAAAGCCCGCTGAACTCTCGAAAGACTTTTATGTCTGCCAAGACACTGCCTTAAGACAATATTTCCATATCCTTTTTCATTTGTTTTTGTTATAATGGCGGCAGCTATTTCTCTTTCTGTCATAATTACTCCCTTTATATTGTAAATGTCAAACACAACAAGCTTGCGCCGCAATTCAGACCGCCGCAGGCGGTCTGAATTGCGGCCCCGCGGGGCGATGGGGAGAGGTGACAGCCAAGAGGCGGAGGGAAACGGCTCCGAGGGAGCCGTTTCCCTCCGCCTCTTGGCTGTCACCTCTCCCCATCGCGCAACGCCGCAGTCGAATCAGCCTATTTTTAAGCATTTTCGCATTTTGTAAAATTTACTCTTCCATATTTACGGAAATTAAGTTATAATTATATATATATTGTACCACACTTTGAGATTAAGTAAAAGATTTTTATTCAATTTAAGGAGAAAAAAATGTTAAATATTAAAAGTATTTTTTGGTATATTCGTCAATTTGCATGGCTGACAAGAAATCTGGCAGAAACCTCAAGAGTTAAAAAAATGCTCAAAACTCATACTAAAGAGGAATGCGATAAAAGAATATGGTATGACGCAGAAAATTGGGCAAAATATATAGTCAGATCCACAGGGTCGGAGGTTGAAGTAATCGGAGCGGACAACATAATAAACGACAGACCCGTACTTATCGTTTCCAACCATCAGGGCTTTTTCGACATACCAATTCTTATGGGCAATATGACGATACCCATAGGCTTTATCGCAAAAACCGACCTGAAAAAATTCCCCTTTCTGAGTGACTGGATGGAGCTTATACACTGTCTGTTTATGGACAGAAGCGACATGAAACAGTCGATACAGGTAATCACAGACGGCATTAAACAGATAAAATCGGGACAAAGCATGGTAATATTTCCCGAAGGCACAAGAAGCAAGGGCGGTCCTGTGGGGCAGTTTCATGCAGGCAGCTTCAAGCTTGCCACAAAATCAAAGGCTCCCATAATTCCGGTTACCATAGACGGCAGCTATAAAATAATGGAGGCAGGGCACAATAATATAACACCCTCCCACATCAGGCTGATAATACATGAGCCTGTATATACGGAGGGACTTACGAGAGATGAGGCTGCCGAGCTTCCTGAGATAGTGAGAAAAACTATAATAGGCGGTTTTGAACATGAGTAACATACGACTTACGATCAGCTATGACGGAAGCAGATATTACGGTTTTCAGCGGCAGACAGGAAAACCGACTGTTCAGCAAAAGCTTGAGGATGCTCTGACAGATATCATTGGCTCGCCCATACAAATAACCGCCAGCGGAAGAACCGATGCAGGAGTCCACGCAATGGCTCAGACAGTCAATTTTCACACTGACACCTCTCTTTCGCCTGATGAAATATTCAGGCTTTTAAATAACAAACTGCCATCGGACATTGCCGTAAGGGAAGCCAAATATGCTTCGGAGCGTTTCCACAGCCGCTATAACGTTCTTAAAAAGGTATATACCTACAGAATAAATACAAGCGGATTTTCAAATGTGTTTGAGAAAAAATATGTGTTTGATTTTTTTGAAAGCCTTGATATAAATAAGATGCGTGAAGCATCTGAGCTTTTGATGGGAACTCATGATTTCATCGGCTTTTCATCAGTTAAGAAAACAAAAAAATCAACTGTCCGAAAAATCTTCGACATTGTATTTACCGAAAAAAGCGGAGAGCTTGACATCACCTACACCGCAAGCGGCTACCTGCACAATATGGTGAGAATAATCACAGGAACGCTTATAGAAATAGGTGCAGGATACAAAGAAATTTCCGTTATAAACGAAGTGTTTGAAACAGGCGACAGAAGCACAGCCGGTTTTACCGCTCCCGCAAAGGGGCTTATAATGGAATATGCTGTTTATTAATAAAAGGAGGAGAAATCAATGGCTGTAATTATTGAAGATTCGGGAGTTTTGGGAGCAATGCTTGACGAAGGGGAGATGTTTTTAAAAAAACACACATCGCTGCCCGAAAATATAAACGAATTTGAAACCATAATCAAAAAAATTGCCAGGCTTATAAACGGTATAACCGACAAAGCGGCTGAACTCATAGAGGAATATGACTTTGATGAGCCTACTTTGGATTTTACCATAGTGCTTCCAAAACGCTATTATACAATTGTAGAAGACCTTCACAGTCTGAGCGACAAAGTCCTTGAAAAATATAATTCCTTAGCCGAAAAACAGCCAACACATACTGTCTGATCTGCAGGCGGGTGGCCGGAGGGCGAGGCGTGGAAAAAGCCCGAACAGGCAAGCTTGCCTGTTCGGGCTTTTTCCACGCCTCGCCCTCCGG
>CANQXR010000014.1 GCA_947627855.1 uncultured Clostridia bacterium
GTGGCTAAATCATTGATACCCTCTATTACTCTCGCTCCTGAGCATATCGGGCATTTCTCGCCCTTTGAACGAGCTTTAACGCTCGTTTCCCATTCGTGTCCGCAAGCGCCTTTCCACCACACTCTTTTATTTGAACCGAAGGTTATCTTATCAGGCGTCAGCGGTAAATTCCTCTCTGACCATTCAGGAATTAGCTCCGGGTGAACGCTTGCTAAACTGTTGCTCATAGTATAACCACCCCTTCCTCTGTGATTATCCTCATTATATTGAGAAAAACAGGATTGGTGTAGTTTGCGATGTAGTCCGAAAACTATGAGATATGAAAGAAGCTCCTGAGAAGCAGTAACTTCTCAGGAGCTGTGTGAAACTTAAAATTATGCGATTTTTTAGTCTCTGCACCGTTTTTAGCACCGATTGGTGTAAATTTGGTGTAAAGAGGTAAATTTATTCGGTTTAGAAAGTCCCGAAACCCGCATAAACACTGGGTTTTTTCGACTTTTACTTGTCAATAGGCTTCATTGTGGGGAAAAGGAGAACGTCACGTATGGTGGGGGCGTTTGTGAAGAGCATCACAAGGCGGTCGATGCCCATGCCCATTCCTCCGGTGGGGGGCATACCGTATTCGAGGGCTGTGAGGAAGTCCTCGTCTATCATATTGGCTTCTTCATCACCTAAATTTCTCAGCTCCTCCTGGCGGAGAAAACGTTGACGCTGGTCGATGGGGTCGTTCAGCTCAGAATATGCATTGGCAAATTCTCTTCCTACTATGAAAAGCTCGAAGCGTTCCACATAGCCCTCCTTGTCGTATTTCTTTTTCGTAAGGGGAGAAATTTCGATAGGATGATCCATAAGGAAGGTGGGCTGAATAAGCTTTTCTTCAACAAATTCTTCAAAAAACAGATTCAGTATATCTCCCTTAAGGTGATGAGGCTCATATTCTATGTTGTGCTTTTTTGCCTCCTCACGGGCTTCCTCAAGAGTGTTTATATTGTCGAAGTCTACGCCTGCGTATTTCTTTACTGCTTCGACCATAGTTATTCTTTCAAAGGGCTTTTCAAAGTCAAGCTCGCTGCCCTGATAGTTTATATGATAGGTTCCCGCTACTTTTTTACAGCATTCCTTTATTATACCCTCTGTTATGTCCATCATACCGTGATAATCTGTATATGCCTGATAAAGCTCCATAAGGGTGAATTCCGGATTATGCTTCATATCCATACCCTCGTTGCGGAATACTCTGCCTATTTCATAAACACGCTCCATACCGCCTACGATAAGCCTTTTAAGGGGAAGTTCCAAGGCTATTCTCATATACATATCAATGTCGAGGGCATTGTGATGGGTTATGAAAGGACGGGCAGCCGCTCCGCCGGGTATTGTCTGGAGCATAGGGGTTTCAACCTCAAGAAAGTCAAGGCTGTCAAGATATTCCCTTATTGTGGAAATGATTTTCGAGCGCCTCTTGAAGGTTTCCTTTGTTTCGGAATTTACGATAAGGTCAACATACCGCTGACGATAGCGGAGGTCTTTATTTGCAAGTCCGTGATATTTTTCGGGAAGTATCTGAAGGCTTTTTGAAAGCAGCGTGATATCTGAGGCATGGACGGATATTTCGCCTGTTTTCGTTTTAAAGACAAAGCCTGTCACACTCACTATGTCGCCTATGTCTATAAGCTTTTTGAATATGTTGTTGTAAAACTCGGCGCCGCCTACGTCATCTCTGGTTATATAGCATTGTATGCTGCCATCTCTGTCCTGAACATTTATAAACGAAGCCTTTCCCATTACTCTTTTGCTCATCAGTCTGCCTGCAATGGTTACTGTCTGATTTTCCATAGCTTCAAAATTGTCTTTTATTTCGGCGGAGTGGTTTGTGACCTCAGCCTTGACGATTCTGAAAGGATCCTGCCCCATGCTCTGGAGAGTGTCGAGCTTTTCACGTCTTATTCTCAACAGTTCATTAAGCTCGTCGGCTGTCTTTTCTGTGTTTACGTTTTCCATAATAACTGCTCCTTACAAAATTTCCAATATTTCTATTTCTATAAAGCCATCGGGGGTTTCAACGGAAACAATATCTCCCACCTGATGTCCAAGCAAGGCTCTGCCTATGGGCGATTCATTTGATATTTTGCCATTCATAGGGTCAGCCTCTGCCGAACCTACAATAGAATATACGTCCTCCTCCTCAAATTCCTTGTCAAAAATTCTGACCTTGTTTCCCAGATTTACAACGCCGGCAGCAAACTCACTTTCGTCTATGACCTGCGCCTTTTTAAGCATATTCTGAATCTGTGTTATTCTGGACTCTATCTCTGCCTGTTCTTCCTTTGCAGCGTCATACTCGGCATTTTCCGAAAGGTCGCCCTGAGCCCTTGCCTCTTTTATTTTTACGGCAACCTCCGCTCTTCTTACGACCTTAAGGTTCTGAAGCTCCTCTTCAAGCTTAACCTTACCTTCATGGGTTAAAATAATAGTTTTATCCGAAGCCAAAGAAAACATCTCCTTTTTATATTCATATCAATATTTATTGTAAGAATTATATAGTAAAAATCCCTTATTGTCAAGCTTTTGAATGACCTGATATATGCGAAGTGCACCGATGTTGACAGTAAATTTTTTCAGGACACAACAAAGCCTCCCGTTTAAATGAGAGGCTTTGCGGTTATGATTTTATTTTTTTAATTCAAAGCCGTCCTTAAAGGCTTCTCCGACCCTGTCTGTAACCTTGTAATATCCGTGTGTATATGGGTCGAAAGCAATGGCATTTACAAGAGACATATTGATTTTTCCGTCTGTCATTACACTTTCATCTGCCGTAATATTTGTAACCTTGCCTATTACGCCGCAGCCGTATTTGCCGTACTGATATTCTATGAATTCACATTCAAGACATATAGGAAATTCATTTATAACCGGCGCATCAACAGTTTCCGCCTTGGTCGATGTAAGACCGCTGCGTGCAAATTTATCGGAAACATTGTTTCCCGATTCCACGCCGAAATAGTCCGCTTCCGTTACATGGTCAGCATCGGCAATGCTTACTGTAAATGCACCCCTTGCCTTTATGTTTTTAACGGTTTTATGGCTTTCCGTCAGATTGAGGGCTACATTTCCTCTTTCCTGCATAGTGCCCCATGCGGCGTTCATTACATTGACGCTGCCGTCCTCGTTGTACGTTGCCACCATAAGAACCGGCATAGGGAATATACCCTCGGTTATATCAAGCTTTGTTCTCATAAAAATACCTCTTTTCATTAAAAAAAATTCGCAAAACAGAAACATTTTGCGAAAGATAAATATTTTGATGTTACTATTATACTAACACAAAATATATTGGAAGTCAATTGTTTTTAAAAGATTTTTTTATCATTTCAGATAACAAAACTACGGATATCCGTATTTTTTTTGACTTTTTTTATAAAAGGAGATGATTATTATTCTTTATTTTTTTGTTAAGCCGTATGAATTATGGTCAGATAGGAGGGGATAACTTATGTCACGCAGAGGAGAGAATATTTATAAACGCAAGGACGGACGATGGGAGGGGCGCATAGCCATCGAAAGAAAGGAGAACGGCAGACTCAGATATCGCTCTGTTTATGCAAGAACATACGCTGATGTTAAATTCAAGCTGAAGAATTATATCGAAATACCACGAAAAACGGACTCCGATGTCTCCGATTGGATATACGATTATATAGTTTCACTGAAAGACAGCGTAAAACTCAGCACCTATTCATTATATATGAGGAGTTACAGAAAACACTTACTTCCTTATTTTAAGGGAGTAAAGCTCAGGGAGCTTACAAAGGGCAGCATTCAGGGTTTTGTGGATTCACGCAGAGATTTGTCGCCGTCTACGGTAAGGGGCTTATTCAATATTCTGAGAGGGGCTTTGAAAAAGGCTTATGAAAAGGGGCTTGTTGACGCCATATGGCTTGGAATTATGCTGCCGAAGAACAAAAGAAGGGTTACGGAGGTTTTCACAAAGCATGAGCAGGAGCTTATAGAGGACTGTATTGATACGGATAAATCGCCAAACGAAATAGGAATTTTAATATGCCTTTATACGGGGCTGAGAATAGGCGAGCTTTGCGGGCTTAAATGGGAGGATATTGATTTTGATATAGGTGTTCTTACAGTAAACAGGACTGTGCAGAGAATAAGCATAAACGGCAGGTCACAGCTTACGGAGATGACGCCGAAAAGCGAGTATTCCCAAAGGAGAATACCCATACCATCATTCCTGCTTAAGGAGCTTGAAAGGCTCAGGGCAAACAGCAGAAGTGATTATGTTATCAGCTGTAATTCTCACATTATGGACCCAAGGACATATCAATATCAATTCAAAAGCTTTCTGAAAAAGGCGGGAGTCAGGGAAAACAACTTCCACAGTCTGCGCCACACCTTTTCGGTGAGAGCACTTGAGTTGGATTTTGACATAAAGACCCTGAGTGAAATTCTCGGACATTCAAACGCCGTCATAACACTGAAAACTTATGCACATTCCCTTGACGAACACAAAAGGGCAAGCATGGAAAGACTGTCGTCATTAAGGTCGGATAATTCTTAACGCCGTCAAAAAAATGGTAAGAATCTTTTATTTTCATATTAACAGTGCGACTTTCAATATATCTTTCGCAAAATGTTTCTGTTTTGCGAAAAGGACTGAGGCATCGTTATAAGTATGCCGAAAAAAAGAAATATTTATACATAAATAAGCCTGCAAAAAAAGGCTGAAACAAGGGGAAAGCGGCGTCTTTGGACATCGGGGGCTGCTGTTATCATAACATATGATAAACCTTATGTCTAATAACCGAAATAGATGAAGCGGAAGGTGGTTTTTCGGATGGCTCGTTTCATCTATGAATTTAAAGAAAGGATAAATGGATAACCATCTGCTTTTACCGGTTATACACTTATTATAAGGGGTAAAGAGAATATGTCACTAAAAGATGGGGTCAGAAAAACAACAAAAATAAAACGGTACAAATTCTGGAAGCGTGCAGTAAGCTTTCTTGGCATGGCGGTAGTTTTTGTAACCACATATATGCTTATACTTCCGGCTATAACGCTTACTAAGCCTGCCTGCGGACTTGAGGAGCATATCCACACTGAGGAATGCTATTCGAGGGAGCTGGTTTGCAGTGAGGAGAAAGAAAGCCTTACACCTCCCGAATTCACCTGTACAGAAGCCTTACACCAACACGAGAGCGGCTGTTATGACGAAGAGGGCAGGCTCGTTTGCGGTAAAGCGGACTACTTCATACATAAACATAATGATTCCTGCTTCTTTGACGGAGAGCTTGTCTGCCCCCTTGAAGAAACAGAGGAACATTCACATACAGACGACTGTTTTACGGAAGAAAAAATACTTGTCTGTGATATAGAAGAAACCGAAGGACACACCCACGATGACAGCTGTTATACAACTTATGAGGAGCTTGTATGTTCTGATGAGAGCGAAGAGCATTCCCATGACGAAAGCTGTTATGAAACACACACGGAGCTTACCTGCGGCCTTGAGGAGCAGGAGGGTCACACTCATTCTGACGACTGCTATAAAACTGTCCTCAGACTGAACTGTGACAAACCACAGCTTCACACCCATGACGAGGGCTGTTATGACGAAAACGGCTCTCTTATATGTCCTCTGCCGGAAACTGAGGAGCATATCCACAGCGCGGACTGTATGACTTCAGATTCTCATATTCACACTGAGGACTGCTATAAAGAGGTTCTCGCCTGCGGACTTGAGGAGCATACCCATTCTGATGAATGCTATAAAAAAGAAAGTGAAGAACAGGGAGAGGGCGAAGATGGCGACGACACTATCCCCCTTGTTCCCGATGTGACAGTAAGCAGCAGCAGTATTTCTCCCGAAATACTCGCCGATAATCTCACAAATCCTGCCGACCTTGTGGATACCCTTATAGGACTTGCAGCTGAGGAAAATCCGGAGGAAAGCGCTCTCAGAGCCGAGGTAACTCCCCATGCAGATATTCCTATGGAAATTTCCGGAGACGGAGCGCCGTCTTATGAAAATGACCTTGTGGTTGAAAAAATAACGGACAGCGACAGAAACGACCGCACATATGACGAGCTTAAGAAGCAGGCATATTCCGCTCTGGGCTATGAAAGCGAGGAGGATTTTGACAATAGCTGTCCCGGATTTGAAATAATAGATATATATTATGAAAATGCTTCGGCTTATCTGAATGAAAGCTCTGCCACTGTGGATCTTTTCTGCCGTATACCGTCTGAGGAGGGCAAAAGCAAGCTTCACATTCTTTCTCTCGGCGAAAACGGAGCGACTGAAATAACACCTACTGAGGTAGTGCGTGACGGCGATTATCTGAGCGAATATATATTTGAAACAGAAAACCTGAATTCCCCTGTGGCTTTGGCAGATGAGAGTGTATTTGAAGGCTATGTTTCACAGTTTTATATAGGCTCTCTTGTAAGCGGCGAAAATCCTATATCAAGCGGAACTATGCCCTTTGATGAAGTTGAGGGCGATGGCTATGACAAGAGTGCGGAAGATACGATTGTGCGTACCTTCGATGATGTCACATATACGCTCCATGTTGTGATGGCAAACAGAATGGGTGAAGGAGCTTCTTCTCTTGACAGCGCCGCAATGATGGGTCACCCCCTTGTATTTACTGCCGAGCTTCCATATGATGTGACTGACGCAAAGTTTGACCTCAGCAAGTTCGCACAGTTTGACAATGATAAATGTCACATAGATTATTATAAGGGCGAACAGATTGCAGTCAGAGAAGAATATGACAGCGAATCGGGCGGCTTCGTCAAAAGGAAAGTCATTGACGGAGATCCGGAGAATCTGGGAGCTAAAACAACAATAAATGAGCTTATAGACGAAAATACCCCTCATGGTGACAATCCTTATTCTACGGGTATTACAAAGCAGGTATTTACGGGAGAGTTTTCCGCTTATCCCGAAGGCTCCGTTATTATACCCGGTTCGGTAGAGCTTAAGCCTACTGTTTCCGTGCAGTCAGCAATTGGCATTACGCCGAATGGCGAGGGCAAAAAGGAGCTTAAACCGATATTTAATGTATATATAAAGGGCAATGACGAAAACTATTCCGATTCCAATGCTACCAAGAAGGTTGATGTGACCAAAACAGCCGGAATAAAAAATGAAAATACCGGCGAATCGAAAAATGAGGAGGACATTGCAAAGGAAGTAATAACCGTTACATCAGGCAAGTTTTACAGTATGAATATTGTGCAGAACGTAGCCACCAAGGAAATGGGCAACTTCAACTTTGACGATGTTTCCGAAAATCACGGAAATAAGATAATCGGTGACGTGAAAGCAGAGCAGGAGGCTGTTTATGGCAAGCTTCTCGGCTATGGCGTATCTCTTCAGCTTAAAACAGCTGCGGGACATGGTATGAAGGGCGTAGAACTTCCTACGAAAGAAGCAAGCTTTGATTTTAATGTTGCGGCTTCTGAGGTAAACGAACCTTCAAAAAGTGCGTTGACAAACTCCGACCAACCTGTGTATACACCTGACGGAACGTCTGTTTCCTCCTCATATGCTCTTGATGAAGCTAAGTCCGAGGAAAACCACAATGACGAGATAGCTCTCACAAACATCGGGGAAAAGGCTTCGGGACTTTCCGTAAGCGTAATAGAGGACGGCAGCACCCCCAAAACCCAAACCGCAGCAGAGGTGATCTCTCAGTGTCTTGGTCAGGGAGCGCAAAACGCAGCAGCACCCCTCACAAAGGCAGTCTACACCGCCCTCTCCCCCTCGGCTGAATATGACATAATGCCTATAGCTATAGAGGGTCCTGACGATTTGGTACACGCTTATGTATATTTTCCGACTACTTCTACAAATAATCGAGTTACAGTTTTGAATCCTGAATCGGAATTAACTGCTGATAAATTAACTAAGAATTATATGAACGCAACTGATGGAAATATATTTTCAATGAGTGCTCCTGAAGGTGTGCACTATCAAGAAGACCATGATAGTATATCAGATAAAGATATTACCATACCGGACGTTGGGAAATATCAAGTGGATAGAGGAACTAGAACAGCTAATAACTATGGACACTTTATAATTACTTTTACTGTTCCTAGTGGAGACGGTGAAGGAACAGCTAAATTGTATTTAAATGTAAATAGTTTAGATAGTGAGGAAAGAGCTGTTATTCTGACAGATAATAGTGAGGGTGAGCCAAAGACCCAGACTTTTACAAGCAGTACTACTGAAGGATATTTAGTTACATTTGACGGCTTGAAGCCGGGTCATACATATACTCTTGCTGATGATACGGAGAAAGGGTTGAGCGGTTTTACTGCTGTAGCCTTGGTTACTTATTCATCAAGCTCCGGCAGCGGCAGTTACGTTTCCGGCGATAATAAAAATACATGGGATTTCAGCGGCACACAAATGCCGGAAGAAGATGACAGAACCCTTGAGGGCGATGATAATCTGAATGGAATTGTGTTTGTGAAAGGAAGCGCAGGCGGAAGTTCTTACCTCAAAGCAGGAACAAATGACACATATTTAAGCCTTGCTGCTGATGATGGGCTGAAAATTCCCGTACCCACTAATGGGAATGTCACAGGCGGAAAGCTGACTATAACAACGGCTAACGACAGTGAGGAAAATCTTACCTCAGATGATGGCGAGTTTACAGACGGCGTTTTAACATTTGAAACATCAGAGCTTGATGGTGGCTATATAACTGTTACTGCAAGAGATGTGGCGCAGATAACCAAAATAGAGTTAGCCTATGATTCATATGAAGAAGATAGCTATGGTATATATGACAACTCGGGAACATGGAGCTTTACGGAGGATATGCCCACAGTCAGCACATATTCTTTGAGCGTTGAACATAGCTTGGAGGGCAGTATATCATTTAATGGCACAAACGGCTCTTACTTCGGCAGTGAGGGACTTCATCTCAACAGCGGCGATTCCCTTGCAGTGCCTATCCCTGACACAGCCTCAGACGGCACTATAACCGTTACTTTTACAAGCGGCAGTGTTACAGTAGGGGGCGAAGCTGCGACAAGCGGAACAGCTATAGACTTTACAGCTCCTGCAAGCGGAATTTCCACATTCACAGGAATACCCTTTGAAGCCATAGCAGCAAGCATCACGCCTACAGACAACACTGTTACAATAAGTGCCACGGAAAATGCTGTTATAACAGAAATAAGGCTTACTTCAAATGCACCCGAAGAGGGTACATACGGCACCTTTACAAATAATGAAACAGGCAGATATTGGGAGTGGAACTTTACAGAGGATATGCCGTCACCTTCGGAAGGAGATAGTGAAAAGCGGATTCCTCTTGGCGGAACAATAGAAAGTCATATTACCTATAACACGAGTGCTTCTGAGAGGGGCTATTACAGCAGTAATAAATATATCGTTCTTAAAGAAAACGATACCCTTACAATTGACCCGTCTGCACTTGGAAGTGACCTCACTTCAGCAAGTCTGACAGTAAGCTTTAATGAAGTCGATGGCGGCAAACTGAGTATCGGCAGCGATGGTTTGACAAACGACAGCGCACAGGGGCTGACGGTTAATGAGGGCACTCTTAGTGAAGTGACTATTACCGCAGGAGCTGAAACTCAGATAACAGGCATAAAGCTTACCTATACAAGAAAGGGCGATGCAACAGAAGATCTTCAGAATGATGGCAAGGGCTATGTATATATCGCCGATACAGAGGGCAATTCGCAGTGGACACCTCACTTCAGAAATATTGAAGAACACTACTATAACAGCAGTGAAAGGAAAAATCTTATAGATGACATATTTACCCTGAGTGATAATTTATCACCGACTGAAACTTCTGACAATGCTGATATTGAAGCTTTAGGCAAATTTACGGCTGAAAATTCTGCAAGAACCGGCACGCATACTCTTACTATTAAAGTACCTGAGGAATCTGCAACAGTAAAGAGTGCTCAATTTTACATTCGTGCCATAGGTGCAAGCAGTCAGAGCGTAATGCTTAAACTGGTCGATGTGACAGATGGCTTAGAGGGCACAGCTCCTCAGGCGACAAGCTCTAAAATAAGCAGCTCCTACAGCAATACGATGGTATTTTCGGGGCTTGTGCCCGGTCACAGCTATGAGCTGACGGCTGTGACAACAAGCACAGGAGGTCAGACAAGCTTTGGATTTTCATTCCTTGCCCTTGTGACCTCTTCTGATGAGGATACCCCCTCAATGACGGCTCCACAGGCAAAGGTATACAACCCCGTCCTCTGGGACTACAGTCAGAATGTCAGCGGAACCATTTACGGAAAATGGCACCGCAATATGAACTGGGAAGAGGTAGGGGAGAATACAAACATAGCAAAACAGGCAGCCCCCTTTAATTCGGGCACATATACAGGAGGAACAGACAGTCAGGAAAATCCTCTTGCAATAGCCAATAATGTAAACACAGGAACAGGAGAGTACGAGGAATATTACGGCGGAAACTGGAATGTCGATGATAGTCAGAAGATTACCACTGCGGAAAAAGTGATTGATTCAAGCAAAGGTAATTATGGCAGCAACACCTATCACGTAACCGTAAGCGGCTATAAATTTGACTTTGACAACTGGCACTTCCCCACAAATTATGCCGGCTCTACACAGGGAAATACTTCCTTAAGCGACAAAGGCATGGGCGGCAATGTCAACTTCTTCTCATCGGGATATTTTCAGGTATTCGTGCCTTTCCCCGAGAACAATGTTATAGACAATGCTGCGGATAATTCCACAGTAAATTCAAGTACAAGCGGCTCAAATGCTGATTATCAGAGCAGATTCAATGTTACAGCTTCACTCAGCAATTTTAAGGTGGGCGACAGCGATGTAATTAATATAGGAGACGAGCTTAGCTCAGATACTGATGACAGCGGCGGCTCGCCAAACATTGACGGCGTAACCGACAACAGCGACATAAGAGACTTGGTTGTAGGAAACATACAGACCATGAATGCCATCAAGACAAGATTTAATTCTGAAGTGGACGATGAAAAGAATTTTGACTTTGAAACCAACAACTATCCCGATGGCTCATACTATATAGCCAATGACGGACTTAACGGAGATTCCTCGGGCGCTTGCTGGGGCACAATAGGTCAGGAGGTAGATTTGTGGGGCTCAATTCTATTAAGACCTGCGTCAAGCTATTCTCTCGGAGCGGCAAATGTCCTTGTCCTCTTTGACTCAGCAGCCTTTGAGTTAGACGGTACGCCTCAGCCCGGCTCAATAATTAAGAGCCTTGTAGATCAAGCGGCGGATCAGGGTGCTGCATATAAAATGCTCTATGTCTTTGATAATAAAAATAAGGGCGGCTATGACTCTACAGACTCCACTAATCCCGAAGAAACAGGAAAAACCTATAACAGAATGATTTCTGCGGATCAGGAGGATCTGTATTACTCAACAAGTCAGAAAGTGTCGGGTATGACCTGCGTGGGCGTGCTTATGGAGGTTAGGAATGTTGAGATTCCGAAGAATACAAATGTATCTGTAAGAATACCTGTAAAGGTAAAGGCTGACGCCAAAGTCGGAAGTGTATATTATATGCACACATCGGCATGGGCTTGGACATATGACGAGGACTTCGGAGAACATCAGGCGGCAAACGGCATAAGCTGGGAAAGCAATGACGCAAGCTTATATGACGGTGTAAACCCCGGATCGGCAGAAAATAATGTTCAGACCAATGACGCGGCTATTGTGCGTACTGTGACAGGAAACGGACAAACAAAGAATGTAATTGCTTTCAACAGAAACTATGGTATTGCAAAGCCCGAAACCTGTACAAAGACAGAATATGACGGCAATGTCATAACGAAGAATCAGGGCGACTACATCAACGGTATGAGTTTTCTTGTTACGGGATATTCCGCAAAGGTGGAGGTTACTGATGAGCAAAGAAAGGACGGCGCAGCGGTCGGGGGTATGTACAGTACATACAGCCCCAACTCACCTATACCCTACATTTTACATGGTATAAAAGCGGAAGTCCCGGAAGGTTCTTCAAGCATAGGAGATGATACCAACCTTACAATAGACCTGCTTTCAGGCTTTGAAGGCGCAGGAACAGACAATTATATGCTGTTGTATGAAGGAAACGAAGCCGGCGACAGCGGCGTTCAGATAACCATAGGTGATAAAACCTATTATGTGGACGAAAGCGGAGAGACTATCAATATCAAGGATACTGACGGAACCGAACGCACCATAAAGGTCAGCATTGAAAGATATGGTTTGGGAGGTGAGCAGGAAGATTCGCCGGACGGAGCAAGAAAGATAATAGGTAAAATCAGCCTTGAGGGCGTGCCCATAGGCGTAGAGCTTGAGGACATAAAGCTTTCCGTTGTCGTAAACAGCAATATCATCAACGGTGACAGAGCGATACTTACGGCAAATATATACGGCGAGGGCGACCTAAGACCTCTCTACAATTCTGCAGGGGGCAGCACTACTGTATATTCCGGCGGCTTCAACAATACAAACAGCGACATAGTGCAGATAGCAACTACCACAAGTTCGTCTTATCCCAAGTTTGTAAGGGGTACGAGAGACGACACTGTAAAGCAGGAAAAGGCAAGCTTTGAAATGATGCCGAACGGCTCCATAGAGTACATCATAAGAGTGGAGAATCTCGGGTCATCGAGCGCAGTACAGAATCTGTATATATACGATGTTCTGCCGAAAAGCACATTTGCAGGCGGCGATGTCAGGCTGAAGCTTAAGAGTGTGCAGATAAGAACTGTTGACCCCGACACAAATGGTCAGCCGGACGAAAGCAGTACAAACGCATTCAGATATCCTGACGCCAAAATCTACTTAAGCAGCAGCCCTGATGCGGAGGCTGTCAAAGCGGAATGGAGACAATATACAGAGGATAATAATCCGAGCAGTGGTTCCTTTAGCCCTGTTGGAGATGATTATATAATCGATGGCGATGGCGAGGACGGAACCAACGGAGAAGGTACAGTTACAAGTCCTATTACAATAGGCGATGGCAATTTAGACGGCAGTGCGACTTCACCGGCTGAGCAGACTTACGAATTCCGTGATGATAATAATTATACTGCTTTGTTTGCTTGCATAGGTTCGGATACGTCAAATCCTGCGATAAGAGAGGGTAGGATTCTGCAGTTTATAATCACTGTGCAGCCCATGTTTGACGAGGACGGCGACGGAGGTTATGAAGAGGCAAAGGAAAGCCTGTTTTCCAACACAGGAACCATAATAAGAGGTTCAAATCCTATAGAAACAAGTACAGCCGAAGCGGCATATGTATCAAGGCACATTTCCGGCGTTGTATGGCTTGACGCCAACCAGGACGGCGTAAGAGCCGAGGAAAGTATAGGCTCGGCAGAGGAGAGACTGGAGGGTGTCAGGGTGACATTGTTCAGTGACAACGGCGCAGAAGCTGCCCAAAGATATACGGTGGCGAAAGACGTTTTTGGCAATTCCCTTGAGAAAATATCGACTGATGAACACGGCGTATACAGCTTCGACAATCTGCCGAAGGGGGATTATATAGTTGCCTTTGATTATGACGGAGGAAATGAGGTCAGCGCATATCAGAACATAGGCTCCGAAAACTCAAACAATGACGGTGTAAAGATATATGGCAGCGACTATAACAGCGCAGAGCCGACCGCACAGAAGCTTGACAGAGAGCTTGACAGCTTCCTGTCGGGAGAGGGCTATGAATACGCCATAAAGTACAGTACGGACAGCGACAGCATAGGTCTTGCATCGAAGGAAGATATATACAATGCGTATAACGGCACTGCGACAGTCGGTATGGCGGGCAATGTAGAAAACCTTGCTCAGAATGTAACAAACCTCGATTTGGGACTTGACGAGAACAGATATTCACTGCCGGAAACAGGCGGCTTTGACTACAGACTGCTGCAGATGGCAGGAGGACTGTGCTTTGCTCTTGCAGGAATTGTACTTTGTGTCAGAAGACGCAGACATTTTATGAAATGATAGCTTAAAGTCGGGAAAGGAACGGCGCAGAACCGCTCCTCTCCCATGGCTCTGAATTTATGCACAACGTGGATGACTGTCTTTAAGAGATTGTGCATTATAATAGCGGAATTGATATCCATACGGTTTGCGGGCTTATTATTGACGGAATACAGCGACCTATCCTAAACCGTATTCCTCAATCAACTGTATGGATAGTGTGTGGACGGAAAAGACATAAGACAGTCGGGAAGGGATTCTGAGGGAAATCAATAGGTAATTTATGCCGATTTTATGCCGATTGACGGACAAAAGCCGGTTTTGTAAAGGCGGCTCCAAGGGTCAGACGCTTGGGGTTTTGCAGGTTTTTGTCTGCCTGTATGGCAATATCGGTTTTAAATTTAATTCCGGCGGAGGTTTTCGGCTTATGTTTGGGAATTTTTGCAGGAATATATGGTCATTTATCCGTGACCTAAAATAAAGGATAACCGTATTTTATGACGGCTTGTCCGCACTCCTTTCACAAAACAGCGGCAGATGTTTTCGGGAGGGGATTTGCGAGCGGAGCGTGGCTCCGAAAAGCCCTGTAAAGGAATGTTTTCTGATTTGTTCTTTTGCTGTTGGCAAGGAGAAAAAACAGTTGGCACAGCCTTTGAGGGCAATGTAACCGTAGGAGAAAAACCCGAAAAGCGTAAGCGCAGGAGGGCTTTTCCAACAGCTCTTTGAAAAAAAGAGAGTAAAAAGTAAACGGCGTATGGAAAAACCAATCTTAAATCAGTCAAAAAAACGCAGACTGAAGGCTTTAGCTTATCATACGCTTGAATCAACATACGAAAGGGGATTTTTTATGAAGAAATTATCCAAAATTTTAAGCATTGTGACTGCACTTGCTCTGGTAATTATGTCAATAAACGTAGTCGCAGTAAACGCCGCAACTATAACGATTAACGGAAGTGAGGACACATTTAAAGCATATCAGATATTCTCAAGCAGTGAGGATGATGTTCTTGCAGACGAAGATAATGGCGGCTATATAGCAGGTAACTTGGCTTTTGCAACAGGACTTACAGAACATATGGAGGCTTTTATTCAGGCGTTGCTTGACGGTGGAGTAACAGGTCTTGATGCTTCTAGTTACGCATCATATACAGCACAGGATGTAGCTGATGCTATTGAAAATGCTGTAACATCAGGTGATATGGCAGATAATTCATCTAAAGCTGCTGCATTGGCAAGAAGTCTTGCTGATTTCTTTGAGAGTGAGGGAATTAGTGAAACTGGAACTTCTGAGCCCGGCAGTGATTCGAGTGTATTTGATGATCTTCCTGTAGGTTATTATGTTATAGTAAGTACTACTGCTGCCGAATCTAACATACAGCCTGTTATGCTTCAGGTGTTGGGTGGCTCAAATAATGAAATTGAAGCAAAAGGCGATGTTACTTCGATTGATAAGGCGATAGCCGCAGATTCTGCTGACAAGACATTCAGAGCAGGCGAAGAAGTACCATTTGAACTTACTATCACAATACCTGAAAATGTACAGCTTTATGAGGAATATAACTTAACAATTACCGATACACCTGAAAACTTAACTTTGGGCAGTGATGGTCCTCTTGCTATTACAGTAACAGGTTACAAAAAATCTGCTCCTGCAGTAGGTGAGCCTATAGAAAATACCGGCAGCGAATATTTTAGCGCAAATGTTGCAAGTAATGTTTTAACAATTACTAATGGCGATTCCTTTACTCCTGACTTTGCGAAAGATTATGAAAAAATTGTGATTTCGTATACTGCCACAACAAATGCAGATATCACACACGGAAATGTAGGACATAACGATGTGACCTTGACATATTCAAACAATCCGAATGATTCTACACAAACTGCCACAGATACTGCTACAGTAAATGTTTACAGTGTAGGTCTTCAGATTGATAAGGTAGACGATGATACTCAGCCTCTTGACGGAGCTGACTTTACACTTTCATATTGGAATCCTGAAAAACTCGGCGGAGCTGGCTGGGAAGATGGTGTTACTGTAACTCCTACAGGTTCAGGTGGTAGTGCTTCTGCTGACCGATTCACATTTGACGGATTAAGTGAGGGTTGGTATAAACTCGAAGAAAGTGAAACACCCGCTGGTTATAATAAATGGGCTGCTGAACTTTTACATATTGAAACAACAGTAGACCCGGCATCGGGCATAACAGCTTATACTATAACAGCTTATAACGATTATACAGATTTTGCAGGTAGTTTAGTTCCCGGTAGTATGACCCAAGATGATGTATTGACATTTAGCGATGATTACACAAGTACGGGTCTGGCAACAGCTCAGATTATGAACAACAAGGGTACATCACTTCCCGAAACCGGTGGTATGGGTACTAAGATATTCTATACTCTCGGCGGAATATTTGTTGTAGGTGCAGCTTTACTTCTTGTAGTAAAGAGAAGAATGGCAACAGAGTAAGGCAGAAAACCGATAATCGGGTTCTGACGTATAAATAGGGCTTAAACATCGGAATTTCTGCTGCCGCAGGGATTTTGTAAAAAAATAAAGTTGTTTCGGGGAGGAGAAAGAACGGCTTCTCCCCGAAATACAGCCCTAAGCAGAGGTTTAAAGTAAAAAGCTTTGAGCCTGTGCTTTCGGCTGTAGCTGACGGAGGGGCATATTCGGACTTTGCGGATATACCTTACATTGGGAGAGATTTTTATTGAAGGGCAAGGCAAAAATCAGTAAAAGCACTATTGTTTTGTTTATTATTTTTTTCGTGGGAATGTTTCTGCTGTTATATCCATCGGCCGCCGATTATTGGAATAAGTTCCATCAGTCGAGAGCCATAGCCTACTATGACGAGAAGGCGGCAAAGCTGAGCCAATCGGAAAAGGACGCAATAATTCAGCAGGCAAGAGATTATAACAAGGATATGCTGAAAAGAAAATTTCCATGGTCTATGAGCGATGAGGAAAGGGAGAGATATTACAACACCCTTGACATAAGCGGCACAGGCATAATGGGCTATATTTCGGTTCCGGCGGCTGACATAAAGCTGCCTATATATCACGGCACTTCTGAGCAGGTTCTGCAAAAGGCTTCGGGGCACGTAGAGGCTTCGTCCTTTCCCGTAGGGGGCGAAAGTGTTCACGCCGTTATCTCGGGACACAGAGGGCTGCCATCGGCAAGGCTTTTTACAGACATAGCGTCTCTTGTGGAAGGGGATAAGTTTCAGATAACCATACTCGGACAGAAGTTCAGCTATGAGGTAGACAAAATATCCATTGTAGTGCCGGAGGATATGTCAGAGCTTAAGGTGGAGGAAGGGCAGGACTATGTTACGCTTGTCACCTGTACGCCTTATGCGGTCAACTCTCACAGGCTTCTGGTGAGGGGACACAGAATAAGCAATCTTGCATATGACGCCGGAGGACTTGAAGCGGAGGCCACAGTAATCGATGCGGTTGTTGTTGCTCCTGTTATTGCCGTTCCTATTTTGCTCATACTGCTGATTTATTTGATTTATAAAACAGGAAAAAAGAAAAGAATAAAACGAGGGAGGAAGTAAAATGAAGATATTCGGAAAATCCGTGAGAATTGCGGCGGCTTTAGGCTGTGCCATAGCCATATGCCTTGGCAGTGTCTTTGGGGTATATGCGACGAACGCTGAGGAGGAAAACACGCTGACCATAATGTATGACCACGACGGGGCTGTTTTCAGTCTGTACAGGGCGGGAGAGTTTACGGAGAAAAACACATTTATTCTTAGCGGAGATTTTGCCGACCTTTCATACAGCGTGGATTTGAATATTTACGACCCATCGGGCTGGAATGCCGTAGCTGACACACTCCTGAATGAAGTAAAAAGCAAAAACATAGTTCCCTTTAAAAGAGAAACGACTGCCGGAGGGAAAGCCGTTTTTGAAGGACTGCCGAGAGGGCTTTATCTTGTGGGAGAGTGCGTTTATGATTCGGGCAGCAAGATATATACGGCTCCGCCATTTATGGTATGTCTGCCAAGCTATGACGAAAACTATAACATTATAAACGATTTGTCTGTAAGTCCCAAAAACATAGAGGAGGAGGACAAACCCGGCGGCGGTGGTTCAGCACAGAGCAGCAAAAGGCTTGAAGTAGTCTGGGAGGGTGACGAGGACATTTCCGACAATGTAAGACCCGGCTCTGTGAGGTATGACCTTTATCGTGACGGAGAGCTTTACGGAAGTGTATATCTTGGTCCGGAAAGCGGAAACGCCGAGGGCTTCGACTGGGGCTATGTATGGGAAAGCCTTGAGGACGGACACGAGTGGAGCATAGAGCAGGAAGGACTTCCCGATGGATACAAATCCGTTGTCAGCGTTGAGGACGACACCTTTGTTATTGTGAATGTATACAGCAGACCGCAAACCCCGGAGGAGCCTTACAGAACCCCGTCAGGCGGCGGCAGAGGCGACAGCTATGACGTGGGCATAGACGATTCCACACCTATAACGGACGACCCCACAGGGGAGCATTATCCCGCTGAGCCGTTATCGCCGGAAGAAAAGGCACCCGAAGAGAGCGAGCCTTATATACCCGGCGAGAGCATTATTCCCGGCGCCCCCGAACCTGTCAACGGTACGGTCGTTCCCGATGAGGTAGTGACAGGGGAGGGAGCAGAAGCAGAGGAGACTTCGGAAATGCTTCCACAGACAGGACAGCTTTGGTGGCCGGTTCCGTTTTTTGCAGGTGCAGGAATGATTTTATTCCTCTTTGGCTATATAAGAAGGGGAGATGGCAGAGATGAAGAAAATTAGGAAAGGACAAATATGTATGACTTTGGGGCTGCTGCTGACTGCGGCGGCTCTTTTTATAACGGTGTATAATATATATGATGGTGTAAGAGCAGAAAGAGCGGCGGGGGCTGTTATGGATATGCTTGCAAAAAGCGTGCCTGAGGAGCGGCTTAAAATATACGAAAGATTTCCGTGGATAGATATGCCGGAAAAGGAAATTGACGGAAATATGTATCTGGGCTATGTGGAGCTTCCCGAAAGGGGAATATCTCTGCCCGTTATGAGCAGATGGAGCTATAAAGGGCTGAAAACCGCCCCTTGCCGCTATAAGGGCACAGTCTATAATGGCAATATGATAATCTGCGGACACAACTACAACAGCCACTTCGGACAGCTGAAGGACGTAAAAACAGGCGAAAACGTGCGCTTCACCGATATGTGGGGCAACGAGTTCGATTACACCGTCAGAAGTATAGAAACGATTCCGGCAAATAAAGCCGACATAATGGAGGCAGGCAATTGGGATTTAACGCTTTTCACCTGCACCATAAGCGGCAGACAGCGCATAACGGTGAGATGTGAAGCAGTCCCTCCCGCCCGGGGACAACAGCGCTGACTATATTGCCGCAAAGACGGAGATTTCGTGACATAAAAATATCCCAACAATCTTTGCTGTCGGGATAAGGCGGTTATTTTTTCAGCTTTTCAAGCTTTTCCTCATCAATATAAATTGATACCTCGCCGCATTCAAAGCATACTGCTGCTTTTGGATAAACGGATTTAAAACTAAGTCCCTTTGGGCGGATCACATTGCCGCCGGCACCTGTAAAGGTATAATCCTCCTGCATCTCTGCTCCGCATCTGATACATCTTCTCATAATAGACACTTTCTTTTTGAAATCTGATTTATTTTTATCCATTATACCAGATATAATAAAATATTTCAACTTAAAATTCAGACACTGAGCTTTTCCCACAAAGCAGGAATTTTACTGTTTTTTCATTTCCATATATGGGAGGACTTCAAAGCCGCATTTTTTATACAGATTTACGGCGTGTATATTTTCGGCTTCAACCTCCAAGCGGAGCACGGCGTCGGGATATTTTTCTTTTATATAATCAATGAAAAGCTTTCCGATGCCTGCTCTGCGATATTCCTCTTTTATGTAAATATCTTCAATCCATATACAGGGCTTTCCGAATTCTGTTGAAAAGCTTTTTGCAGCCATAGCATATCCCTGTATATTGTCTGCATTCTCAAAAATATATCCCTCTATGTATGGGCAGTCGCCGATACAATTATTTACATCGGCTTCAAATATTTCTTCCGAGCCGTTGCTCAGAACCGCAGGAGAGGCATAAAACGCTCTCATCATATCAATAACATGGGCCTTATCTTTTTCCTCCATACATCTGACAGCAGTTCGCATAACTTTTATCCTCCTGTACGTTATAGTTTTATTGCGTTCTGTACTCAGGTTTATTATAATAGATAAGCCGATGTATTTCAACCAAAAGCAGGGGAGTTAATAATATGCTTTAAATCCCGTTATTTTAATGTTATAATATTAGTGGAATAAATAATCAGGGAGGGGACAGAATGAATGAGCAATTTTCAAGGACGGAGTTGTTGTTTGGCAGAGAAGCGTTGGAAAAATTCAGAAATTCCCGTGTCGCTGTTTTCGGCGTGGGCGGAGTAGGCGGCTATGTTGTCGAAGCCCTTGCAAGGTGCGGCATAGGGGCGCTTGACTTAACGGATAACGACAAAATTTCACCGTCCAATCTGAACAGGCAGATAATAGCCCTCAGAAGTACATTGGGCAGATATAAAACAGAAGTGGCAAGGGAAAGGATATTGGATATAGACCCGGATATTTCGGTTACCGTCCATAATATATTCTATCTTCCCGAAACCTCCTGTGAGATAGATTTTTCTCCCTTTGATTATGTGGTTGACGCAATAGACACCGTAACAGGCAAGCTGGAAATAATAATGCAGGCGAAAAAAGCTGGAAAGCCTGTGATAAGCTCTATGGGAACGGGCAACAAAATTTATCCGTCAATGCTTGAGGTTGCGGATATATACGACACATCGGTATGCCCCCTCGCAAGGGTAATGAGAAGAGAGCTGAAAAAAAGGGGCATTTCGGGGCTTAAGGTGGTCTATTCCAAGGAAGAGCCTATAAAGCCTGCGGCAGACGCCGATATGACTTCCAAGGAAAGCGGACGGAGGGCGGTTCCCGGAAGCTGCTCATTTGTTCCGTCTGCGGCGGGGCTGCTTATTGCGGGAGAGGTTCTGAGATATCTTGCAGGCATAAAATAAAAAAGCTCCGCCATGTTTTTTTAGGGCGGAGCATATATTTATCTCACATATCGGAGCGATATCGGCGTGTTATGTCGGGGGTAAACAGATAGTCGGGGTCAAGGCTCAGATTTATATTATAGAATGGGTCGTTTTCTACAAGCCGACCCCATTTTTTATGCATATAGTTTATTTCCCCCATAAATCTCTGTATTTTGTCAGGCGCCATATCATTTCCACGACTGACTGATTCATAATGATAAAGACAGACTGACGGCAGACAGACATTATAAACGCCTGTTTTTCTCACTCTCAGACAGAAGTCAACGTCATTGAATGCAACGGCAAGCTTCTCATCAAAGCCCCCGACCTTTTCAAAAAGGCTTTTTCTCACGGCAAGACAGGCGGCGGTCACTGCGCTGTAATCATACATAAGGGCGAGCCTGCCGAAATATCCTCTTTCATTTTTATGAACGCCGACTCCGCAGTGTCCCGCAACTCCTCCTGCACCAAGTATAACTCCGCAGTGCTGCACTCTGTCGTTGGCATATATGAGCTTTGCCCCCACACAGCCCACGTCCTCTGCCGAGGCTGCCCCTGCCATTCGTCCGAGCCAATCCGGCGTTATGACCTCCGTATCATTGTTAAGAAAAAGAAGTATGTTTCCCTTTGCCGTCTTTGCGGCGATATTGTTTATTCTTGAAAAATTAAAGGTAAAGTCTGTATTAACAACGGTGAAATTGTCCTTTTTTTTATATTTTTCAAAGAGCCTGAGAGTTTTCTCCTCCTTACTTCCGTTGTCGGCAATAATTATTTCAAAATTTCCGAATTCTGTTTTTTCATAAACAGATTTTATACACGCCTCGGTGATTTCGGGCTTGTCCCTCACGGGAATGATAATAGAAACAAAATCCTCCTCTGACGGCAGAAATTCCATTTCAAAAAAAGATGAATTCTTTACTTCATTTACCCTTGCGGAATAATTCCTCCTTGCCGCCGTATCTTCAAGAGCCGCTTTTGCTGCGCTGTAAGCATAGTCCTTTGCGGATATATCAAAAGCCGCCGAGGTTTTCAGAACACGCCAATGGTAAAGTATTTTCGGAATGTGATATATTTTGTCCGTAATGTCGGCAAAACGCAGAGCCATATCATAGTCCTGACTTCCGTCATATTCGCTGCGGAATCCCCCAAGCCTTTCAAAAACAGACCTCCTGTATACACCCAAATGGGAAATACAGTTTAGTGACAAAAGGGTATGGGGACTGTAATCGGGCTTGAAGAAAGGCTCATACCTGCGTCCCTTTTCGTCCGTCTTGTCCTCGTCGGAGTATATAATATCCGCATCGGGACAGCGGTTCAGAAGCTTTACGATTTCATAGAGGGCATTGGGAGAAAGCAGGTCGTCATTGTCGAGAAGGGCAATAAATTCTCCCTCTGCAATTTCCACGGCGGAATTTGTTGCCTTTGATATATGTCCGTTTTCCTCCCGCCATACTATTTTTATTCTTTTATCGTCATAGCCTTCAAGAGTATTTCTTACATTCACATCTGAGGATTTGTCATCGGCTATGCAAAGCTCCCAGTTTTTGTATGTCTGCGCCATAACCGAGGCGACAGCCTCCTTAAGCCACCTTATTTCCGGGTCATATACGGGCATACATACGGAAATAAGAGGATCGTATTCAAATTCTTCGGTTTTCTCCTCCTTTTCCGCAAGCCTTATCCAAGCCCTGTATCTGTTGGGATTCTTCTCCGAAACAGCGGTAAGCCCACGTCTGACAGTGCTGCGGAAGCCGTTTTTTTTCAGATATATAAATCCTCTTTTCAAATACCCTCGTATGTTCATATAATCACTGCTCCGTATTCATTACAATCTTGCCGCCCACTGAGAAACCCTCTCCCGCATAAGGTTCAGGAGAGTTTTGTTTCCCACAACCTCTATTTCATTGCCCAGACTGAATATCCAGCCCAAAAATGTATCGGAAAAATAGTCCTCCACGGAAATTTTCACTCTGCCGTCCGGCATGGAATATGTTCTTATATCAGTGCCATATCTGTCCCATATAACCTTCTCTATACTTTTGCTGTATATTAAAACAGCCGTGCCCTTTTCTCCGAATGACATATCCTTACTGTAATTTATTATGTCCTCAAGCTCGTCATAGTTTTCACATGGTACGATAGCTTCATCAGAAAGACTTATGTCCTCTATTCTGTCGATTCTGAAACGGCTTATATCTCCGTCATGCTCATCGCACTTGCCGAGTATATATATGCCATATTGGCTTGTGTGCAGCTTATAGGGGGAAATATTTCTGACGCTTACATTACTTCCCCTGTATACGATTCTTATTTTCCGTCCGAGAGAAATTGCCTTGTTTATAACCTCAAGGCTCCACGAAACACTCCCTCTTTCGTTAAGTCTGCCTTTGTCGGAGGAAAGCGCGGGAATAACCTTTTCATACTGTTTTTTGCTGAGAAATGAATACAGCTTCGCCTTGAGATTTCTCACATCGGTTTTGCTGAAGGACCTGAGTGTTTCAAGAGCCGACACAAGCATTTCCGTTTCCTCGGCTTCGAGGGGTCTGTCTATGAGCCTGTATTTCTTTTTGCCGTCCTCCATATATGACAGGATTTCTATATACGGAGTATTTTCAAAGCATTCGTTTATAGCGTCTATATTGGGCTTTATGCTTCTTTCGTTGAGGGGAATGCCCATTTTTTCAAGATAATTCATTATATCGGAATTTCCGACTCCGTTTTCGCTGTCGGTATACATATACAGATATTGCAGAATATATAAAATAGCATATTTCTTTTTAGCCATTAATATCTCCTTTCCCCCAGTTTAAGCCCTGGAACAGCGTTCAGATTCATTCCGGCAGTGTTGCCCTTTATATATTCAAAATATGCGGCGCTCCCTATCATTGCCGCATTGTCGGTGCATAAAACGGGCCTTGGTATGAAAAGCTCAATACTGTTTTCCTCACAGACCTTTTTAAGCTCCGCCCTCAGCGCAGAATTTGCCGAAACGCCGCCTGCAAGAGCGAGCCTGTATATTCCCGTAAGCCGACAGGCAGCCACAGCCTTGGCGCACAGCACATCGGTAACAGCCTTCTGAAATGAAGCCGCAACGTCCGCATAGCTGACCTCCTGCCCCGTCATAGAACACCTGTTCAGGTAATTGAGCACAGCCGATTTAAGCCCGCTGAAGCTGAAATCGAAGCTCCCCTCCTCAAGCATCACTCTGGGAAACTTCACACCGTCAGCGTTGCCCTGTTTCGCAAGCCTGTCTATCTTCGGTCCTCCGGGATAAGGCAGGTCGAGCGCCCTCGCCACCTTGTCATAGGCCTCTCCTGCCGCATCGTCCCTTGTGTGCCCCATAATTTCAAAATCATTGTATGAATTTATCCTGACCACATTGGTGTGTCCTCCCGAAACCACAAGACATATAAACGGCGGCTCCAGATTTTTATATTCGATATAGTTTGCGGCTATATGCCCCTCTATGTGATGTACGGGAATAAGGGGAAGTCCCAGTCCGAATGCAAGAGCCTTGGCATATGAAACGCCAACCAGAAGCGCCCCCACAAGACCCGGTCCGTATGTCGCCGCAACAGCATCGATACCCGAAAAATCCGTATTTGCTTCACGAAGGGCAGCGTCCACCACGGCGTCTATGTTTTCAATATGCTTTCTCGATGCGATTTCTGGCACAACGCCGCCGAAATGCCTGTGTATATCGATTTGGGAGGAAATTATGTTAGACCTTACTTCCCGACCGTTTGCCACAATAGCCGCTGATGTTTCATCACATGACGACTCTATCGCCAGTATGACTATATCCTTTCCCATAGATATCAACCTTTCATTCTTATTTATCAGTCAAAGGACTGCTCCCATAAAGGAGCAGTCCATGCATTATAAGACAATATTCCAAATCGGCAAATTATGCCCTGACATATTTATAAGATGCCCTGAGAACCTTTTTCATTATCTGCTGTGCATCGTCCCCTGTAACAGAGCCGCTGCCGTCTACATCGCCCTTTTCTATGTTCCAGCCCTCATCTGTTTTGCCGGATCCTATAAGATAGGCTATTGCCGCATCATTGCTTGTTATATAGCCGTCGCCGTCTATATCTCCGTCAGCATCTGTCACAGCTGAGCTGCCGTCAAGGTCGATATCGAAAAATCTTGCCTTGTTGTATTTTTTCAGCTTTGTGGTGTCCTGTGCCGCATCTACGGCAAAGCCCACATAACACTTAGCAGGAAGAGTTGTTGTATATTCGGCAAGCTTTACCCAATCTGCAGCCGCTGACTTGTCCGCATTGTATGAGCAGCCGTACATAGTGACTGTCTGTCCTTCTCTTGCAAGTCTTAACCACGGATAGTTGGGCTCTGCTCCCTGAAGCGTCTGGAGAACGCTCATAAACTTGCTTATATCCTGACTGCCCTTTACTATTTCGGAAACCTTGCCGCCTGCCGCTGTTCTTACGAAAGGACCTATATTCTTGGCACGTATGGGGCTGCCGTCTGCGCCTGTGCTGCCCTCAAAATCCTCGCCCTTGAGATAGGTTACGGCGTTCATATAGAATTCGGGCTTTGCGTCTGTTATGGAGGCTCTTACCATAAGTCCTGCCTTCTGAGTATAGTCTATCTTAGCCCATGTGTCGACCTTTGCGCTTATGTCAAAGTCGCCCTCTACTTCCTTATAGTCAAAGAAGAATGAATCATCGCCCTGTGTACCTGTTGAATCGGGTCTGCCAATAAGTCCGCCGCCCTGAACAACAAGCGAGCCGTCGCCGTATGATACGCTGCCGCCCTGAGCTGCTCCCGTGCCTATGTCAGCCGCCTCAAAGCCCTCAATGTTTGTATTCTTAGAGCCGAGAACGGTTATCTGTACAGGCTCTGATATGGTATAAGGAGCATAAGAGCCTGAGCCATTCGGTCTGTATTTGACTATCATACTGTAAGCGCCTATATCCTCCGGAGCCGTAAACGTAAGGGAATCGGAAACCTTTTCACCGTCTATGAGCACGCTGAAGCTGCCGCCGGAAACAGTGCCTGTCGTACCTATTGTATATTCATTTCCTGCAATAAGGTCGGTGTTAAGCGCTCCGTAAACATCTCCCTCTGTTCCTGTTATGCTCTTTACTGCAAGCTGACTGCTTGAAACGGTTCTTTCAGCTTTGCTGCCCGAAGCTGCGCCAAGTCCGTTTTCGCCCCATGCACCGAGTATATCGTTGATATAAACCTCAAGATATGTATATCCGTAGAAGGGGCTGTTTTCATCTGTGATAAGTGTGGTTGAAGAAGCCTCCGCAGGCATATTGAGGAGTGATTCATATGAATCTGCTATACCGTCCTTGTCCTTGTCGGAATCGTCCGTATATACATCGCTTTCATAGCCGCCGGCTTCCTTCTCGCTGTTTATAAAGCCGCCCATATCTCCTGTCTTTACTTCCTCTATAAGCCTTGCGTCCTGTGCGTCCCTTACATAGCTTGCGCCTACACCGTCAAGTACGGCATTGTATGCAGCCTCCGCCGATGTGGGAGCATAGTCGTTTGTAAGCGTATATCTTGTATTTACAATGTTTGCAAGACCCTTGTCATACCATGCATTTGTGTTGTTTATGTCCGCTTCTGCACCGTTTATATAGTTTCCGCTGATATAATATGAGCTTTTGTTTGTCGATGAGGAGTCAAAGTCCATAATTCTGCCATAGCACTTGTCAAGGGTGTTCGGACCTGCCTTGTAATAGTTGCCCTCGAAATTGACCTGACCGTTTCCTCTTTCGCCGCCGTATGACGGATTATGACCCCAGTTATAAACAACATTGTTTGCATATGTCATAAGGTTGTCATATTTTTTGCCGCCATATTCAAAGCCGCCCTCAAATCTCGGATTTCTTGTGCCGTTATGCGCCCAGAGATTGTGGGTTATGGTAGTTTCATAGCCGTTTAAGAGAGAGCCCATACCATGCTTGAACTCGTTTTCTCCTGCCAGAAGCTCAGCGTCCGTGTTGTTTGCGCCGTTCTTGTTTACCATAGCAAGACCGCTTGATATTATGTTGTATGAAATTGTGGAGTCCACAAGCTCCTTGGCACTGAAGGTTTCGTCAACGCCCCAGCCGAAGGAGCAATGGTCTATGATTATGTTTTTGCCCGAAGCCGTAGCACCGTCAATTTCATAGCCCTCACCCGTACGGAAACGGAGATATCTGAGTATTATGTTTTCACCGGATACATTACAGGTTCCTCCGGCGATGGTAATGCCCTCTCCGGGAGCCGTCTGACCGGCAATGGTTATATTGCTGCCAATGTCAAAGCGTCTTTGATTCTTTGCTGCATTGGGGTCTATATGTATTGTTCCGCCTACGGCAAATACGATTGTAAGAGGAACAAGCTCGCCGTTTACGTTTGTTCTGTGTTTAAGACCATAGCGGAGCGTGCCGGGTATATCCTGTGAAACGCTGTCCTCAAGACTTGTAACCACATAAACCTCACCCTGACGGGAAAGTGTGGAACGACCGCCGGTTGCATTTTTTCCGCCGCCCTCTACGCCGGGGAATGCATCAACCTTTATTACATCGCTTGCTCCTGCGGTGAATTCCTTTGTGAATCCGTCTGCGATGGAAGGATCAAGCTCTATGGGCTTGCCTGTGCTGTCAAGAGGAACGACCTTTACGGTATATGTCTTGCCTTCCTCAAGAAGCTTGTCTGCCTCCGGAAATTCCTCAACCTGCTGGTCGATAAGGAATATGGTGTTTTTGCCGTCCTCTATATAGGTTACATCGTTCATATCCTTTCTTGTGCTTGTTCCGTCAGGATCGGGAAAACGGAGCTTTTTCTGATGCTTCGGCATAGCAATCGTGCCGGCTGTTTTGAATGACTGTCCGCCGTTGTCGGAATACTGTATTTCATATTTGTATGCGAATCCGTGGGAAACTACCGTCGTATCTATATAGCCGGAATCCCCCGTAAAATAATTGGAGCCTGTGTCATAGTTTGAATAGTCCATGACCTCCACAGCCGAATCGTTGGGCTTTGTTCCAACGATACCTCTTATAACGTCCTCTGCACCTGTCAAATCTGTTGATGAACCGCTTGAATATCCCGGCTGCCAGCCGTCATATGCCACAATCATACCCCTGTACGGAACCGACCAGCCAAGCATAGGGTCTTTTGATTCAACAGGCGTTGTCGAACCCGTCATTGCATATGATCTGAGGGGATTATCGTTAAGAAGTCCGCCCTGAGAATCAATTGTGGGCCACGTAAGAATGATTTTTGAACCTACATTGTCGATTTCAAGTCCATCGGTATGTCTGTAATTATATTCGCTTTCGCTGACAGTTGACCTTGCAAAAGTCGGCACGGCTGTCTGTACAAGCATACCACAGACCATCACAGCGGACATAAAAGCCGCCAAAAGTCTTTTTTTCATATATTTACCTCCTTGTCACACTGTATATATATTATGTAAGCATTATATCACATTTCTGAAACAATTGAAATATCTTTTTTACTTTTTTTTGATCCGTTCTATAAAATGTCGTAAAGCACAAGTCCGCCTCTGCGCCTGTATCCCGTGTTCCACAATATATCAAAGTCGAGCCATCTGCTTTCGCCGTAGGTAACAGCCTTTACATTCATTCCGGAGGGAGTTTCCTCATATCCCGCAAGCATATACCAGTGCCATACATAAAAATCCATAGCGGCGTTTTTGTGGCGTAGGGTAAGACAGGGCAAAGGAAAGCCGCTGTCAATTCTGTCCCTTACAACAGCCTTCCCCTCATCGGCATCTCTTCCGCCGTCAAAGGAGCGCTGTATGATTCGGCAATTTGCGCCGGTGTCCCTCAGATAGTCGGCAAATCCGTCCATATAAATATCCGTGCTGTCTATTCCCGTCATACGAGGGCTGAGATAGGGCTTCATAATCATTGCAAAGCGCACATAATCTTCCTTCGTTATATTATTTTTGTCAAAGGGATAAAGTCCATCGGTATTCTTGTATAAATCGAAATAAATGCAGCTGTCACAGGCAACAACAGCTCCGCAGCCGCCAAGCCTCATCATACGGTCGTCAAACCAGTCCTGACAGCCGCCGAGGGAAGCCCCTATCATAAAATAATCAAGCTCCTTTTTCATACTCATACCTCCCATATAAAGCCCTGTACATAATGGAAATAAAGCCCTGCACATAATGGAAAAGCCCCGCATATCCATCAGATTTGCGAGGCCTTGAAGTGCCGATAGTGGGACTCGAACCCACACATCCGTGAAGATAACAGATTTTGAGTCTGTCGCGTCTGCCAATTCCGCCATATCGGCGCATGACTATATTTTACTCTTAATTCCCCTTGTTGTCAAGCCCCCAACTTGCCTGCGAAAAAAGAGTAAATGCTGTTTCCGTGTGAGAAGGGTCTTATGATATTGACAAATTTTATTATATGTAGTAAAATTAGAATACGATTAAAGGGGTCGGATGCGGATAGCGGTTTTGACGGGCTTTTTTGATCGCAGTGAAAAAAGGAAAAAAATCAAAAAGAGGTGTACTATGAAAATTGCATTAATTAACGAAAACAGTCAGGCAGCTAAAAATGCTCTGATTTATGATGTTCTTAAAAGGGTTGTGGAGCCTATGGGGCATACGGTTTTCAATTACGGTATGCTTACGTCTGAGGACGAAAACCAGCTTACATATGTGCAGGCGGGCTTACTCACTGCCATACTTATAAATTCGGGAGCGGCTGATTTTGTTATTACAGGCTGCGGAACCGGTGAGGGAGCTATGCTTGCGTGCAATTCATTTCCAAAGGTACTTTGCGGACATATTGTTGATCCTTCGGACGCTTATATGTTTTCGCAGATAAATGCCGGAAATGCCGTTGCCATTCCTTTTGCCAAGGGTTTTGGCTGGGGTGCTGAGCTTAATCTCGAATATATATTTGAAAAGCTCTTCTGTTCTGAGCCGGGAGGAGGATATCCCAAGGAAAGAGCCGTACCGGAGCAGCGCAACAAGAAAATTCTTGACAATGTAAGGGAAATCACGCACAAGGACATTATGACCATATTAAGGGAAATCGACAGGGAATTCCTTAAGGAAACTGTTTCGGGAGAGCCTTTTAAAAAGTATTTCTTTGAAAACAGCAAGTCAGCGGAAATAACCGATTATATCAGAAACATTCTGAGTGAATAAATGCCGGAAATGCTGTTGCCATTCCCTTTGCCAAGGGCTTTGGCTGGGGTGCTGAGCTTAATCTCGAATATATATTTGAAAAGCTTTTCTGTTCTGAGCCGGGAGGAGGATATCCCAAGGAAAGAGCCGTGCCGGAGCAGCGCAACAAGAAAATTCTTGACAATGTAAGGGAAATCACGCACAAGGACATTATGACCATATTAAGGGAAATCGACAGGGAATTCCTTAAGGAAACTGTTTCGGGAGAGCCTTTTAAAAAGTATTTCTTTGAAAACAGCAAGTCAGCGGAAATAACCGATTATATCAGAAACATTCTTACAGAATGATTGCCCGGCGCTTAAAACCATCGAAGATGGTTTGAAACGCCGACCCGTGGGGGCGAGGGCGAAAGAGCGAAACAAACCGAGGGCAAGACTCCGCAGGAGCCTTGCCCTCGGTTTGTTTCGCTCTTTCGCCCTCGCCCCTGCGCCGCAGACCGGTCGGCAAAGCTTTAAAGCTCGCAGATTCTTTTTTTGTATATGGGATGTACGAAGTCGGGTGCTATTTCAGAAAGTGGGATTTTAACAAAATCTCTCAGGTGCATTTCCCGATGGGGTATCGTCAGTTCGGGAGAATCCATTATCAGGTCATCATAGAAAATAATGTCCATATCCAATGTACGGGGGCCCCAGTGAACAGTTCTTTCCCGTCCGTTTTCATCTTCTATTTCGTGGAGAAGCCTTAAAAGTTCAGATGGCTCAAGAATGGTTTCTATTTCCGCTGCTCCGTTTAAAAAATCGTCCTGTTCGGTGTAGCCGTAGGGCTTTGTTTCAATAAGTTCCGATATTTTCAAAACTCTGATGCTTTCTTCCCTTTCCATAGCGGCTATGCCAGCCTCTATATTTCTGCGTCTGTTTCCCATATTGGAGCCATAAGAAATAAATACTCTGTGCCATTTTCTTTCCGTACAGACCGATATGCATTCAAAGTCAAGGTCTACGGGGGCGTAAGGCTTTTTTACTTCGACCCACGCACCGCGAAGAAGAGGAAAACGATATAAAAGCTCTTCGGCGATACCATCGGCAACAGTTTCGATAAGGCTGAATGTGTTTTCTTTCATATAGTCCGCCGCAAATCGGCACACTTCCCCGTAATTCACGGTTTTTTCAAGGTCGTCCCTTTCCGCCGCCGCCTTAAAATCAAGGTATAGTCTAAGGCTCAGATAAAAAAACTGTCCCTTTATGTTTTCTTCCTCATAAACGCCATGATTAGCGTAAACCTCAAGGTTATCTATTTTGATCAAGTCCATTTTTTCTCCCCATAACAGCCTCCGCCACAGCAACGGCTCTCTTATTTTCAGCTACATCGTGAACCCTCAGAAAAGCGGCCCCCTTCATAACGCCTATTACGTTTGCCGCAATTGTTCCCTCAAGTCTTTTATCCACAGGCAGACCCAGTGTAAGCCCTATAACAGACTTCCTCGAAACACCAAGAAGAACAGGCAGCTTCAATTCGCCAAGTCTTTCAAGCTCTCTTATAATCATCAGATTCTGCCCGTAGGTTTTGCCAAAGCCCACTCCCGGATCCACTATCAGCTTACTGCGGTCAATGCCTGCATTTTCCGCAATAGCGACAGATTCTCCAAGCTCGGAAACCACATCTCTTACAAAATTGCCGTATTCGGCTTTTTCTTTATTGTGCATAAGAATACAGGGTACATCATATTCCTTTATGACATTCGCCATATCCTTGTCATATTTAAGTCCCCATATATCGTTTATAAGGTCGGCTCCTAAGCACAGCGCTGCTCTTGCCGTTTCAGCCTTATATGTATCTGCGGAAACAGGAATATCAAATCTTTTTTTTACAGCCTCTATTACAGGGGCTATCCTCCTTATTTCCTCACTGCTGTCTATCATACAAAAGCCCGGTCTTGTTGATTCGCCGCCTATGTCTATAATATCCGCTCCCTCCTCTATCATTCTTTCACAGTGGGCAAGAGCCTTGTCAACGCCGTTGAAACGACCGCCGTCTGAAAATGAGTCGGGAGTTACATTCAAAATCCCCATTATGTAGGTTCTGTTTGAAACGTCAAAGCTTTTTCCGCCTATCTCCATATGAGGTCACACCCTTATATATAAATTTTTTTTATCCGCATTCCAATAGCATTCCTTTTTTGCACGGCACATAAAGCAGTTTCTCGACAGCTTGTCGGCTTTGCAGAATATACCTCTGAAGGAGCTTTCATCAGATGAATTTTCGTCACCGTGATAAATTATGGCGTATTTTATTTCGGTTCTTTCCTCATCGCTGAAGCCGCAGCTTATGAGTATATCCTCGGCAAGCTCCCAGCTTTTTTCCCTGTGGTTATCTGCTGTTTTTGCCCTGCCTATATCATGGAGAAGAGCCGCCGCATATATAAGCTCCCTGTCAATGTGTATTCCCTCGTCAGCTGCCATAAGCGCAGCTATTCTTGCAACGTCAAGGCTGTGGCTTATGTTGTGCCGGCAGAAAATCCTGTCCTTTTCGTTCTGCTCGATTTCGCTCATATAGCTGAGATATTGTCTGTTGTTCAGTATTTTATTTACTCTTTCCATAGCTTATAACCTCTCCGAGATAGGTAAAGGAGCCGCAGGCAAGTATAACATCTTTTTCCTCCGCTTCCTCAATGGCAAGTTCGGCTGCTTTACGGGGAGTGCAGACAGTACAGGGTATGCCCATTTTTATTGCCACTCTCTGTATAACGCTCCCGTCAAGTCCTCTTTCGCCCTTTGTGGAAACGGCGTATATACGCTTAGCAAGACTGCCTATTTCTTTTATTATGCCGACATAGTCCTTATCCTTAAGTATGCCCAATATGACTATAAGATTTTTGTCATTCAGACAGGCTCTGACGGCTTTTGCAGCGCTCGCCGCTCCCTGTGGATTATGCGCCCCGTCGCAGATAAAAAGGGGCTTTCTGCACACTATCTCCATACGTCCCGGCATATATGCCCTTTTCATACCGTTCCTTATTCCGTCAAGCCTGAAGCCTCTTTTTTCAAGTACGTCCAGTGCTTCAAGAGCCAAAGCCGCATTCCTTATCTGATGCTCTCCTATAAGCCCTATCTCCATATTTCTGAAGTGCTTATAATCAAATCGGCTGCCTGATAAATCAAGCTGTAATATGTTTGCCTCTTCTGCTTCAGAAACAGGCGCATTCATTTCACGGGCTGTATTTCTGATGACAAGCCTTGCTTCATTGTCCATTTCGCCTATGCATATGGGAATGCCGGACTTTATTATACCTGCTTTTGCCGCCGCTATATGGGCGATGTCCTTTCCCAATATGTCGGTGTGGTCCTTTCCTATGCCTGTAATAACGCAGACCTCCGGAGTACTTATTATATTTGTTGCGTCAAGCCTTCCGCCAAGTCCCGCTTCGAGAACAACAAAATCGCAGTCATTCCGGGCAAAGTAAAGAAATGCCATAACCGTTTCCAGTTCAAAAACCGTGGGAGAAAGCTTATTTTTTTTACATACGTCAAGCAGAAAAGCCGCCAGACGGCAATAGCTTTCCCTGTCTATCTCCTTATTGTCGATTTGTATTCTTTCATAATATGACATAACGGTGGGAGAGGTATATATACCCGTTTTATATCCCGAATTTATAAGCGCAGATGATATATATGCAAGAACGGAGCCTTTGCCGTTTGTGCCTGCTATATGTATGAATCTCAGCTTATTCTGTGGATCGCCCACTGCTCCCGCAAGGGCAAGAGTGCTTTCAAGCCCATAGGAGGAGCCTTTTTTTGCCATATTGTGAATTTCATTCATAATGTCTTGACAGTTCATAGTCAGTTTCCTATTATATAATAATTGTTGCCGCTTGTTTCCTTGAAGTTTTCATATTCCTTTACGCAAAGCGCCACAAGCTCGTCCAAGTCGGGGTTTTTGTCCTTTGTGAGCATAACCGCCATATTTGTATAGACCCTGTAAGTTTTTTTGTCGGCAGGATATACGAAGCCCATATCAAGCTCCTTCCTGACCTCCTCAATAAGAAAGTCTATGTTTTCACTGTTGCCCACAATACCCAGTGCATCGCTTAATATTCTGCCCACAACGCAGTCAAGATTGTCGGTCAATACGCTTGTTATGAATCTGAGCGCCTCTTCGCCAAGACCTATGCTCTCGTCCTCAAGGGCATAGAAATTGTGAAGCTTCAGCATACATACAAAATAAACCTCGCCCTGCTCCTTGGCTTCATTGAGTTTCTTTTCCAGAATTTCAAGGAAGGTGTATTTGTTGTATGCCCTTGTATATCTGTCCATCTCGGCTGCTCTTTTCAGGGCTATTTCCTTTCTCATAAACCTGTCAACGTCCATAATACAGCCCAGTCCCGAAACGGGATTTCCCATATCGTCGGTTCTGATATAGAAGCTGAATTCGAGATATTTATATTTGCCGTCCGCAAATTTCTTTCTGTAAATAATGGGAGATGTTTTTCTGCCCATTCTGACATCTCTGAGCCAGTCTATAAAACGCCCTGCATCATCGGGGTGTATATTCAATACGTCCGGCGAATAGTCAATTTCACCGAAGGGAGTGAAATCTATATTGAAAACGTCCTTATAATTGGGGCTTGCGCTCATATTGAAGGTTGAAAAATCCCATTCTATAAACACAAGCTTTTTATTGTTGAAAAGCTCCTTATATTTTTCCGTCAGGGCTTCAAGGGCATAATCTCCCTCTATAATGCCCTTTACTATGTCGTTGAGTGAGCTGCCTATAATGTCGAAGTCCTCATAGCCCGTAGAGCTTACAGGCATTGTATAATCTCCGCTTTTGTTTATCTTTTTCAGATCGAAAATAATGCTTCTGATAGGCAGGACAGTGCGTTTATAGCGTATAAGGGATCTCAGAAGCTCCGCAAGGAGTATAATTGAGCAAAGGAGAAGAAATGCCATTTTTATATAAAAAAATGTCATAACGGCGTCCCCTCGCGGAATAATGAAATATACGTGCCAGCTCTGTCTTAAGGGAGCCATGGAAATTTCCCTTTTTCCTATTATATACCTGTCGCTGTCAGGCTCTCCGTCAGATGGCTTATAGCCTTCAAAAAGCTTTGTGATTTCCTCTGTTCCCCTTGTAAGAACGGCATTTCCCTCTCCGTCATATATCATTATACCCAGTCCGTCTGCCGTAGCCGCCTTTTCGGTTTTGTCATAAAGAATTTCCGTATCTATTCTCGACATAATATATCCTATAAGCCGCCTGTTTTCAAAAACGGGAACTATCATAGCAAAATATCTTTCCGCCGTATTGGGCTGAAAGCTCAGTTGGGAATCCGTGACAACTGCGCCCGTAGCCGCTCTCTCCAGATAATCGTCAAGATTATCAACTATGTCGCCGTAGGACTCCGCCGTGGATAATATGATATCCTTGTCGGCATTCAGCACAAGCATATTTTCAAGATAGACGTCACTTTCTCCTGCGTCTAGATTTATAAGACGGTTAAGCTCTTCCACCGCTTTTTCATCTCCGTTTATAGCGGCGCTTGCTACGTCCACTCTGCTAAGAGCGTTAAGCCTGCTCACACATCTTTCAATATAACCGGAAATCTGATCGGCAACAAGTGCGGCTCCTGCGTCTGACGCCTCCGTCATTCTGTCCTCCGTCATTTTTTCCTTGCTTGTGATATACTGATAAATGGATATGAAGAATACAACTATGAAAAAAATAAAAACTGTTTTTAAAAACGCCCTTTTTCTTGAAAACACACTTTCACCTCCCCATGCGGATCTGTAACAGAGTTATATTGATTTTTGCAGCCTGTAAGCCGCAACGCAGTTTTTCATAAGCATTGCTATTGTCATAGGGCCCACTCCTCCGGGAACAGGCGTTATTGCGTAAGCCTTCGGCTCCACACTGTCAAAATCCACATCGCCGCAAAGCTTTCCGCCCTCGTTTCTGTGAATGCCCACATCTATTACAACTGCTCCCTCCTTAACATAAGAAGCATCTATAAATTTGGGTCTGCCAATCGCAACAACCAGTATGTCGGCTCTTTTTGCCACCTCTCTCAGATTCTTTGTTTTGGAATGGCACACAGTAACCGTTCCGTTTTCCCTCAGAAGCAGCATTGCCATAGGCTTTCCGACTATGTTGGAGCGTCCTATAACCACACATTCCTTGCCTGTAATGTCTACACCCGTTCTTTTAATAAGCTCGATAACACCTGCGGGCGTGCATGGAAGAAAGCCCGGCTCTCCCGTCATAAGCGCCCCCGCACTCTGAACATGAAATCCGTCTACGTCCTTAAGGGGCGATATTGCCTTTATAACTCTGCTTTCCGAAATGTGCGGAGGAAGAGGCAGCTGCACCAAAATACCGTTTACACTTTCATCGCCGTTAAGCTCGTCAATAAGAGCCAGAAGCTCCGCCTCCGTTACGCTCTCAGGCAAATTATACGCCCTTGAATTTATTCCCGTATAAGCGCAGGCCTTTTTCTTGTTTCCCACATATACCGTTGAAGCAGGATCCTCCCCCACCTGAACAACGGCAAGAGTTATCTCAACGCCCTCTTTCCTGAGCTTCTCAACACTGTCCCTTACCTCGTCCTTTATAATGCCCGATATTTTTCTGCCGTCTATCCTTATCGCCATAATTGAATCTCCCTTTCTTTTAATAATAAATAATTATAACCCAAAATCCCCTTATAATCAATATAAAAATAAATATTAACCATTCCAAACCGATTTAAGCGGACGGAGGAAAGGGGCGTAAAAAATACCGGCGGCAATTCTGAATTGCTGCCGGTATTTTGTGTATGTTTGTATTGTGCTGATGGGGGCTGTTATTTGGATTCTCTTTCAAAGAAGCATTCGCTGCCGGCGTTTTCCTTTTCGTCATTCCAATACAGATAGCCGTCGCTGCCTATATATATGCTGCCGGAACCGTCGCTGTAATAATATTGTTGTGTGCCGTATGTTCCTTCATCGGTGTGCTGGCAGTCGGAGTATCTGATCTCTGTGGCTGACGCATAGTTGCCTGTCATTTTCCATACAGATGTGCTGTCTGCGCTGTTTCCCCATTTTATTTCCATGTCGAAGCTGCCGTTTTCGAGGGGAGTTATGGTCAGATGACATCTCTGGCTGTATTTATCGAACCATTCACCTGTAAAGTTATCTACTGCCGCTACATAGTCCTCTGATTTTGTCAGAACGGAACCAAAGGCTTTTTCTATGATAGACGAAAGCATAAGCATATTTTGTGAAACATCGTTGAAGCTTAAATAGCTTGGTGAAAATGTGTTTGTATCTGTATTTACAACAAACTGTATAAGCGCCGTAACCTCGGCTCCGTCATATGTACATCTGCCTGTGAATTCAACTACTTTCTTTCCTTCCTCCCCTATGAATGCGTCCCAATGCGGACTGCCGAAAAATTCGCTGAAGGCTTCGTCATATGTTATGTCGGGATAGCTCTGGGGCGTGCCATATCTTACCATGTCGGCAAGCTCTGACTCTGATATGTCTGTCGGCTTATCATCTGAGCTGTCGCCATCGTCATCGCCGTAGTCATAGTCATAATCATAGTCATAGTCGTAGTCGATGTTTTTATCGGAATCCGAATCCTTATTCAGACCGATCAGACCAACCAGCATAAATGCCACTGCAATTCCGCCTATAATCAATACCCTTTTCATATAATTGCAGGTATACATAGGCTTGCTGTCCTTGAATACACCCTCCGGCAAATCATCATATTTACTCAGTTCAGACTGTATGGCGTATACTATCAGAGGTATATCCTCATTTATCCTCTTATAGTCGGAATAATAAAGATATTTAAAATTAAAGAACAGAAACTTTTTGGTAATAAAAGCCTTTATCTTGAAATATCGCTCATTGCTGTTGAGGGTTATTTCATATCTGACATTGTGACCCTCTATTCCTTCAAAACCGCTTATTTTGTTGAATCTGTAATCTATTCTCGGAGCAGCAAGGCTCAGAATCTTGGTCAGATCTTTAATATTGGCGGGAAGATAGTATTTATTGCGATATATTTTTTCAAGCATGGTTATTCTTATGGGAAACATACAAATCCATATCACAAGAAAAGTCAGAGCACACATCAGAAGAATTCCGAAAATACCTCCTGACCTGAAACCAATACAGCAAAACAGAAAATCCACCGCATACAATATGGCAAAAGGTTTATATTTATCCACAAAGGGCTTATCCGAATCAAGCAGATATTTATCGGCAATATACGGATCTTCTCCCTTCGGATATTTATATTCGTGATAGCTGTCGGTGTCCTCGTTTTCCTCCCCGGTGTTATCATCTCCGGATATATCCTCTTCGGACTTCGGCGGCTCTTCCTCAACCTCAACAAGAGGAACATTGCAGTTTGCGCAGATTCTGGCTCCTTCGTCATATATGGTGCCACACCTTAAACATTTTCTTTTCATAGTTTTCCACCTTCCTTTTGTATTTTTATTATACTGCGTCTATATAAGTACACTTTTATTTCTTGTTTTCCGATCCCCTTCTTTCATAACAGAAAATATAATCAACAGCAAAGGTTTATATGGAGCTTCACGAAAAAGCAGCCCTGAACAGCATTATTTTATCAAAACGACAGACCAAGTAAATTCATTACAATATATATCGGTATAAACGATATAAAGAGGGATACTACAAAAATAATAAATTTTTCCTTAAAATATGCCCCAAAGCCGAAATATACCACATTAAACATACTTTTGTATATTTTTGATATAAAGCAGTATACTATTACAAACAATATAAGCCAAATTATTCCAAAAACAATTTTCATTTGATTGCCTCCTTACCAAACAATTTCAGACTTTTAAATCAGTCTGTTATCTTTTTTTGCCGCTTTCCCTGTATGCTCCGAAAATTGCTGTTATATACGAAGCGCCGTTTTTCATATACTCCTCCCGGATATGTAAAAAAGCAAAAAAATTCGTATATAATAAATTGTGTAGTCATAATGACCATATAATTTATTATACCATACACTTTTTTGTAATACAATAGCTAAAAGTATTTTTTTTGGGGTGATCAAATGGACTTAAGCTATAAGGAAATTGGTATGCGTATTCGCAGTGAGCGCATAAAACAAAATATATCACAGGAAAAACTGGCGGAACTGGCAGACCTTTCCACGCCCCACATAAGTCATATAGAAACGGCAAATACAAAGCTTAGCCTGCCTGCTATTGTCAAAATAGCCAATGCTCTGAATATTTCCGTTGACAGTCTTTTATGTGACAGTGTGAAAAGCTCTTCCCACATTTTCAAGTCTGAAATCGCCGCTATGATTTCCTCCTGTGACGATGAGGAAATCAGAATAGCTGCCGATATATTGAAAGCCGCTCTTGATTCAATACGCAAAAACCGAAAAAAGGAAATATGACAAAAGCCTCCCCGCATTTATTATTATATGGGAAGACTTTTGTCAATTGGTCGGCTGTCAGCCGACTTTTCTGTTTTTTTTTCAGGCCTCTGAAAGAGTATCAAGTTGTTCGTCAAATAAAAGCATATCGCACTCCACAACGGATTTTGAATTCAGCAGGGAATAGATTATAATTCCGTCACGCTTGTCCCTTGCGTAAAGCTCACGGCAGCCTGCTATTTTCAGAAGAGTGCAGGTTTCGGCGCAGTCAAGTCCCATTCCGAAGGCGAGGGCTATAAGCTTATCTCTGCCGGGGTTTGTTCTTCTGCCATTGACTATGTCGTGTACATAGCTTTCGTTAAGTCCGCCTATCTGTGCTGCGGTGGCAGGTCTGAGTCCTTTTCTTCTGAGAATTGCCCTTATGTATTCCGAAAGGGTGATATCCATAAATTCGTCATTGTTTTCACGTATATATCCGCCGAGGTCCTTTGTGCTGACAAAGCCGTTGAATAATTCGTCTGTTGTTTTTTCTTTCATATCGTTTCCTCCTTTTTTGTAAATCAGTCATACTCAGGATAGGGTGTGCCCCTCATAAACTGACATTCCGCAGCTGCGTTTTCATTGTTGTCGACCCAGAACAGATAGCCGTTTTCAAAGTAAAATTCACCGCTCCCTCCCGTATATAAATCGGTGTAGGTGCGTTCTCCCGTTTCCTCCGAAAGGTGAACGAGTTGATTGACGCAGTCGGAATAATATATATGCTCCGTCTTTCTGTCAAGACTTCCGTTCATTATCCATACACTGTCGTCAAGATAACCGACGCTCCAGTGTATTTTTATTCTGAGCCTGTCATCGCCAGTCTTTTCTATGCCTATGTGACATTTTGAACCGTAATAATCGTCCCATGCTCCTACATATGCGTTAAGCACGCCCTCATAATATCTGTCGGTTTTCTTTTCCATAACACTGTCGTAATCCGGCGCTCCAACAAGCTTATATTCTCCCGTTATCTTTTTTCCGAAGGGATTCTTTTTATCCCCACCGTAATTATCGCTTATCACGATTTTTCTGTTATTTTCTTTACCCGATATGGAAAGCTGCATTGTATATCCGCTGCCGTTATCGTAGGAAACCACCGATTCATCTGTAAGGAAATAAAGGGGCAGCTCCTCCGCAAACAGTTTATTCGTATATTCTGTTCCATCGTAGTTTTCGGTGGACGTTATCATAACAAACAGCGTATCTACATATTCCCTTACCGCAAAAACGCGGATATTGTCTTTCGCATATTCTCCTGTCCACTGTACTCCCTCTGCATAATAATCGTCACGCATATGGGAGTTGACCTGATACATAATTACGGCGTCCTTTGTAAAAGCCGGCAGACGTGTGGCGACTGCATACAGTCGGCGATGGAATACTATAAGAATGAGAAGTGCCGCAACAAATCTTTTCTTATTCTTTATAAGCAGGGCAAGCTTCAGTCGGCGGGCGGTTTTATATCTTCTTTTTGCGTCCTTGCTGCAGCATTTATTTATTACGCTTTTATATTTTTTAGCCCATTTTTCGCCGCTGAAGAATTCGTCAGCCACAACGCCGAGAGAATATATATCGGCTCGGCTGTCTGTCTGTGAAAATCCATATTGCTCCGGCGGCGCATAGCCCTCGGTGCCAAGAATGGAGGTGTCTTTTTCCGCCCCCGTTTTGGGTTCTCTTACGGCGTCAAAGTCTATCAGCTTTACCTCCGGCTTTTTGGATAAGGGATTTACAAGCATAATATTCGAGGGCTTTATATCTCTGTGTATAAGTCCGTTTTTGTGAAGTACGCTGAGGGCGCTGCAAACCTCCGTTATTATGTAAAGCTTTGTTTTTCTGCTGAAGGGAACGGCTGTATCTATTGCTTCTCTCAGCGTTATACCGTCTATATATTCCTCGGTGACAACGGCGCTGCTGCCGGAATCTTCAATCGAAACTATCTCCGGCAGATATTTGCAGTGTATGTTTTTCAGCTTTTCATATATATCCTTTTTATACGGCGCACATTTTCTGACATATAAACGTCCCGTTGCTTTTTCCTTTACAAGCACGACCAATGATTTGCCGCTATGTGAAATTATTTTAATTTCTTCATACTTTTCTGCGTTCATCTGCCATCTCCTCTGTCACAAGGTCTGTTAATCCGCTTTTGTAAGAGTGTCCTGACCTATGTCATACAGAAGCTCATCGCACTCCTCTGCGGTGAATTTTCTGTTTATTGCATATATAACAGCGCTGTCCCATTCTCTGCGGGGATAAAGGGCGTTATGTCCGGCAGTTCTCAGAAGCTTCTGTGTATCGTCAAGGTCAAGTCCTATTCCGAATGCAATCTGTATTATTTTATTTCTTGACGGTTTTTTTTTGATTTTGGGGCTGAATATCTGATATGCATAGGTATCATCAAGCAGGGATTTTTTTATGGCGTCAGTCTTTGTTACATTATATTTGTTCAGCATATCGGCAAGAAACTCCTCAAGTGTGACATTTGTCAAATCATTCTCATTGTCATTAAGATATTCCTCTATGCTGTCGCTGTTTTCAAGCACCTTCATAAGCTCGTCTGTTGATTTGTTTATTTTCATATATTACCACTCCTCAGAACTATGATATAATATTTTTATACAAATTTCAACCCCAATCGTGAGGATAAGATTCGGAAAAAATTACGGCTCCCATCAAAGCAGACGGGAGCCGATTGTTTTATTATCAGTATATGTTATTAATAATTTGTGATTGGGCTTGTGTAGCTTATATCATAGGTGTCGGGATATTGCGGTGAAAAATCAGGTTGGAACATATCATCTGTCACAACCATATAGTCCGATAATGAAAGGGAATCCCCATCATATGAAACAATGTAGTATCTTGAAATTGCCGGCTCGGAAATGCAGACATAATAATTGTTGTCATTGCGATTCAGGAATATGTCGGTATGACCGCCAGTGTAAAGCTCTCTGACGTAAACATTTCTGACTTCTCCGTCTTTGTATGTAACAATAATGGTCATACTAATGTCACTTTCGGGATAGATAAAATGCGTGAGCATTTCGGGTATGCCGTTGCCATCTATATCAAGCAGAGAATATTGTGTCAATTTATATCCATCAGTGTATCCGTTGTTCCTCAGATAGTTTATATAGGCGTCCTTAAATTTGCTTTTATCAAAAACAGCATTGCACTTATACGCATAATCCGAAGAGTCCTTATAGTCGTCCAGCCCCTCAAAGGCGGTAAGGGCTGTCTGATAATCTCCCGAATTATAGGCGCTTATGGCATCACGGTATTTAAGCTCCAGATCTATATTCCTGACCCTTGTGGCGGAATCCTTATAATCTCCCAGTGCCACAAATTTTTCTCTTGCTCCGGTGTAGTCGCCGGTGTTGAGAATGGACATAGCCTTCTGATAATCTATTTCGGAAAGGCCGTCATTGCATTTCTGTATCTGTGCGGCAACGTCCTTATAACCCCCAAGCGCATTGAATACTTCACGGGCGTTGTAATATTGCCCTTCTCCAAGAAGCTTAAGTCCCTCCTGATATTTTGCTTCATTCAGAAGATTTACGCAGGTCTGAAGATAAACGGGTGCATCCCTGTATTCGCCGGCTTCCCGGAAATATCTCATAGCGGTTTCATAATTCTGAGCATTATACAGCTCTACTCCTATTTCGTAGCGGCACATTGGTACATAGACCTTAGCTTCCTTATAGTCTTTATCTGCAAGCTCCATAAATAAGTTGAGAGCCTCCACATGGTTTCCATCTTCTTCATACTTTATAGCCTTTGCATATTTTCGGGGCGGTGTGGTCACAACCATCACCAGAATAAATACAACAACGGCAGTAATACTTGAAAGTATGATGATATTTCTGATGTTTTCTTTTTTCCTTTCATTTTTATATATGCCCGAAAGAACATCGTCACATTCCTTTGCCATGGCAGCACTGTCGCCATAGTCCGACAGCGTTCTGAAATTGTCCCTTGCCGCAATAATTTCGTTTTTATTGTTGGTGGCTATACCCTCTTTCATATTTGCCAGTGACAGGGAATATATTTTGTCGTTGCACATATTTATAAGATTGTTGATTTCAGACTTTTTCTTTATAATATGAACATTTCTTTTCAGCTCGATAATGTCATATATATTATCGGAAGCGGCAATTTTCGACTTATATGTATTGACGGCACGGGTCTTGACCTCTTCATCTTTTTTATCCGCAAGCTTCAGACAGCGTTCCCTCAGCTCTTTGGAATCTCTGTAATCCCCAAGATTTTCAAATATAGCTGCGGCAACAAGGGCATCTGACGGTGTGCTTACGTTATTCATTTTGTTCACTGCCCTGTTATATTCGCTGCTGTTCACCGTTTCACGGCAATTTGCGGCAATTTCCGCCGAATCTCTGAAATTGCCCAGTGTTTCAAACTTTTCCGCCGCCGAAATAAGGGAGGAATTGTCATTAGCCTTCTTATAATAACGCATAAACTCGTTGTATATGACCAGATTGGCATATTCTTCAAGCTTTGCTTTCTGATTTTTGCTGCCGAAACGGAGCGCTTTTTTGAAATTGTCGAAATCGTCCAGTTTTTGGGTATTCTTTTCAAAATCAGATTTGCGGCTCAGATGAAGCTGTGCCATAAGCTTGCCGAGATAGGCTTCGGATTCCTTCGGCTCTTCGTCAAGAACCTTTTCAAAATAGCTGTCCGCCTCGTCCCATTTATTATCTTCAAGAAACAGATAGCCTCTCTCCAAAAGTCCCTTTGCTCTTGAGGAAAGATTTTCGGAGGACTTAACCTCTCCTGCCTTTGGCTCGTCCTTTTTTTCGAGCATTTTGTCAAGCCCCTCTATAAGCTCCTCCATAAAGCCGACCCTGTATTTGTCGAAGGCCTGAAAATCCACAAGCTCATTGGGGAGGTCGTATGCCGACATACTTGCTCCGTCATATATGGGGATAATTTTCTTTTCGGGGTTGTCCTTCATCATACGGCGGAAGCGGCTCCACTCGTTTCTGAGCCATACGGACCCGAAGAATTCAGGCTTTGAGCCGTACACAAGCATAATTTTTGCGGAGCTTAACGCAGCGAATATAATAGGCTCGTATTCACTTCCGAGAAGATTTCTCAGCGTTTTTCTTGCATAGAACACCTTATAGCCCTTTTTCACAAGGCGGTTGTATATATCCTGTGCATCAACGCTGTCACGTGTCCTCTGCCCCAAGTCATCGCTTTCCTTATAGCATATGAATATGTCGTATGGCTTTTCATTTGCGGCAATCGCCTTTATTTTCTTTTGAATCTCGTTTATTTTTTCGGCTTCTTCTTCATAAATATATCTGACTGCGCCGACAGAATGTTCAACAGCCGCCTTATAATCGGGGTCGTTCAGAATGGAGTCGAACATTGTGCGGTGACAGGTCGGCTTTTTTGTTCCGTCTGAGTCGTCCACATATTCTATGCCGTACTTACACAGAACAAGCCCCCAATAGGCTTCGCTGTCGTCGGGGTTTTCAGACACTATCTGCTCGAAAAGCTCCTGCGCCTTGTCAAACTCGCTTGCTCTTCTCAGATAGTTGGCACGGTTTATTTTGCCGCTGTTTGTACTTTCTTTCGGAATAACGCTTTTACTGCCGCAGGATTCGCACACACCCGTAAGACCTCCCTCATCGGGTATGAGAACTCCGCCGCAGATTTTGCATTCATACTGTAAGCTCATGCTTTACCTCCTCACTGTCTTTGCAAGACTGTTTCTTTCTTTTATTAAATTTCCTATTTCGGAAATAACATCGCCGCATTCTGCGCCTTTTTTTACTGCGCCCTCAAGAGCCGTTATTTTTTCGTCTATTCTGTTTTCGATGTCATAAAGCTCCTCAGCCGTGGAGGGGTTTGACATTCTTGCCTCCTCGGCAAGGCTTGTTATTTTCGCTTTAAGCGCTCTGTCAGCTGCGTTTGCCTTTATTGCCCCAAGTCTTGAAGCTGCTTCTGTCATATAACTGCGGCTTCTGTTCCTATCGTTTGAGGCAAGGGTTTCTCTGCCCATACAGGCAGCAAGAAGGAGAATGCAGAAAGCCGCCATAACAACAAGCTGTACGGCAAGGCTCAGTCTTAATGAACTGAACAGGAATATAAAGGCTATGCACGCCGCCGACTGCAAAACAACATAAGCACCGCTTATATAGGCAGCGGGAAGTGAAAAGAAATATGCCTTTACGCCGCCGTTTCCGAAAAGGGACACGTTGACAGCCGTTTCAACGGCAAACGCCACAGCGGTAAATATAAGGCTTGCGGCAAAAACAGCATTGTACGCCGGAGCAAACAATATGCACAGCGCAAGAATGGCTGCAAAGGCAATAATATTAATAATAACAAATGAAAATCTGTTTTTCACGCTATGACCCCCTTAAATCTTCGCTCCGCATTCGGGACAGAACTTTGCGCCCCTTGGCGTTTCTTTGCCGCAGTTGTGACAGACTGTTTTTTCTTCCGAAGTAATTTTACTTCCGCATTCGGGGCAGAATTTAGTGTTGTTGCCAATAACATTTCCGCATTTGGGACATCTGCGACCCTGTGGCGGCACTTCGTTTCTCTCGGAAATACCTCTTTCCATGGACATTTTTGTGTCTGAGAGATTGTTTTTCATCATATCTCCCACTACTCCCATAACTCCAAGCCCTGCGCCAAGCTGCATAAACTCGCCGCTTAGTCCGGCTATACCTCCGCCGCCGTCATTTTCAACAGCCGACTGCATAACGTCAAACTGCCTTTCCTGCTGATATGTATAGCCCTCGGCCTGCCGCTTGAAAGCCATTGCGTCAGCCTCAAGCTTTATTTTCTGCGCCTGTGTCTGCGCTCCCACAAGCTCGCCCTGTGCCTTTGTCTGCGCCCTGATAAGCTCCGCCTGCCGTCTTAGTTCAAGCTCGCTTAAAAGCAGCCCCTGGTCTGCCCTGAGACTTTTCAGACGCTTGTACTGTGGGTCGTTTTCGGGCAGCATAACCTTTATTATTCTGAATCTTGGAACATTAAAGCCGTAGTCCTCAAAAAGCTTTTCTATAAAGGGGCTGACCTTTTCCGACAGTCTTTTAAGATGACCCGTTATGCCTATGATTGGTATGTTTTCCTCGATTATGGAATTTACAAGCACATCGGTGACCTCGGAGGAAATAAGCCCACGGAATCTGTCTATGAGCATATCCTTTTGCAGAGAACGCTCCGAACCCATAAGCTTTTCAACCAGAAATCTCGGTTTTTCAACGGAAAGATTTATTTCGCCGTTGCAGCCTATTTCAAATACTATGCCGGACATATCCTGATATACGATTCCGCCTGTGCCCCATTTCATTGAAAGGCTTTCGGTGTTGTTTACAAAATATATCTGAGCATGAAATATATTTTTATTTCCTGTGATTTTAGAAAAAAGTCCGGTGAGGAACGGTATATTTTCCGTTTCGAGAATATGCCGTCCTGCGCCAAGCTCTCCCACACAGGCGCCGTTAAGATAGAAAAGGGCTGTCTGAGATTCAAAAACCGTCAGAACCGAACCTGTTTCAAAATCTTCAACAGGACTTCTCCACACAAAACAGTCGCTGCCGCCTTCAAATTTAATATCCGATATTAATTTTGCCATGGCTCTCCCTCCTTATCAAGCAAAGTAATCTTTATTTTGTCGGTTTTTACATTTTAACAGAATATTATATCGGTTAAAAATGGACTTATATTAGTCCCATTATATCACATACTTATAATATAATCAATAAAAATTGTACCGAAATCAGTCCTTTTTTTGGGGGTATATGACAATGAACGAACAGAAAATAAAACAGGACAGCACAGGCAGCATAGGAAAGAATATAAGAGAAATCCGCCTGTCCCGCAAAATAGGACAGACGGAGCTTGTGAGAAGGCTTCAGCTTATGGGCGAGCCTATCACAAGAGAATGTCTTGTAAAAATAGAAAGGGGAATTCAGCATATACAGCTGTCTCAGCTAAGAGCCATAAAGGAGGCTCTGAATACCACCTATGACGAGCTTTTAAAGTAGAATGCTGTCAAGCGCCGTAATTATTCTGTCGCCGCAGTCGTCGACCTCTGCTCCCGATATGATTTTTACGGCGTTTTTTTCATCTGTCAGCCTCATATGGCAGTTGTCGCCAAAGTCATAGCCAAGCTCTTTCATTTGTCTGCAAAGTCTGTCCCATGGTATATCGTTCATAATGGACTCAGCCGTCATAGGGCGAAAAACAAGTGTAAAGCCTTGCCTGAGCCTTTCATTTTTTACTATATACATATGGGATTCATAGCTTTTATTTACCGTCTTAAGGAGCTTTTCAGCCTTGCTGTCAAGAAAACCTCCACCGTCAATATCTATTGTGAGAGAAAGACGTAAGTCAGATACATCGGAAAAGGTCTGCTCCGGCTTGTAGTCTGTGTCGTGTATGCCGTTGTAGTGCAGATTTTTTTCATGGCACTTACGACAATAAAAATATTTCCCCATCTTATCCGCGGGATATGCCTGCTTTTCTTCTATTTCCCTGCCACAGTCCTCGCAGAACAGCTTTGTTTTTTTCATAATGTCTTCACCCTCCCTATATAATAACAGGTATTTCCCGCTCTGTATTTTACTGACAGCACAATCGTACATTCAAATAGTGATGTCAAAATTAAAATTAAAAAATCTTATAAATTTCTATTGACAAATTCTGAATGCAATATTATAATATAATTACACAGTGTAATATGTATAACCTTGCAGAGAGGAGGTATTTTAAAATGAACAGAATTTCTTCATCTGAAATGGAGATAATGGAATTTTTGTGGACGCAGCCTTCGGGGGCTACTCTCAAACAGATCTGTGATAATTTTTCATCACCAAAGGGCTGGAAACAGCAAACGGTAAGGACATTTCTTGTCAGACTTAACAATAAGCAGTTCCTGAATATATACATCGATAAGGAAACAAGAAGATATGTATATCTTCCGTCAATGACAAAAAAGGAATATCTGCACAGGCTTTCCAGAGAATTTCTTGAAAAGAACTTCAATAATTCCGTATATGACTTCCTGCTGTCCTTTACGGGGAATGAAAAGCTGAGCGAGGAAGAGGCTCAGCGTCTCAGGGAGTTCCTTGATGCATAATGTGATTTCGGTTATGTCGCTTATGGCAGGCGGCGTATATGTGATTTATTTGCTGCTCAGACCTGCACTGAAAAAATATTTCTCTGTCAGACTGCGCATAGGCATACTGAAAATAGCATTGATATTTTCGCTGTTTCCGTTTCCGCTTTTCAGAAGTGTTTATATGGACGCTGTATCCGGCTTTATGAATGTCAGCGGCTTTGTAAACAAAAGCAGCAATTTTATACGTGTCATGCCGAACAATGTCATTATAGAGCCAAAGGGCTTCTATGCGGTGATTATAATATCGGCAGTCTGTATTTCCGCAGCCTGCGTTTTGCTTATTTATAAATATATAATTTACAGCAAATTCAGAAGCGGACTGAAGCTGATGTGTACAGACAATGAAAACGACTATGTAAACAGTCTTTCCGAAAATATTAAAAAGGAAAACAAGGTAAGACGCAGCGTCAGAATTCTTACGTCACGCTGCATCGATTCTATGACCGTTGGGCTGCTCCATCCGGTTATAATACTGCCTGACAGGCAGCTTACACATATTCAGACGGAGCATATACTGAAGCATGAATATATGCACATAAAGCACGGCGACTTTGTTTATAGGATAATATTGATTTTTGCCGTTGCCCTCCATTGGTTCAACCCTTTTATGTATCTTTTGTCAAGGGAGTTTATGAGGCTGTTGGAATACAGAGCCGACGAAGCTGTTGTTATGAGTATGAGCGAGGAAGAAAAAAGCGAATACGGTCAGACCATAATAGATATGGCAAAGCAGAGGTCGGATTTATTTAATGCGGAATATATGCCTATAAGTATGTTCGGGAGCGGCAGTGAAAAACAAATGAAAGCGAGGCTAAATGAAATGAAAAATGTAAAACATCGCAGCTTGAAAAATACTATTGTGTCGGTGGTAATTGCTTTTGCGGTATTCATTCTGAACTGCAATTTTGTATTGGCATATCAGGAATATCCCATCTACAACAGCTCAGAGTCGGCGGAGCTTTATGAATACACCGAGGATTTTGACGTTTATATGTCCTTTGATGAGGATTTTGCAATTCCCTTCAGTGAGGACACCGACTATGCAGACGATATGACTCTTGATTTTTCAAACGGAGTGGATTCGTATTTCACAGACGAAAACGGAGTGTCCGAGCCTGTTTATGAAAACTCCGAGCCTCAGGACTACTGCAACCATGTATATAAGAGCGGCACCGTTACAAATCATGTCAAAAACATCAGCGGCGGCTGCACCGTATATACATACAACGCCCAGATCTGCTCAAAATGCGGAAACTGTCTGAAAGGAACCTTAATCAACAGGGTCAACTATAAAATCTGCCCTCATTAATTTCATATCCCAACTCAAAAAAGCGGCTGTTCTCAAAGCCGCCTTTTTTGCGGACACCATGACAAACATCACAGCGGGGCTGCTGCAGGAGTATGATATTCAGACCGCAGAGGATATCAGGGATTCACTTAAGGCTCTGTTCGGAGGAACTATTCAGGAGATGCTTGAGAATGAAATGAATGAGCATTTAGGATATGAGAAATATGAGCGCACTTCCGATGGCAGCTATCGAAATGGTAAAAAACCAAGAGAATCCGAGGCAAATATGGAGAAATGAATATAGATGTACCTCAGGACAGAGATAGCAGCTTTGAACCCAAGATAGTGCCAAAACGTAAGAAAGACATTTCTGCAATAGAGGAAAAAATAATAAGTCTGTATGCCAAAGGAATGACAACCGGACAGATATCTGATATAATTGAAGATATCTATGGTTTTGAGGTAAGTGAAAGCTTGGTATCAGATATAACAGACAAGCTTCTTCCACGAATAGAGGAATGGCAGAATCGACCTTTATCAAGCATATATCCTATAGTTTTCATAGATGCGGTACACTTTTCGGTGAGAACTAACGGAATAGCAGAAAAGTGGCAGCATACATAATACTTGGGATAAATACAGATGGTAAAAAAGATGTATTATCGATTGAAATAGGTAAAAATGAGAGCAGCAAATTCTGGCTTGGAGTGCTGAACAGCTTAAAAAACAGAGGAGTTAAGGATATTTTTATCATTTGCGCTGATGGACTTGCCGGGATTAGAGAATCAATAAATACAGCATTTCCGAATACCGAGTACCAGAGATGTATAGTACATCAGGTAAGAAATACACTAAAACATGTGTCATATAAGGATATGAAAGAATTTGCCAATGACTTAAAAAGTATATATCATGCACAAAATGAAGAATCAGTTTTTAAAGCGATGGAATCAGCATCTACAAAATAGGAAGAAAAGTATCCTCGTTCCGTGAAGTCTTAGAGTGAAAACTGGGATTTGGTAAGTCCGATTTTCAAATTCTCTGAAGCGGTAAGGAAGGTCATATATACTACAAATGCCATAGAAAGTCTGAATAGCAGTTATAAACGCCTGAATCGACAGAGGAGTGTTTTCCCAAGCGTCATTTAATTGTAAAAAGCACTATATTTAGCAACTACTGAAATCATCAAAAAATGGACTCTGCCATTACGAAATTGGGGTAAAGTGTATGGTGAATTATGCATTATGTATGGTGAGCGAATGGAGCAGTAACACAAAAGTCTGATAGCACAAAAGTCCAAGCAAGTCAAGGGTAAATGCACAGCCTGACGGCTGCCCTCGACATGCTCGTCCTTTTGTACTATAGGCTAATAACAACGGTTAGACAGAAATCTGCTGACCACTACATATCAACTATTAAATTGACATAGAAAGTCAATTTACAGAAAAATTTCACACCGCCAAATCTTCTGTCGGAGTGGAAATCGGAGCAATATTATATTGCTTTACCAATAAATCTAATATATTGGGAGAAATAAATGCAGGCAAAGACGGTCCGAGCAGAATGTTTTTGATACCAAGATATAAAAGTGTCAGCAATATACATACCGCTTTCTGTTCATACCATGACAGAACCATCGAAAGAGGAAGCTCGTTGACTGTGCATTTGAACGCATTGGCAAGTGCAACAGCTACTTTAATTGCGCTGTATGCATCGTTACACTGTCCCATATCCATAAGACGGGGTAAACCTGCTATTGTACCGAGATTCATATCGTTAAAGCGATATTTTCCACAGGCGAGAGTAAGAACAATGCTGTCAGCCGGCGTTTGCTTTACAAATTCTGTATAATAATTTCTTCCTGTCTTTGCACCGTCGCAGCCGCCAACAAGGAAGAAGTGATTGATAAGTCCTGCTTTTACAGCCTCCACTACTTTATCTGCCACAGATAATACTACGCCATGGGAAAATCCTGTTGTTACCTTGTTTCCGCCATTGATACCTGTAAAAGCAACATCTTCGGGATAGCCGCCAAGTGACAGCGCCTTTTCAATTACGGGCGTGAAATCTTTGTCCTCTCCGATATGTACTATTTCCGGATAGGATACGACTTCTGTGGTAAACACTCTGTCGGAATAGCTCTTTTGGGGCGGCATAAGGCAGTTCGTTGTAAAGAGAACCGCACCGGGAATGCTGTCAAATTCCTTTTGCTGATTTTGCCATGCTGTTCCGAAATTACCTTTGAGATGACTGTATTTTCTTAATTCGGGATAAGCATGGGCAGGGAGCATTTCTCCATGCGTATAAACATTTATGCCTTTATCTTTGGTCTGTTCAAGAAGCTGTTTCAAATCATAAAGGTCATGTCCCGAAATAACTATGAAAGGACCTTTTTCAACAGTCAGTGTAACATCTGTCGGTGATGGAGTGCCGTATGTTTCGGTATTTGCTTTGTCCAGAAGTTCCATGCAGCGCAGATTTACCTTGCCGACCTCCGATATTATGGGCAGCAATTCTTCCTGTCCCCAATCCATACCAACAGCAAAAAGTGCTTTGTAGAAGAAATGGTTAACAGTTTTATCATGATATCCAAGTACCGCTGCATGATAAGCATAAGCCGCCATACCCCTGATACCGAACAAAATCAATGATTTTAAGGAACGAATATCCTCGTCTGCCTCCCATAGATTTTTCATGTCATAGTCATCGTTTCTGCCGCAAGAAGATATACATTCAAGGCAATTCGGAACAAGTCTTTCCTTTTCTTTATGTATCCTTTTTATCAAATCGGAAATTGTCACATTGTTAAAATTAACGTTTGTAACAGTTGTGAAAAGACCTTTTATTATCAGTTCGTCTGTTTCGGAATTAACAGAGTGTTCATTTCCTTCTGATGCACGGGCAAGACCGATAAGCGCACCGGTCAATTTATCCTGTAATTGTGCAGTATCTGCCTTTTTGCCGCAAACCCCGGCATTTCCCATACAACCTTTACAGCCTGCCGTCTGCTCACATTGAAAGCAAAACATTTTATTTTCCATATACACCGTCTCCTTTTATATTATTCGATGATATGCCCGTCCGCAGAGATTGTCACGACCTGCCAAGGAATGAATTTCCCACTTGCCTGAAGAGCCTGTTTTACGGCGTTTTCAATCCCTCCGCAGCAGGGAACTTCCATTCTGACTATTGTTACGCCTTTTATGTCATTTTGTGCGATTATCTGTGTTAATTTTTCGGAATAATCTACAGAATCCAGCTTAGGACAGCCTATAAGCGTTATTTTGTTTTTAATGAAATCATTGTGGAAATTCCCATAGGCGTAAGCCGTACAATCCGCCGCAATCAGCAGATTTGCGCCATTAAAATACGAAGCATTCACCGGAACAAGCTTTATCTGTACTGGCCATTGCGAAAGTCTGCTGTGAACGGTCACTTTCGCTGTATCTGTGGCTTCGTGACAAATTGTCTTTGAAGCAGTGCCGGGGCAGCCGCAAGGCAGTTTTCCCTCTTGCTTCTGCTGTTTTGCTGCCTGTACGGCAGCTTCGTTATAGGAGAGTGCCTCACGTTCTTCAAAAGTGATTGCACCTGTCGGACAAGCGGGCAGACAATCGCCAAGTCCGTCGCAGTAATCCTCACGAACCAGCTTTGCCTTTCCGTTTATCATGCCGATTGCTCCCTCGTGGCAAGCATTGGCACACGCTCCGCAGCCATTGCATTTGTTTTCATCAATTTTTATAATTTTTCTTATCATAATGATTCCTCCTTTTCCAAACGGCTTTAGTCGCTCTTGACTTTCTGATTTAATTATAGTAAGATTGAAAAGAAAAGTCTGTTGTATTTACAACGGAAAAGAGGTTTTTATGAAAAAATATATTTCTGCATTAAAACGCACAAAACTCTTCGCCGGTATCGGAGAAGAGGAAATCGCATCTATGCTGAATTGCCTTAATGTGTCTGTTAAAAATTACAGTAAGAAGGAATATGTCTTTCGTCAAGGTGAATATATTCGTGACCTACTGCTGCTTGGTGAGGGCAGGCTCATTATACAAAAAGAGGATTACTGGGGGAATCTCAGCATACTGAATGAAATATGTGTCGGAGAAATGTTCGGAGAAGCCTATACTGCACCTGACAGCGGAGCTATACTTAACGATGTTGTCGCTGCCGAAGACAGTACGGTTTTGTTCTTTGATATTGAGAAAATACTGTCTGTCTGCCCCTCTGCATGTCCCTATCATACAAGGCTCGTAAAAAGTCTGTTTTATACGATTTCCGAAAAAAACAGAAAGCTCGTACAAAAGCTCGGTTATATGTCCCAACGCACAACACGTGAAAAACTGCTGTCCTACCTCTCTGACGAAGCGAAGAAACAAAACAGCAATTCCCTTACAATATCCTTTAATCGTCAGCAAATGGCAGATTTTCTTTCGGTTGACCGCAGCGCGATGTCAAACGAGCTTTGTAAAATGCGAGATGAAGGTATGCTTGATTTTCACAAAAATGAATTTACACTATATGAAGAGTAGATAAATCGGCAAAGCTATTACGGCGAATGTATAATTGCATTTACACAGATAAATTTTCAGAAACAAAAAACGAGCAACAGAATGTTTGCTCGTCTAAACTTTTTTATATATATTCCTTACAGCTATGGCGTTCTATAATGCGGTGAGGTACTATT